>NZ_SOFT01000002.1:0-43594 GCF_004402645.1 Cryobacterium sp. TMT2-42-4
ATGGAACTATCGTCGCGCACGGCGATCAACGATGGGCTGGACATGGTGGGACTTCCTGATTCTCGCCCTACGTCAAACGGCGGACTTGCTCTGAGCTACTGGCCTCAACTCACCCTGACACGTAGGGCCTCGCAGTGATCGATGCGAGGACATTGAAACGGCTGCTCTCCAGCCGCCACAGCGCACCATGAAGATGGTCGCCAGGAAGGTGCGGGCTCCCCGGCAGTCGCGTGGGTCACCACACTCCGCGCGCCTCAACTCACACTTGCTCACACCCGCTCCCAAATGTTCCGTTACCGCTGCGTTACCGCTGGGTCATTCCGGACAAGAAAAAACCCCCTGCTTCCCAATGAAACACTGGGCTGCAGGGGGTTTTCTGTGGCGGTACCGGTGGGATTTGAACCCACGGTGGAGTCTCCCCCACACAACTTTTCGAGAGTTGCACCTTCGGCCGCTCGGACACGGTACCGGGGGAGAGTTTAGTTGAAATCGGGGGCCTTGCGCGAATCGCGGCGGCGGACATCCGTGTCTGAACGGCCCCGAACGACCCTGAACGACCTGAACGACGAGAACCCAGCACGAAGCGGTATTCTCACCGGGTGATCACCGCGAACCACAGGCTCCGTTCCCTTGCCCTCACTGCCGGAACCCTGGCCACAGCGGCCGGCCTCGGCGCCGCCGCCGTGATCAATTACCGGGGCTTCCAGCGTCGCATCGCCGAGAGCTCGGTGATTCTCAATGAGACCCTGCCGGTGCACTCTCTCTGGTGGCGCGCCCGCGCGAAAGACAAGGGCGAGCTGATCTACGCCGTCATCGGAGACAGTGCTGCGCAGGGGATCGGGGCGAGTTCCCCGCACCGCGGCTATGTCGGAATCCTGACCGACCACATCCGTCTCTCCACCGGCCGCTCGGTGCGCGTGGTGAACCTGAGCGTGTCGGGGGCCACGGTCGAACTGGCTGTGCGCGACCAGCTGCCCACGTTCGTGAAGCTCACCCCGGACATCGTCACGGTCGCGATCGGCGCCAACGACATCGCCCTCTGGGACGCCGCCGTCTTCGAGGCCGGCATCCGGCAGGTCTTCGCGGCGCTGCCCCCGCACGCCCTGGTCGCCGACCTACCCTGCTTCCACCTGCCCCGCAACGAACGGATGGTCGCCGTCGCCAACCGCATCATCCGCCAGGTGGCCGCGGAGCACCAGCTACGCGTGGTGCCGCTCCACGCCACGACGAAGCGGCTCGGGCTGCGCAGCGTCGCCACGCATGTCGCGGGCGACCTGTTCCACCCCAATAACCGCGGCTACCGGGCCTGGGCCGAGGCGTTCGTTCCGGCGCTGAGCGCTCATCTGGTGCGGGGCATCCGGCCTGCCGCCCTAGCCGGGCCGGATGCCCCCAACGCGGCTGTCGACCTGCCCTCATCCGCACACGCGCCTGCCGGCCTGCCCTCGACCGTGTCGGTCGGCCTGCCCTCCCCCGCGCCGGATCCCACGTCGACTCCGGTGGCGAACACTTCGGAATCGGGTGGTGTCAGCGGCCCGAGCTAGGCTCGCAGAATGGCCAGACCCGTTTCCTCCTTCCGTTGCACCGAGTGTGGCTGGACCACCCTGAAGTGGGCAGGCCGCTGCGGCGAATGCCAGCAGTGGGGCACCGTGGTGGACACCACCGAGAAGGCGAGCCTGGCCCGCGCGCTCAAGCCGGCCAGCGTCACCGGCGCGGGCGTCGCCCGCCCGATCACCCACGTCGACACCACGGCCGTCTCGCACTGGCCTACCGGCATCGCCGAGTTCGACCGGGTGCTGGGCGGCGGCATCGTGCCGGGCTCGGTCATCCTGCTCAGCGGCGAGCCCGGCGTCGGCAAGTCGACACTGCTTCTCGAGGTGGCCTCCAAGGCAGCGGCCGCCAAATCCCGCGTGCTCTACGTCAGCGCCGAGGAATCGGTCAGCCAGGTGCGGTTGCGGGCCGAGCGCACCGGGGCGCTGCAACCCGAGCTGTACATCGCCGCCGAGACCGACCTGGCCACCATCCTCGGCCAGATCGACGCCGTTCAGCCCAACCTCGTCATCGTCGACTCGGTGCAGACGGTGGCCAGCTCGCTCTCCGACGGCCTTGCGGGCATGCCCAGCCAGGTGAGGGAGGTGGCCTCCACTCTGATCCGGGTGGCCAAAGACCGCAACCTGCCCATCCTGCTCGTCGGGCACGTCACCAAAGACGGCTCGATCGCCGGGCCCCGCCTGCTCGAACACCTCGTCGACGTGGTGTGCCAGTTCGAGGGTGACCGGCAGAGCGCGCTGCGCTTCGTGCGGGCGCTCAAGAACCGGTTCGGCTCGACCGACGAGGTGGGCTGCTTCGAGATGACCGGCGACGGCATCGCCGAGGTGCCCGACCCGAGCGCGCTGTTCCTCAGCCGCGGCTCCACCCCCGTGTCCGGCACCTGCGTCACGGTGGCGCTCGAGGGCCGCCGGGCGATGCCGGTCGAAGTGCAGGCTCTGGTGATCAAGACCCAGGCTCCGAACCCCCGCCGCGTCACCAACGGGGTGGACTCTTCACGGGTGGCGATGCTCCTCGCTGTGCTCGAGCGCCGGGCGAGCCTGTCGGGGCTGGGCAGCATGGATGTCTACGTGTCGACCGTAGGCGGCATCCGTCTCACCGAACCGGCCGCCGACCTCGCCATCGCCCTCGCCATCGCATCCGCGTTCAAGGACAAGCCGATCGCTCAGGGGGCCGTGGCGTTCGGCGAGATCAGCCTCGCCGGCGAGGTGCGACCGGTGTCGGCGGCCAAGCTGCGCGCAGCCGAGGCTGCCCGGCTCGGCTTCACCATCCGCCTCGATGCCGAGGCCGGCGCGATCGGCACCGCGGTCGCCGCGGCCATCGCGACCGGCCAGTCCGCACGGGACGCCGAGCTCGACCGCGCGTTCTAGACGGGAGCATCCGGCGCGGGCCGCCACGGATGTCCCGGGCGAGCGGCAGGTTCGGGTCACCGGGGTCTCGCCGAGCTCGAGCGCCCGGCGCTCGACCCCCGCAAAGCCCGACCCACCGCGGTCATCGGGCCGCGAGCAGTTCCGCCTCCGGGGTCGACGTGGAGACGATGGCGGCGTGAACGACCCGGTTGCGACCGTCACGTTTGGCCACGTACAGGCGCACATCGGCGGCGCGCAGCAGGTCCGAGCTCTGCTGGCCGTCGGCAGGCGCCAGGGCAATCCCGAGACTCGCGGTCACCGGCAGGGCGCCGGTGATCGGCGACCAGTCGTGATCAGCGATCGAGCGGCAGACCGCCTCGAAACGCCGGTACGCCTCGATGGCGTCGATGCCTGGCATGATCAGCAGGAATTCCTCGCCGCCCAGGCGTGCGGCGATGCCGTCGGCCGCGGATGCCGCCGCAGCGATCAGGATGCTGCCCACCTCGCGCAGCACAGTGTCGCCGACCTCGTGCGACAGCGTGTCATTGATGCGCTTGAAGTGATCGAGGTCGACCATGGCGATGGCCACGCTCGGCCCACCCTCGCGCAGACGCATCAGCGCGGCGCTGAGATGTTCATCGACGAACCGGCGGTTGTGCAGCCCGGTGAGCGGATCGCGCTCAGCCAACTCTCGATACCGCTCGCTCTCTCGGCGGGACTCGGCGGTCTGGAACATGGCATCGAGAATGCGCCCGCGCGACTCGTTCTCGCTCGCACCGAGCGCCTCGGACTGTTCGTGGAAGTGCCGGTACGCCTCGAACGCGGCGCGGAAGGCGCCGTTGGCCGCATGGATCTCGGCCTGCTCCCTGGCCGCTTCCGTCGACCAGCGGGTGAGCCCGAACCGCTGGGACAGCTCGCGGCACCGGTCGAGGACGGTCTGCGCCCGGGCCAGCTTGCCCTGCGTGCGATAGATCTCGGCCAGCGTGACCAGAGCCACTGCGGACCCGTCGGGATGCAGGTCGCCCACGGCCGGGTCCATCGCCGGCAGCAGCTTCGCTTCCGCCTCGTCCAGCCTCCCCGCCGTCAGGTAGACGCGCGCGACCGTGTCGAGGGCGTACATGCCGATCTGCCGGTCGCCCACCTCGGACAGGCCGATCAGCTGTTCCACTGCCGCGAGGGCCTCAACCTGATTGTGGGCCAGGTACTCGGTGTAGGCGAGATTGTTCAGGATGTTGTAGCGGATGATGGTCTCGGGGTCATCGATCACGAGGCGGAGGGCATCGTCGTAGCGGCGGCGCGCCTCGTCCAGGGACCCGGCCGAGCCCAGCGCGTCGGCCAGGCACTTGCGGGCGGCTGCACGCATGAGTGGAACCTCCGACTCCTCGAGCAGGTCGTTCGCGGCGACGGCGTGTTCCAAGGCCAGGGCGCGGTCGCCCACCATCTCGAACACGGAACCGAGCACGTCGTGACAGCGCGACTGCAGGGCGAGCTCGCCGTGCTGCTCCGCCCAGCTCAGAATCTGTTGCACGTCAACGGCGCTCTGACTCGGGTCGCCGCGACGGATGCGCACGGCCGCGACGACAACCTGCAGCCGTCGCGCGGTCGCTCCGTGCTCCCCGTCGCCGAACTCGGCGAGCCAGGCCTCGGCGTCCTGGAGGGCGATATTGCGGTCGATCCAGTACTGTCGCTCGATGCCCGCGAGGCGGGCATCGGTCGGATCCTGTTCGGTCCCCACTACTCTGACCTGCTCCCTGACAGGCTGAATGCTGACCGTGAAAAGTCCGTCGGATTCCGCTTCGGGAGCGGGCCGAACACTGTCTAGCGCCAGCCTAGCGCGGGCCGGCTACGCGGCCGGGGCTCTGGGGACCCCCAGCCTGAGGGGGTCAGTCGGGCGCTACCGGCCGGGTTCGCTCGTGCCGGTTTCTTCCTCGCCGGGCAGCGGGCCGAGGGCGCGCATCAGGTCCGCCGGTGCGGCCTGCATGACATGGGGACCGGCGACGTCGAAGAACACCATCTCGAGCACCTGCTGGTGCACGGTGAGGAATTCGCGAAGCCACTGTGCGTCGCCGACCATGATCTGCGGATCGATCTCGTCGGGAACCATGCGGGCGTAGTTCTCGGCGGAGGAGAAGAGCAGCAGCATCCGTCGGTCGGTGCCTTCACGGCCGAAGACCCGCACCTGTTCCGCCTGCCCGTTGACGACCAGCTGCGGCACGATCATCACGTCGTTGCGCAGGGCATAGGCCACGGCGACCACATCCTGGGCGGCCAGAGCGGCAGCGAGGGCAGGGGAATGCGTCGGTGGAGTAGCGTCAGTCACGGCTTCCATTCAACCAGTTGGCGCGGTAGTGACACGACGAATCCGACCCTTGGGGGGCATGCCACGAGCGAACGGCGGCCGGGCCGGTTCAGGAGAGGAAGAACTGCTTCGGGTTCGCCGACTCGATGCCGTCGACACTCACGGTCAGGTTGTAGGCCGCTCCGCCGGCCGGCGCGGCATCGCGGCTGGCTTCGCCGCAGGTGTCCGGGTTCGAACGGGTGCGGTCCCAGGCGATCGCTTCGCCGGAACTCACGGGTTCACCCGGCTGCAGGGTGACGTCGGCGTCGCCTGGCTCCTGCTGGCAGTCGGTCGACGTCCAGTAGACATCCGTGCCGCTCGACACCGTGAACACCTGCGTCGCCGTGCCCGCGTTCAGCACGCACGGCACGTCGCCGATGTTGGTGACGCTGAGCGAGAGCATCGGCTCTGCCCCCGGTTCGTAGCTGACCGCGTCGGTGGTCGCTTCGATCTGCACGGATGCGGGGGCGCACGCGGCCGGGTCGGCCGCCGGGCCGGAGGCGGAGACCTCCGACCCGGCCGCCTCGGCCGCGGGCGTCGGAGTGCTGTCGGGCACACCGGTGCCGGCGGCCGGGCGCACGATAGACGAGATGATCAGGATGAGGAGGGCGAGCACGATGAGCAGGCCGAGGCCCACCACGAGACGACGGCGCCAGTACACCTTGCTGGACTGGGGGCCGACCGGATGTTTGATCGTCGACATTACCCAAGGCTAACGAGGTATACCGGCGCCGCCGGCAATGCTGTGCGTGTCGTGCGCGTGTCGGGCAGGAAACGCCGAACCGGCGCGGCCGACCTCGAGAGGCTCGGTTTCGCGCCGGTCCGGTTTGCCCCGGGCTACCGGCCGCGCGGCGCCTTGTCGACCCTGATCTCGGTCCAGCCGAGCACGTTATCGTTCTCGTCCTGCACGACCAGCTTGTACTTGCCCGCACGGGTGTCGGCCGGCAGGGTCGTCCTGACCTCACCCTGCGCGTTCACCAGCAGCCAGCCGCCCAGGTTCTCCACTGGCTTGGACTGCAGCGACACGGAGACGAACTCACCGGCACGCGCCGCCCCGACGTCGACCGTAACCGGGGCACCCACGGCATACGTGGCCGCGTCCGTGACGATCGCGTTCTTGAGCGCCTTGGTCAGCGCTTTCGGGCTGGCGGCGACCGGTTCACTCGTCGGCGGAACCGGCACAACGACGGTGATCGGCACCCGCACGATCGTGCCGGACTCCGTGGTGGTGAGTTCGAGCACGCTGTTCGCCGCGGCATCCTGCGGCACCGTGACGGTGACCGTCGCCGCACCCGTTGCATCAACGGCGGCCGCGCCCAGGCTGGCACTGCTGCCGGCCCAGACCAACGACAGCGCCGTGTTCTTCGGCGCGCCGAGCGAGCTCAGGTTCAGGTTGCCCACGGTGAACGTGACCGAGGCGCCGCGCTCGACCGCCACGGTCGGGACACCCGTGACACTGGCCTGGCGGGTGGCGAACGACGGCGTCAGCGGGCTCTTGGCCGTGATGTAGGAAATCCACGCGTCCCGGTCGACGAGACCGGAGTCGCGGGTGCCCGTTCCATTCTTGAACTCCCGAAAGTTGTCGCCTCCGGTGAGCAAGAAGTTGAACGAGCCGACCCGGTAGGAGCGCGCCGGATCGATTGCCGAGCCGTCGATCCAGATGCCCGTGATGCGGTCACCCTCGGTCCGGCTCGCGTCGAACGTGTAGTTGACGTTGTCGGAGAGGCCTAGCTGCAGGTACGGACGGCTCGGAATGTTGCCGGCCGCGTCACGCTGCCACTGCTGCTCCAGTACCGTCTTGAACTGGGCCCCGGTGAGGCTGGTCGTCCACAGGTTGTTCAGGAACGGCAGCACCGCGTTGGCCTCGGCGTAGGTGACGACGCCGTCCGGTGCGAGTAGCAGCTCGGCGCGCATGCCGCCGGGGTTGACCACGCCGATTTCGGCGCCGCCCTTGAGCGGGTCAGCCAGCGATTCGCGCAGCGAGTTGGCCACCAGGGTGCCCATCGCCGATGGTGCGGCCCGGTTCTCCGCGCACGGTGCGGTGCCACCGAGGCAGGCGCGAGTGATGTCGGCGGTGACGGAGCCGATCGGCTGGTTGCCGATGACGGCCGCCTGGGCGAGCGCGGCATCCGTGATTGTCTTCACCAAGGCGACCCTCGGGTAGGCGGCAACCAGGGTGGCGTCGGCGGTGACCGAGCGCTTGACGTTCTGGTTCTTCACGGTCGTGGTGTCACCGGAGGCAATGTCGTAGTTCAGCACGACCTGACCGATGTTCTCACCGTAGTTGCCGGTCTGAAGCACCGGGCGGGTGACGCCGGCGGGCGCACCGGGCAGCTGTGCGTTCCACGCGTATTGCTTGTGCGTGTGGCCGGTGAAGATCGCGTCGACTTCGGCTGACGTCTGCGTGACGATCGCTGCGAACACACTGTCGGTGAGGGCGAGTTCCTGCTCGAGGGTCGCGTTGTCCGGCGTTCCGGCGCTGGCACCCTCGTGGTACTCGGCGATCAGCACGTCGGCTTCGCCGTTGGCCGGGTCTCCGTCGGTGAGCTGGGCCGAGACCCGGTTGACCGCGGCGACCGGGTCACCGAAGCTCAGGCTGGCGATCCCGTTCGGCGACACCAGCGCCGGGGTCTCCTTGGTAACGGAGCCGATCACACCGACCGAGACACCGTCGACATCGAAGATCGCATATTCCTGCATCGCCGGGGTCGTCGTTCCGAGCAGGTAGACGTTCGCGCCGAGGTACTCGAAGTCGGCGGCTTCGGCGACGCGCCCGGTGAGGTCGGCGAAGCCCTGGTCGAACTCGTGGTTGCCCACGGCCGAGGTCTTGAGTCCGAGCGCGTTCAGCACGTCGATGGTGGGCTTGTCGCCCTGCGACGCCGAGGCGAACAGGGAAGCGCCGATGTTGTCACCGTCGGAGAGGAACAAAGTGGACGCGTCTCCGTATTCCGCGCGGAGCTGCTCGATCGTTCCGGCGAACTTCACCGTGTTGCCGTCGATGCGCCCGTGGAAGTCGTTGATGTTGAGCAGGTTGATGTCGACGTCGGTGGGGCTGGCGAGGGCCAACCCGACGATCGCCGGGTCGTGGTCCGACGAGCGGAACGCGTCGGCCACGTAGAAGTCGGTGACGTTGTTGTTGTAGCGGCTGTACTCGAGCGCAACGGACTCGACCGAGTTGATGTTCCAGACGTCCACATCGGTGACCGCGGCATTCGCCTCGGGCGACGCGAACACGTGGTCGAGCGAGCCGACGGTACCGCCGAAGGCGTAGGTGTACTCGCCGCTCTTGGCCTCCTGGCTGAGGTAGCCCGCGTCGGTGATGACCTTGATCGGGTCTTCCTGGTCGTAGGCGTTGAAGTCACCGGTGAGGAAGACGCGCGCGATGCCGGTACTGGCCTTCAAGGTGTCGGCGAACTTGACGAGCGCGGTCGCCTGGTTCACGCGGGACAGGTTCGAGGCTCCCTGGCCGTCGCCGGTGTTGGCGTCGGCGCCGGTTCCGGAACCCTTCGACTTGAAGTGGTTGACGATCGCGAGGAAGCTGCTGCCGGCATCGCCGACCAACTGGAACGCCTGGGCGAGCGGCTGGCGGGCGTTCGCGAACGCGGCGTCGTCGAAGATGGTCGATCCGCCGACGGTTTCGACCGCGGCGGTCTTGTAGATGAATGCGGTGCGGATGACATCTTCGCTAGCGGGGAGGGCGGCCGGTGAGGGTACGAACGCCCAAACCGGGCTGCCCGCGTCGGTGTTCAGGGCGGTGACGAGGTTGGCGAGGGCGAAGTCGCGGTCCTTGCCGAAACGGGCCGAGTTCTCGATCTCCTCCAGCGTGATGACGTGGGCGTCGAGGGCGTTGATCGCCGAGACGATCTTTGCCTGCTGGCGCTCGAAGCTGACCTGGGTGGCCGCGCCGCGGGCGTCGCATCCGCTGTTGACCGTGATCGGCGTGCCGGCCCGGTCGGTGTAGTAGCTGCAGCCGGAGATCGAGTCACCGGTGGTGGCGAAGTAGTTGAGCACGTTGAAGGTGGCCAGACGGATGTCGCCGCCTACCGACCGAGGTGCCGCGGTGCGGGTGTCGGCAAAGGTGGCGGGCTGCACGGCTGCGGCGGTCGCAGGCACCAGTTCGGTGGTCGGCTGGAACTTCCAGGCACTGTTGCGGAAGTCGAAGATGACCGGCGTCGCGAACGTGACGGCGGCGCCGATGCGCACCGGGCTGGTCGTCGAAAGGTAGGGGACGGGCTTGTCCTTGTTGATGCTGGACAAGAAGTTGGTGGTGGCACCGTCGTCGAGGGTGACCGCGCGCGCCTTGTTGCCGGCGACGGCCGCGGTGTACGCGTCCGTTCCCGGGCGAGCGGTGACGGTCGGGCCGACGAGCGGGGTGGTTCCGGCCGCGAGGCCGATCTCGCCGTACTGGTTGGTCGCATAGTTGTTGGTGACGGTGAAGTCGCCCTGCGGGGAGACGAGCATGCCCTCGAGAGACTCACGTGCGACATCCGTTGACGGGAGGCCGACCGTGGCGGGCACCGGGCCGACGATCCCGGCCTTGTCCAACGCGGTCACATCGCTGAGCGCGGCGATCGTGATCTGGGTGAGGCCGAAGAACTCGCTCGCGGTGCCGGTGACGGAGACGTAGTCGCCGGCCGTGACCGGGGCGGCCAGTGCGTTCGTGTAAACGAAGAGGGCGTCGGACGCGGTGTGCGTGGTCAGGTCGACCGCGCCGCCGGTGCCGGGGGTCTGCAGGTAAAATCCTTTGAAACCGCCCGTGGGATATGTGGCGGTGACGACGCCGGTCGTGGTGACGACCTTGCCGGTCTGGGCGCCCGCATCTGTGGATCCCTGGATCTCGTTGATCGCAAGGGCGGTGGCAGGCACGGGCGGAGTTGTCGCGGTGGGCGTCGTGGTCGGCGTCGCGGTCGGCGTCGCGGTCGGGTCGACCGGGGTCGCTGCGGTCTCGCCTGCGGCGTTCGTCGGGGTGGGAGCCGCGACGATGAAGTCGGCCGAGTTGACGTCGGTGTCGAGGCCCGTGGCGCGGGTGAGCGCGGTGGTGACGGAGGCGGCAGACGCCACCGTGGTCTCAAACGTCAGCGACGTGCCGTAGCCGAGTAGGTCGATGACGCCCGGGGCGTTGAGGAGGGATCCCGTGGCCGGGGCCGTCAGCTGCGTAACCTGGCTGGCGAGGAAGAGGGTCCCGCCTCCGCCGCTGAAAGAGAAGCCGAGGGTGGCGTTGGGGGTGGGCAGCGCCGCGCCACTGGTCGAGTTGGCCGTTCCCTGCACCAGGTAGTACCCCTTGGCGGGGATCGAGCCGCTCAGTGCAAGCGTGCCGGACGGGTTAGCCGCGCCTGTGGCCGACCGATACTGCAGCGAGGTGCCGGCGAGGGAGACGGCAGCGTCCGTGGGGTTGTAGAGCTCGACGAACTTGTTGAGGTAGGTCGCTCCCGTGCTGCCGCCGTTCAGGTAGGCCTCGTTGATCACGACCCCGGTGCCGCCGACGTTGGCGAAGGCGGGCAGGGCCACCAGGGGGCTGGCGACCAGCCCCACTCCGAGTAGAGCAGAAAAAGCCAGTTTCAAACGGCTGTTCGGTGCAGGCGACATAGTTTTCCTCAGCTATTAACGATCGACAGTGATCGCCATGCTACGGAGGCGGTGTTGCCAGTGCGCTACCTGCGAAGTAACAATCAGTGAATTCGGGCGTTTCGCTCGGATGAGCAGAAATCTCCATAACTACCCTCACCTGAGCGGCACCTGAACGGGTAATCTCTCGCTGTCTTCTGCCCACTGCGGCCAGCTTCCAGACGGTCAGTCGAGCCGCTTGACCATCCGGGTGTTGCCGAGCGTGTTCGGCTTGACTCGGGCCAGGTCGAGGAACTCGGCGACACCCTCATCGTGCGAGCGCACGAGCTCGGCGTACACCTGCGGGCCGACGGTTTCGGAGCCCATGTCGGTGAAGCCGTGCCGGGCGAAAAATGGCACCTCGAAGGTCAGGCAGAAGAGGCGGCTGAGGCCGAGCTCGCGAGCATCCGCTTCGAGCCGGTCCATCAGCGCGTGGCCGACGCCATGGCCGAGCCGGTCGGCGGTTACGGCGAGGGTGCGCACCTCGCCCAGGTCCTCCCACATCACGTGCAGGGCGCCGCAGCCGATCAGAGTGCCGTCGGCATCCTCGACCACCCGGAATTCCTGCACCGCCTCATAGAAGACGACGCTTTCCTTGCCGAGCAGAATACGCTCCTGCACCAGTGGCGCCACGAGCGCCTGGATTCGAGGCACATCGGTGGTGCGTGCCCGGCGCACCAAAAACTCCTGCATTCGCTGCCCACCGATCTCTCTCGGTTCACTCATTCGGAACATCCAAGCCACCAGTCTAGGCAGCCGCAAGAACGAGAAGGGGCCCGGCGGATGTCTCCGCCGGGCCCCTTCTACCGGGTTACCGCTACTCGCTGGTCACCGCGAGGTCGGGCGAGCCCGGCCCCGTGCCGATTGCGGCCGTGGTGTTGACGCCGACGGCGACGGCGGAAGCGCGCACCGTCGTGGTGAAGATGTACTCCCCTCCCACGTAATCCACGTGCACGTGGTCGCCGGCGTTGAGCTCGCCCTGCAGGATCTTTTCCGACAGGCGGTCCTCCACCTCGCGCTGGATGGCACGGCGCAACGGACGGGCACCGAGTGCGGGGTCGAAGCCGACCTCGATCAAGTGCTCCTTCACGGCGAGGGTCAGGTCCACGGTCATGTCGCGGTCGAGCAGGCGCTCGCCCAAGCGCTTGATGAACAGGTCCACGATCTGGAGTAGTTCCGGCTTGGTCAGCTGCGGGAAGACGATGATCTCGTCCACGCGGTTGAGGAACTCGGGCTTGAAGTGCTTCTTCAGCTCATCCTTCACCTTGCCGCTCATCCGGTCGTAACCGGTGGACGTGTCACCCTCGAGTTGGAAACCGACGGGCGCACCGCTGATGTCCTTGGTACCGAGGTTCGTGGTCATGATGATCACGGTGTTCTTGAAGTCGACGACGCGGCCCTGGCCATCCGTCAACCGGCCCTCTTCAAGAATCTGCAGGAGCGAGTTGAAGATGTCAGGGTGGGCCTTCTCGATCTCGTCGAACAGCACCACGGAGAACGGCTTGCGGCGCACCTTCTCGGTGAGCTGGCCGCCCTCTTCGAAGCCGACGAATCCGGGAGGGGCGCCGAACAGTCGGGACACGGTGTGCTTCTCGCCGTACTCACTCATGTCGAGGGAGATCATGGCGGCCTCGTCGTCGAAGAGGAACTCGGCGAGCGCCTTGGCCAGCTCGGTCTTTCCGACGCCGGTGGGGCCCGCGAAGATGAACGAACCGCTCGGGCGTTTCGGGTCCTTCAGTCCGGCACGGGTGCGACGGATGGTCTTGGCGAGCGCCGAGATGGCCTCTTCCTGACCGATGACGCGCTGGTGCAGCGCCTTCTCCATGAAGACGAGCCGCGAGGACTCCTCCTCGGTGAGTTTGAAGACGGGGATGCCGGTGGCCTGGGCCAGAACCTCGGCGATCAGACCCTCGTCGACGACGGCGGTCGTCTTGACGTCGCCCGACTTCCACTTCTTCTCGAGGCGCAAACGCTCGCCGAGGAGGTTCTTCTCCTCGTCGCGCAGGCCGGCGGCCTTCTCGAAGTCCTGCTCCTCGATGGCGGTCTCCTTGGCAGCGCGCACCACGGCGATCTTCTCGTCGAATTCGCGCAGCTCGGGCGGGCTGGACAGGATCGACAGGCGCAGGCGGGCGCCGGCCTCGTCGATCAGGTCGATGGCCTTGTCCGGCAGGAACCGGTCGGAGACGTAGCGGTCGGCCAGGTTCGCCGCGGCCACGAGAGCGCCGTCGGTGATCGAGACCTTGTGGTGCGCCTCGTACCGGTCGCGCAGCCCCTTGAGGATATTGATGGTGTGGGGCAGAGACGGCTCGGCCACCTGGATCGGCTGGAAGCGTCGCTCGAGCGCGGCATCCTTCTCGAAGTGCTTGCGGTACTCGTCGATCGTGGTGGCACCGATGGTCTGCAGCTCGCCTCGGGCGAGGAGCGGTTTCAGGATGCTGGCCGCGTCGATGGCGCCCTCAGCGGCACCGGCACCGACGAGGGTGTGGATCTCGTCGATGAAGATGATGATGTCGCCGCGGGTGCGGATCTCCTTGGTGACCTTCTTCAGGCGCTCCTCGAAGTCACCGCGGTAACGGCTTCCGGCGATGAGCGAGCCGAGGTCGAGCGAGTAGAGCTGTTTGTCTTTCAGCGTCTCGGGCACATCACCCTTGACGATGGCCTGGGCGAGACCCTCGACGACGGCGGTCTTGCCGACTCCGGGTTCACCGATCAGAACCGGGTTGTTCTTGGACCGGCGCGACAGGATCTGCATGACCCGCTCGATCTCCTTCTCGCGCCCGATGACCGGGTCGAGCTTGTTGTCGCGGGCGGCCTGCGTGAGGTTGCGCCCGAACTGGTCGAGAATCTGGCTGCCCGCCGGACCGCTCGCCTGCTCGTTCGCGCCGACCTGCACCTGCTCCTTGCCCTGGTAACCAGAGAGGAGCTGGATGACCTGCTGGCGCACCCGGTTGAGGTCGGCGCCGAGCTTGACGAGCACCTGGGCGGCAACGCCTTCACCCTCGCGGATGAGGCCGAGCAGAATGTGCTCGGTTCCGATGTAGTTGTGGCCGAGCTGCAGTGCTTCGCGCAAGCTCAGTTCGAGAACCTTCTTGGCGCGCGGCGTGAATGGGATGTGCCCCGTCGGCTGCTGCTGGCCCTGGCCGATGATGTCCTGCACCTGCTCGCGCACGGCGTCGAGGGAAATACCCAGGCTCTCGAGGGCCTTGGCCGCAACTCCCTCGCCTTCGTGGATCAGGCCGAGCAGGATGTGCTCAGTACCGATGTAGTTGTGGTTGAGCATTTTGGCCTCTTCCTGGGCCAAAACGACGACGCGACGAGCTCGGTCGGTAAATCTCTCAAACATGTGATCGCTCCCTTGGCGCCAGGGCAGTTGTGGCGCCGATACATCGAGAGTAACGAGCGAACCCTGAAATGAGTGCCTCTGTTCGCCGCAGGCGTGACGGATGTCGTCACGCACCGGCTCCGACCTCGTCACTTTCGGCCGATTTCGGCAGGTGTGGCGGGCGATCTCGGCCGCACGTGGCGACCTCGTCGGCCGAACAGGTGGTGTCCTCAGATGCGTTCGCCACCGTCTGGGACGAGGCGCTGCGGCTCCGCCAGACGCAGGTCGTCGCCGCGCTGGAGGCGTCACCTCGTCGTCGCTTGTCACCAGGCTGGGCCTGCCTGGGTCGAGGGACGAACACATCGCGCCCTTAGAGGGCAACTTCGACTCCCGGGTCGGTGAGGCGACGGCGCCGTGATCCCGTGATCCTGGGCACCGGCGGTCCGATGCCGGTCGGGCCCCTGCCCCGGGAAGTGCGGGCGCGCAAATCGACGGACGGCGTGTCGCAGACGCCTCGATTATGCCCTCGGCAGTGTCCGGCAACACGGATGCCACCGTCGTCGCCATCGCGGAACGTGCTACTGCCTCATCCCGGGTAGCCGTGCGACGGCGCACGCGCGGATACCCGACGAAGGATCGGTTGGCCTACTCGGGCTTGAGGATGACTTTGGTCCAACCGTCGGTGCGCTCGCCAAAGTTCTTGTAGGCATCCGCGGCCTTGCTGAGGGGGATCTCGTGGGAAACGATCCAGGATGGCTTGGCCTTGCCCGCGGCGATCAGGTCACGCAACTGCCGATTGTACTTCTTCACCGGGCATTGTCCGCTGCCTATGCTTTGACCCTTGAGCCACTGCAGGCCATAGTCTATGGAAAGTTTGCCCTGCTTGGCATTATCGTCGACGCCGCCGGGATCTGCCGGAAGGAAGACACCGACGACGCCGATTCCCCCGGTGATGCGCACGGACTGGATCAGCCGATTCAGAGTCATGGCGGGATCTTCGGTGCCTTGGGGGTCGTGGGCCTGATAACCCACGCATTCACATCCCCGGTCCGCGCCGATACCCTTGGTTTGGTCCAAAACGAACTTAACCGGGTCCGTCTTCGAGTCATCAATGGCGATCGCACCGATCTGCTCGGCGAGGGCCAGCCGGTCAGGGCGTCGGTCTACAACCCAAACTTTACTCGCGCCCTTGATCGTGGCGGACAGGGCGGCCATCAGTCCGACTGGACCCGCACCGTAAATCACGACCGTGTCACCGGGGATCACGCCGGCCATCTCGGTAGCGTGGTAACCGGTAGGGAAAATGTCCGACAGCATCACGTAATCGTTTTGCTTTTCTACCGCGTCTTCACCCAGGCGCAGACAGTTGTTATCGCCGTAGGGCACACGCAGCATTTGGGCCTGTCCGCCGGGATACGGACCCATGCCAGCGAAGCCGTAGGCGGCGCCCGCGCCGACCGGGTTCGGTTGAGTGGTCATGCAGTAGTTCGTGAAACCGCGTTCGCAATTCTTGCAAAACCCGCAGGAAATATTGAATGGCAGCACGACCCGATCGCCGACCTTGACGGCGTCGACGCCGTTTCCGATCTCGATGACCTCACCCATGTTTTCGTGGCCAAAGGTGCGCCCGACCTCGAAATCGGTGCGTCCCTCGTACATGTGCAAATCGGAACCGCAAATATTCGTCGCTGTGATGCGAACAAGAACGTCAGTGGGGCGTTCGATCTTGGCATCCGGAACGTCTTCAACGTTGACCGCGTTGGGGCCTTTATAGACGACTGCTTTCATTTCTTTCACTCCCTAAATTTTGACCGTGAAAGACGGAAGATCCGCCCTCACTTTCGGAGGTGCATTTACGGTGAATGTCCGGGCAGAGTCTCAGGCTGCGCGGAAAATGTGCATATCTCAGATCTATCACGATCGCACATGACCCGCCACTGCGTGGATGCGACTGAATTCGGGTTGCGCGTTGCCCCCTGTCAGCGCCAGGGGTGCCTCGTCGGCACCCCGAGGTAGGCACGTCAGGCGCTATCGTGCCGGTTTGGTCATTCGGCGACGCGAGTCGCGTCAATTCTGGAGCGGGCTGCAGAGCTAATCGATTGCACGAACCGTCCAGGAGGCGCGCGTTGAGCCGGATGGCTCAAGGACGTTCAGGTTCATTCCAGAGTTGAACGCATCTGGCGGACAGGTCATTGGTTCGACGGCGAGTCCGATTCTGTCGATCGAGGGTACTGGTTGATCAGCCGTATGCACTTGAACCCACGGGCATTCGAGACCCCAGATCATTTCCACTCCACTGCCCGCGGTCGTCGTCAATCGAAGTGTCGCCGTACCTTCATCGCCCCGGTCGAAGCCGGTGAATGCATGGTCGATGAAGGTGTCATCGATAGTCCGCGGCGTGCGGAAGTCAAACAAGGCAAGATCACCCGCATCGAGATCACGGAGGTGAAGGGGAATGAGGCGGTCAGGAGTCACGGTCAGGATTCGCTGGGCTGCGAGCTCCAGGGTCCAGTCGTTGACGCGGCCATCGCCGGCAACAAGGTACGGGTGCGGAGCGACGCCAAAAGGGGCGGCATTTGGACCGGCATTCACTGCCGTGACTGCCGTTCGAAGGCCACCGGCGTCAAGCGCAAAATCCACCTCCAGCGCCACCCGGTGGGGATATCCCGGCTGCGCTTCGACGGTTGCCGCGAGGACGAGCCGATCGGCCGCCTGCCTGACCACTGCAAAGTTCAACCAGGACGCGAGTCCGTGGAGTGCGTGGCCCCTCGACGGCTCGGTGATGCTGAGCTGTTGCTCGACGCCACCGAATGTGTACCTTCCATCCACGACTCGGTTCGGCCACGGTGCCAGGATGGCACCCCGGAAGAAAGGTCGCACCTGGTTGGCATCGAACGGCACGATGAGGTTCCGTCCGCGATATCGGAGCGATCGAACGCTCGCGCCGATGCTCGCGATCGCAGCGGTGTAGCCGTAAGCCTCGAGAACGAATTGGGTTCCCGACAGCGGAGTGAGTGACATGGGACACCAATCAGTGGAGATACAGGGAAGTTCACGCGCAATTGGGCTACTCGGGGATCAGGACCCGAGGAATGTCGGCGTCCCATTCGGTCTCCGCAACGTGAAGTGCGCGGTACGTGTAGTCCTTGTCCCATCCGTGGAAGACGAGATAGTCCTTACCATTCAGACCAAAGATCAGGTCTTGGCCACCAGGGCCGCGATATAACCCCCCGGACCCTTCGGTCGAGAGGATCGGACCCGTTTCCTTCGTCCACGGGCCATCGATTGAGGCAGCGGTTGCAGCACCGACCGCATATCGGTCGTCTCCGTAAGAGTTCGCGGAGTAGAGCATCAGGAGTCCTGTACCTCGGACCACGATGGTGGGCGCCTCGATAAGGTTGCCCTCCCAATCCTCGGTTTGCTTCAGGATCCTGATGGGATCGCCCGTGATGCTGAGCCCGTCGGGAGAGAGCGTGGCCGCCTGAATCCAGGTGTCGAGGTCGCAACAGTTTCCGTCATTTTTCCAGACGAGGTACAGGACGTCGTCGATGAGCACGGTGCTTGCATCGATCGCGCCGCCTTCGTCTTCTGGACAGATGATCATGGCGTCGCTCTGAACGATGAACGGTCCGGCCGGGTTGCTGGCAGTGGCTACACCGATGCACTGCAGCGTTGGCGCAAAATTCGTCGCCGTGAAGTACATGACGAATGAATCATCGGTGAGTCTCGTGACCTCCGGCGCCCAGGTCTTTCCCGGAATGATCCAGCTTGGGAGATCCGGCAACGCGTCCGGTAACACCTCCCAATCGAGGAGATCGGTGGAGGAGGCGACCTGCACGTTGCGGTTGTTGTCGTTCGTGGCATACGCGAAGTACGTGCCGTCGACCTCCACCAGGTCGGGGTCTGCAAAATTCGTGTTGAGTACCGCAGCATCTGCTGCGGCGGGCTCCGAAAGTGCCGAGTGCTCCGGAGCCGCCGTGCAGCCACTCACCGCGAAGGCGGTCATGGCTCCAGCCACACACGCTACCGCTGCGCGGCGAGCAGAGGTCCACACGTGCTACCCCTTCACTCCGGAGCGAGAGACGCCCTCGATGATGAAGCGCTGGAGGAAGATGAACAGCGCCAGCACGGGCACGCTCGCGACAACCGCGCCGGCCATCAAAAGGTCGTAGCGCACGGCATTTGCGGACTGAAGCGTGGACAGTCCAGCTGGCAGTGTTTGTATCTCCGGGCTGAACAAGACGTAGACGGGCCAGAGGAAGTCATTCCAGTTGCCGAGGAAGGCGAGCAACGCGAGTGTTGCAAGTGCGGGTTTGGCGAGCGGTAGGACCACTTGCATGAAGATGACGAATCGGTTCGCCCCATCGAGCCGGGCGGCCTCCTCCAACTCGATCGGCAGGCCGACGAAGAACTGTCGCATGAAGAACACTCCGAATGCGGACGCCGCCGTGGGAATGATGATCGCGACGAGCGAGTTGAGCCACCCCAGTTCGCTCACGATGAGGTAGTTGGGAATCACCAGGATCACCGGCGGCACCAGCAATGTCGCGACGATGATGACGAAGACGAAATTCTTGCCGCGAAACTGCATTCGTGCGAGCGGATACGCCGCCAGTGACGCCGTGACGACGACGAGCGTGGCATTGAGGGCGGCTGCGACCATGCTGTTTGCGAACCATTGCAGCACCGGAGTCGCAGTCCCGGGAGCGAGGATAGACGCGAAAGCTTGCACGGAAATCGGATTGGGAATCCACGTCGGTGGAATAGCCGTTGCGTCCGCCCGGGTCTTGAAGCTGGTCACGATCATGAAGATGATCGGGCTGATGAACGCGATTGCGATCGCGCCGAGAATGACGACCCGAGTGATTATGCCACTCCGTCGACGTGCACTGCGTGCACGGGAACCGGCACTGATCCTGGTCGTGAGAGCGTTCACGAGCGCACCTCCTTCTTGAGCTTCTTGGGCTGTTTCTCGCGAAAGATAAAGAAGACAAAGGCACTGATCGCCATGAGGAATACGGTCAGTACATAACTCATCGCTGCGGCGCTGCCCATCTGAAAGTTGCGCAGACCCGCGTCGGCGATCTGATAGATGGCCGTGCGCGTTTCACGTCCGGGGCCGCCCTGAGTCATCAGATAGGACTGGCCAAACATGTTGGCGGATGCCAGGAGGGTGATGATGGTGATGAACGAGAGGATGGGCTTGAGCCCGGGGATCGTCACGTGCAGGAACTGCATCCACGGTCCGGCCCCATCAACACGTGCGGCTTCGTAGAGTTCGATCGGGATGTCCTGAAGGCCGGCAAGGTAGATGACGGCGTTGAATCCGAGCGTCCACCAGACGGTCACTCCCACGAGCGCGACCCAGGCCGCGGGCGTCGTCGTTGTCCACGCGGTGTCATCCGGAAGTCCGAGGAGTCCCAAATAGTGGTTCACCAGCCCGATGTTGTTGTCGAGCAGGTATCGCCACAGCACCGAGATGACGGCGACGCCGAGGACGTAGGGGGCGAAGTAGATTGCTCGGAGAAAGTCACGTCCGGGAAACTTCTTGCTCATGAGTAGGGCGACGGCAAGCGGGACGATCAGGAGCAGTGGCACGCTGAGTACCGTGAAGATGCCGGTGGCCCGCATGGACCCCCAGAACGGACCGAAAACCGTCGATCCGGGTGAGAACAAGGCGACGTAGTTGTCGAGGCCGACAAAGGGTTTGTTCGGCAACGTGTAGTCCCAGGAATGAAGACTGATCCACACCCCTAGAACTGCGGGGAGGATGACGAAGCTGCTAAACAGAAGCAGGTAGGGGGCAAGGAACAGCCAAGGTGTGGCTATCCCCTGCTGCCGGGTGCCCGCTCGCATTCCACGATTTTTCTGCGACTCCGGGTCGGAAGCCGAGGGGCGGCGCGCCCTCCCCGTGGGGAGGACGCGTTCACCGACCTTCGTCGACATTGGTCAGTCCCCGAACGAGGCTTTGTTGTCGGCCATGAGTTTCGTCGCCGTTCCGGCGGCTTTTTTGAGCGCGTCACTCGGCGTCGTCGTTCCCTGAACCCCGTCGGCGACTGCGATTTCGAGGGTCTCGGCCTGCACCCCACCGATTCCGGGAATGGGCGGCAAGAAACGCATCGAATCGATCGTCGCCGCGATTGCTTCTTGCGGCAGGCCGTCGAGGGCGCCCGCATCGCGCACCGACTGACGGGCGGGGATCATGCCCGATCCTGCCCACTCGGCGGACTGCTCGCTCATCCAAGCGATGAACACCTTCGACGCGTTGACCTTGTTCTGGTCCGCGTTTGCCTGGCGGGGGAGGAAGAAGTTATGGGAGTTGGCCCAGACGGCATCTGTGTCACCAATTGTGGGGACCGGGGCGACCGCGTAAGGCAGACCGGACTCGGCGAGATCGTTGATCTGCCAGATGCCGTCCCAGGTGATCGAGGTTTCACCATTCTTGAAGGCGACGTACTGAGAGTCGATGGCGACGTCACTCGGGCTGTAACCGTCGTCCACGATGGAGCGCTGCCACTCCAGTGCCTTTACCCCGGCTGCTGAATCAAACGTTGCCCCGTCGTCACCATAGGGTTCACCGTCGTTCTGCCACAGCACGGAGAGGTTCATGAGGTGGCTCGGCCACCGCGTCGGCATCCAGAATGGAGTTTCGTACCCAGCTGCTTTGAGCTTGTCGAGCGCATCCTGGAAGGAAGCCGCGTCGGTCGGGGCCTCTTCGATCCCAGCGGCGGCGAAATGTTCGGTGTTATAGTACGTGGCCAGGGAATGCACATCGAGCGGAATGCCGTATCGGGCGTCCTTGTAGACGCCGGCATTCCAGACTTCGTCGGTGAAGTCGTCTGACGTCAGACCCAAGTCCTCGGTGAGATCGTCGATCGGTACGATGACGTTTCGCGCGGCGTTCGACGCGAGCTGGTCCAGGTGCATCACGCCGACGTCGGGACCCTCGCCGGCGGTCACCGCTGCGGGCAGTCGCTGGTAGAAGTCTGTCCACTGCATCGTGTTCGAGACGACCTTGATGGTGTCATGCTGAGCATTGAAGTCGGACACCATCTTCTCCATGAACGGACCGTCCCCGCCGGTGAAGCCGTTCCAATAGGACAGCTCCACCTCAGGTCCGGTGTATTCACCGGTGAAAGGCTCACTCGCCGCCTGCCCGGTTCCGCCCGCAGAGCATCCGGCCAGTACCAGCATGAGTGCGGCACCGAGGGCAGTGGCCCCAATCATTCGCCGCCCCAGGAAGTCTTTCTGCTTCATGATCGTTCGTCCTCCTCATCGAAAACATCGCTCCGCGACCCATGCGCGAAGCGGGCCGCCCATTCCCCGCACCAATCGGAGCGGCAGACGAACGCCTTCCGTCAATGTACAGCGCTGGAAAGATATTTGTCTAGTCCGCGATGATTCGCGACAAAAGCCGTTTCCAGCGCCTGGCCACAGTCGCCTTAGGATGGACCGGACCGGACTGGACAGGACAAACATGGCAAGGGTTCGACTCATAGACGTCGCGGAGCTCGCGGGCGTGTCCATGAAGACCGTCTCAAACGTCGTTCACAACTATCCTCACGTGGCCCCGGCGCTCCGCGAGAAGGTGCAAGCGGCAATTGACCAGCTCGGCTACCGACCCAACCTTACGGCGCGGCGTCTGGCTACCGGAAGAACCGGAATGATCGCCCTGGCGATCCCCGAAATCGACCATCCGTACTTTTCGGAACTCTCCCGTCATATTGCCGAAGAAGCAACTCGTCGAGGATACCGAGTCATTATCGAGCAGACCTTGAGCGATCCCATCGCGGAACGGGCGGTACTCAGCGATCGAGAGGCTGGGCTGGTCGACGGCGTAATCTTTCACCCCGTCCGCATGGAATCGCTCGACATTGCGAAGCTCGATCCTGGCACTCCGCTGGTCTTGCTCGGCGAGGCGGCCATGCCTGTCATGACGGACCACGTGATGATCGACAACGTCTCGGCCGCTCTCGATGCCACGCGGCACCTCTTAGCGAGAGGATGTCGACGCGTCGCTTTTCTCGGTGTCATAGCGGCGGACATCACTGGTTCGACGAATCAGCGCCTTCTCGGCTACCAACAGGGTCTTCTGGAGGCTGGGGTCCAACTGGATCCTGAGTTGGTATTCACGGCGTTGGAATTCACGGCTGAAGCAGGCCTTCGTGCGGTTGCCGAGGCGATTGAGCGCGGGGTGCGTTTTGACGGCGTGGTCTGCCGCGACGACCGGTTTGCGATCGGAGCATTGAAAGCCCTCCATAATTCCGGGCGATCGGTACCCGCAGATGTGGCCGTGGTCGGTTGGGACAACACCTTCTTGGCCGCGTACACGTCCCCGACACTCACCTCCGTGGCGCCGAGGAAGACCGCTATCGCCGCGGCTGCTTTCAATCTCCTCGAGGAACGAATCGCTGGATACCGGGGGGTTGGCCGCCACAGGATCGTGGGGCATTCACTCGAAGTGCGCGAGAGCGCTCCATCCACTCCTCGCCGCCTCGACCAAAACTTGGACTTTACAGCGCTGTAATTTGTCGGCATGATTGCGGTATGTCGCGTTCTCTCCCGCTTTCTGCCAGTGCCCAGGGTGGCGTGTATCCCCGCCCGCAACTTGTCCGCCCGAATTGGCACGATCTCGCCGGCGAGTGGGCATTCGATCACGACGATCACGACATCGGCAGACGTGAGAAGTGGTTCGCAAACCCTGCACACCTTGGCCGGGTCATCACTGTTCCGTTTCCGCCTGAGTCGGAGATGTCGGGAATCGCCGAGCCGGGCTTCCATCCCGTTGTCTGGTATTCCCGCATCATCAGCCCCGAAGACGTGGCCGCGAGCGGCCTGTCCCGCGCACGTGACCGAGTGGTGTTGCATTTTGGGGCGGTCGACTACCGCGCCTCTGTGTGGATCGATGGCCAGTTCATCGGGTCTCACGAGGGCGGCCAGACGCCGTTCTCCTTTGACATCACCGAAGCGCTGTCGCCCCAAGAGGACTGCGTGCTCGTGGTTCGTGCCGAGGACGACCCCCACGACGTAGCTCAGCCGCGGGGCAAACAGGATTGGCTCGAGGATGCGCACGTCATTTGGTACCACCGCACCACGGGGATCTGGCAACCGGTCTGGCTCGAGTCTGTGCCGGATCAGCGCATCACGGCACTGCGTTGGATTCCGAACGTGCCGGCTGGGGACGTCGCGATCGAGGTGGACCTGACACGGCGCCCGGCGGTGAGCGTTACTGTTCAGGTGGAACTGTCCATCGCGGGCGAAATTCTCGCCCGGCAGTCTTTCATGACCGTTGAGCCGCGATCACAGGCAACCATTCAAATTTCTCGGCAGGCGAACGGTCAGGCCTATGAAGCTCTCCTCTGGTCACCGGAAAACCCGCGACTGATTGACGCGCATGTCTCGATCATTGCTGACGACGGAAGCATTCTCGACGAGTCCTTCTCCTATTTCGGGCTTCGTAGCGTCGGTGTCGCGGGCGGCAGGTTCCTGCTCAATGACCGGCCGTACTTCGTACGATCGGTGCTGGAGCAGGGCTACTGGCCGCAGTCGCACCTCGCTGCGCCCTCGGCCGAAGCTCTGCGAGCCGAAGTGGAACTCATCAGGGCCCTGGGGTTCAACGCCGCGAGAATCCATGAAAAGGTCGAGGACCCCCGATTCCTCTATTGGGCGGACCGGCTCGGCTTGCTGATTTGGGGTGAAATGGGCAGCACCTACGAGTTCTCTTCGGAGGCAGTATCGCGAGTCACCCGCGAATGGACCGAAGTAGTGCGCCGCGACCGATCGCATCCGTCCATCGTCACCTGGGTTCCCCTCAACGAGAGTTGGGGTGTTCAACATATCGCACACGACGACGCCCAGTTGAGCTTCGCCCAGTCGCTCTACCACCTGACTCGAGCGCTCGATCCGAGCCGCCCGGTCATCTCCAATGACGGCTGGGAACACGCCATATCCGACATCCTCACAATCCACGACTATGCCGGCACGGCCGAGCAGCTCGATGCCAATTACAAGGACATCGACGCCATCCGATCCCTCGTTGCGGGTATGGGGCCGGCAGGCCGTCGCCTGCAGCTCATCCCCCGCGAGGTCGATGGCCAGTCGATCATGGTCACTGAATTCGGCGGGGTCAGCTTCGCGCCCGACGCCGCCGATGACTCGTGGGGCTACACGACAGCGACGAGCTATGAGGACTTCGAAAATCGTGTATCAGGCCTCGTCGGGAGCCTTCGGGACAACCCGATCCTCTCGGGCTTTTGTTACACCCAGCTGACGGACACGATGCAGGAGACCAACGGTCTGACCGACGCGAACCGGAAGCCCAAACTGCCGATCGCCGTGATCCGCAGCATTGTATCCGGGGAGATCGCGCCCCTTCCCCGGGGGGCGGGGGTCGCTGCGTCGAGCCTGCACTCGGCCACCGGCTGAGGACGACTGAGACCGGCTCCACGAACTCGGCCTCAGTGATTGCACGCAAGGTATTGAGATCGGGCGTGGCGTGGCGTTGTGTCTCGGCTCGAGCTTCAGCGAGTCCGGCGACGGCCGCACAGTCAGCCGTGGCGATAATGTCCAGCAGGAACCCGGAGACGGCGCGTTCGGACCTCGCGAGAGAGAGCCTCCACGACCACCGCCGACCTGGGTGGATCGAGGTGCCGGGGCTCGGAGCCGAGCCGCACGCCGCTACTGCACCGCGGAGGTCAGCCGGGCGAGATTGTCGAGCACCGTGGAGCGCAGCGGCTGCTTCATCCATTCCTCCAGGGTGAGTTCACGGCTGTCCTCCCGGTAGCCGTCCTCCACCGCCCTCAACTGCTGCACGAAGGAGCGTCCGCGCACCATCATCGATACCTCGAAGTTGAGGCTGAACGATCGCATGTCCATGTTGCTCGACCCGATCACGGCCACCTCGTCGTCGATCGTGAAATGCTTGGCGTGCAGCACGTAGGGAGCCTTGTACAGGTAGATCTTCACGCCCGCCCGAAGCAGCTCCTCATAGTAGGAGCGCTGCGCGTGGTAGACGAGGGCCTGGTCGCCGACCTCGGAAACGAACAGCTCCACCCGCAGCCCGCGCTGAGTGGCCGTCGTGATGGCGTACATGATCGACTCGTCCGGAACGAAGTACGGGCTCGTGATGATGATGCGCTCCTGGGCATAGTAGAGCAGCGCGAGGAACAGGCGCAGGTTGTTCTCGCCCTCGAACCCGGGTCCGCTCGGCACGATCTGGCAGTCGAGGGAGTGCGGCACGACCTCGGTCTGCACCGGCTGGATGTCCCGGGTGAGCAGGTCATCGGTCTCGCTGTACCAGTCGGTGATGAAAATCGCGTTGAGACCCGACACGATCGGCCCCTCGACCCGCGTCATCAGGTCTTTCCACTTCAGGCCGCGACGGATGTTTCCCGGCACGTTGTACGTGCGGTCGATGACGTTCTGCGACCCCATGTAACCGACCAGGCCGTCGATGACGAGAACCTTGCGGTGGTTGCGCAGGTCCGGCCGCTGCCACTTTCCCTTGAGCGGTTGCAGCGGCAACAGGAGCTCCCACTTCACGCCGGATTCCGTGAGCCGGCGCAGCGTCCGACGGTAGCCGGGCTTGCGCATCGACTGGATATGATCCATCAACACGCGCACGGTGACGCCCCGCTTGACGGCACTCTCGAGGGCGTCGAAGAACGATGCGGTGGTCGGATCCAGCGAGAGGATGTAGAACTCGACGTGCACGAATTTGCGGGCCCTGTCGATGTCGGTCACCATCTCCGCGAACGTGCCCTCATAGTCGCCGAGTAGCCGCGCCTCATTTCCGCCGACCAGCGGCATCGACCCCAAGTTGCGGTTGAGTTCGACGACCGACTCGAGCCACTGTGGCCAGGGGTGGTCGCGACGCACCTGATCAATGCCCTCGGTGCTGTCGAGGATGAACTGGTTGATCTCCTCCTGCATCTCCAGCCGCTTTTTCGGCAGGGTCCGGTAGCCGATGAGTAGAAAAAGGAGGGCGCCGATGTACGGCAGGAAGAAGATCGTGAGCAGCCACGCCATGCCCGATGTCGGCCGACGGTTGCGAGGAACGACGACGATTGCTACCACGCGAATGGAGAAATCGACCACCAGGGCGATCACGAGGATGATGGTCGAGATGTCGATGCCGAACATTCGGTGCTAGGTAACCGGTTTATCGAGCCCGAGCTTGGCGCGCTCTTCCGCCTCGATCCGGGCGTAGACCTTACGCTCCGTGCGGTCTGCCCGCACGATGGAACGCATCACGATCCAAAAGATCAGCCCGACGGCGACGGTGGGCAGGAGCGCCCAGAAAGCGCTGACCCAGAAGTTGTCCATGATGTCTCCAACGATACGGGAAAACGGCGGGCAGGCGCGCGACGTTTACGTATTCAGCAGCCCTGCGATACCGGTGCCGATTGCGTAGATCCCGGTTCCTGCGACGCCGACCCAGATCGAGACTTCGAGCAGGGACGGACGACGACGGACGCGCGGGATCGGTTGGCCGGGCACCGGCTCGCCGGGCACAGGCTCGCGAGGCGGCTTCGACCTCATCGGATGATCATTTCACCAGCGGGAACAGGATGGTTTCCCGAATTCCCAGCCCGGACAGCGCCATCAGCAAACGGTCGATGCCCATGCCCATGCCGCCGGTGGGCGGCATCCCGTGTTCGAGGGCCCGCAGGAATTCCTCGTCGAGGCGCATGGCCTCGGGGTCGCCGCCGGCGGCGAGGCGCGCCTGTTCGACGAAGCGCTCACGCTGCACGACCGGGTCGACGAGCTCGGAGTAGCCGGTGGCCAGCTCGAAGCCGCGCACGTACAGGTCCCACTTCTCGACCACCCCGGCAACACTCCGGTGGCCGCGCACGAGCGGGCTGGTGTCGATCGGGAAGTCCATAACGAACGTGGGGCGGGTCAGGCCGCCTTTCACGAAGTGCTCCCACAGCTCCTCGACGTACTTGCCGTGGATGGGGTGGTCGATATCGAGCCCCTCCGTGTCGGCGAGCACCTTCAAGTCGGCGAGCGGGGTGGCCGGCGAGATCGCGTAGCCGACGGCCGCGGACAGGCTGTCGTACATGCCGATGCGGTCCCAGTCGCCGCCCAGGTCGAATTCGGTGCCGTCGGCCCAGGTCACCACGTGCGAGCCGGCGATGGCGAACGCGGCATCCTGAATCAGTTTCTGGGTGAGGTCGGCGATCGAGTTGTAGTCGCCGTAAGCCTCGTAGGCCTCCAGCATCGCGAACTCCGGCGAGTGGGTGGAGTCAGCGCCCTCGTTGCGGAAGTTGCGGTTGATCTCGTAAACCCGGTCGATGCCGCCGACCACGGCGCGCTTGAGGAACAGCTCCGGCGCGATCCGCAGGTAGAGGTCGGTGTCGAACGCGTTGCTGTGGGTCGTGAACGGGCGAGCGGATGCGCCACCGTGCATGACCTGCAACATCGGCGTCTCAATCTCGATGAAGCCCAGCTCCGTGAAGGTGCGGCGCAGGCTAGCGACGGTCTGCGAGCGCTGGATCACGCTGCGGCGGGCCTGCTCGCGAATGATCAAATCGAGGTACCGGCTGCGCACGCGGGTCTCCTCGCTGAGCGCGGTGTGCAGGTTCGGCAGTGGCAGCAGCGCCTTGGCGGCGACCTTCCACTCCGACGCCATGACGGAGAGCTCGCCGCGGCGGGAGGAGATGACCTCACCGGAGACGAAGAGGTGGTCGCCGAGGTCGACGAGGTCTTTCCAATCGGCGAGGGATTCCTCACCCACCGCCCCCAGGGAGATCATGGCCTGAATGCGGCTGCCGTCCCCGGACTGCAGGCTGGCGAAGCAGAGCTTGCCGGTGTTGCGCAGGTGCACGACGCGGCCGGCGAGGCCGACGGTAACGCCGGTGATGGCATCCGCTTCGAGGTCGCCGAACTGCGCGCGCACGGCGGGAATCGTGTCGGTGACGGGCACGGACACCGGATAGGCGCCGCCGGCGGGACTGGTCGCGGCGGCGTTCAACCGGTCACGCTTGGCCAGGCGCACGACCTTCTGCTCGTTGGACTCGGCCTCCGCCGCTGCGGCGGCCACGATTTCGGCCTCGGTCGGTGCTGGGTTCTGCTCGCTCATGCGGTTCTCCGTGGCAGGTGGCGGCCGGGCGATGCCCGGCGCTCCCGCGCGTGCTCATTGATGTGACGACGTGTTGATGAAAGGTTGGGCTGGTGACGCTCGGGCGGGTGCTGCGACCTAGGGAAGGTCCAGGGCCACGTTGTCGATCAGCCGGGTGCGACCGACCAGCGCGGCGACCAGCATGCGGGCCGGGCCGTGATGCTCACCCCCGACCGGAAGGAAGGTCTGGGGGTCGACGACAACGAGATAGTCCAGTTTAACCAGCGTCTGGGCGTCGATCCGCGCGTGGGCGGCCTGTAGAGCGGCGCCGACACCCTGGGCGGCGACGGATGCGCCGGCCTCGAGCCCCGCGGACAGCGCCCGGGCTGCGGCGCGCTGAGCCGGTTCGAGAGCGCGGTTGCGGCTGGAGAGGGCGAGGCCGCCGTCTTCGCGCACGATCGGGACGATCTCGATGCGGGTGCGGAAGTCGAGGTCGGCCAGCATCCGTTCAACGAGGAAGACCTGCTGCGCGTCCTTCTGCCCGAACACGGCCACGTCTGGGCCGACGATGTTGAACAGCTTCGCGACCACCGTCAGCATGCCGTCGAAATGCCCGGGGCGCGCAGCGCCCTCGAAGAGGCTGCCGACCGCGCCGGCGACAACCCGGGTGGAAGCGGCGCCGTCCGGGTACATCAGCTGGCTGGTTGGCGCGAATACGAACGGCACACCCTCCGCGGCGAGAGCCGCGACATCGGCCTCGAGCATGCGCGGGTAGCTGCCGAGGTCTTCCCCGACGCCGAACTGCAGCGGGTTGACGAAGATCGACACCACGACGATGTCGCCGAGGCTGCGGGCCCGGCGCACCAGGGCCAGGTGCCCGGCGTGCAGGGCCCCCATGGTCGGGACCAACACGACGCGGGGGGTGCCGCCGGCCTCGCCACGCTCGGCGCGCTCGCTCTCGATGCGGCTCTGCGCGTCGGTCAGGCGGCTCCGCAGTTCCTCGATGGTGCCGATGACTTCTGGTTTGGTGAGCACGTTCACTCGTCCTCCGGTGTGTTGCGGTTGTGTCATTCGTCGAAATCGTCCTGGGCGCGGGTGTCGAGCGACTCCAGTTCGTCGAGCTGGGAAAGGTCGAGGCGGTCGGGGCTGGTGCGGGCCAGCGCGTTCTCCATGGCGGAGCGCATCAGCGGCGCGATCACCGCTCCCGGATGCTCGATACCGATGCCGGCCAGCAGCCCGGTGGCCTGCTCCACGATCGAGGTGGAGAACGCCGTGGCGGTGGCAACGGCCTCGGCATAGGCAGCCCGGTCGGCCTCCGCGACGATCACGGGCTCGCCGCCCATCTCCACGACCAGCGCCTGCCCGATCGGCAGCACCGGTGTGGGCGCCGTCACCGCGAAGTAGCTGTCGGCGAGGCGGGCCAGGTCGATGCTGGTGCCGGTGAAGCTCATGGCCGGGTGGATGGCCAGCGGGATCGCGCCACCGGCCAGCGCCGGGGCCAGCACCGCGGTGCCGAACCGGGCCGAGGTGTGCAACACAAGCTGGCCGGCCTGCCAGGTTCCGGTGGCCGCGAGCCCGCTGATGAGGCTCTCGAGCTGGGCGTCGGGGACGGCGATGATGACCAGTTCGCTGCGCTCGACGATCTCGGGAACGGTGAGGATGGGCGCGCCCGGAAGAATCGCCTCGGCCCGGTCGCGGCTGGACTGCGAGATGGCGGAGATCCCGACGATCGCGTGGCCCGCGCCGGCGAGGGCGGCGCCGAGGATGGGGCCGACCCGGCCAGCACCGATGATGCCGATTCCGAGCCGTCCGGGACGCGGCGTCATTCGGTGACTCCGTTCGGTTTTTTCCAGGTGGGTTGGGCCGCGGTCGGCTGGCCGTGGATCGGCTCGCCCTGGATCGGCTGGCCCTGGATCGGCTGGCCCTGGATCGGCTGGTTCCAGTGGTGGCTGGTGTCGGACTGGGCCGACACGATGGCCCCGGAGGCGATCCGGTCGAAGAAAACCAGGGCCTCTGCGGCGGCCACCACTCCGAGGTAGGCGGACACCGGCCCGGCGACGGTGTGCAGCCGGGCGGAGGCGAGGCGCAGCATCCGGGTCACAGGGCCCTGCGAGATGGCGACGCTCTGCAACCGGGCCAGCGGCACCAACACCAGCTCCCGCGAGATCACGCCGCGCCGGAGCAGGGCGATGCCGCCCACGACGGTGTAGCCGGTGCGGCGCCACGAGAACGGATGCAGCCAGGCCGCCCGGCGCGGCGCGTTCGTGAAGCCGTCGTCACCGCCCTTCGAGCGGAGGCCCCGTTCGATCAGGGCCTGCTGCTCCGCCGAGTCGAACCCGGGCAGGATCAATTCGAGCACCCGGGCGACGTCGGCGAGCGTGCCCACCGGGAGGGTTGTGGTGTTGGCCTCGCCGGCGGCACCCTGGGTGCTGGAGTGACCGGCCGTGTTGATGCGCACCTGCCACCAGCCGAACGGGCGCCAGAGCAACGGCTGCGAGACACCGATCGCGTGGATCCGGCCCGGCGGCAGGGTCTCGTTGCTCGTGGTGAGCAGCCCGAAGCCGACCCGCACGCCGTCGGGGGTGCCGGCGATGCTGTAGCGCAGCGACTTGGTGACCCGGGTGAAATAGAAGCTGACGCTGCCGATCAGGGTAGGGATGAAGGCTACGAGCAGCCAGTCGCTGCCGCCGGCGGTCACGCTGACGATCAGGGCGATTCCGGAGAGCACGACGAAGACCGTGAAGCCGCTGAACACGACGGATCCGATCAGCCGCCCGGGCGGAATCCGCACCACCGATTCCGGCGGGGCGGCGTCGGGGTCCAGCTCGGGCGCGAAGAGGTCCCGGGCCCGGTCGGCGACGGCGGTCGCGGGAGAGTGGGGTGACGCGGGAGCGAGACCGGGACGGGAGGCCTGGGCCAGTGCGGCATCCGGGGCGGAAATGGGCTGCTGCCGCAGTCCGGACGCGAGGCGAAGGATGTCCCGTCGCAGCTGGTCCGCCAGGGTCGAACCCAGGTAGGCCAGTTGCACATTGGCGTCCTGACCGGCCACGCTGACTTCGAGCTTCGCGGCGCCGATCAGGCGAGGGATGAACGGGCGCACGATGTTGACGCCCTGGATTCTGTCGAGGCGGGCCCGGCGGTTGCTGCGGAAGAGCATCCCGCTGCGCACCTCGACAACCTCCCCGGTGACCCGGAACGTGTGCATGCGCCAGGACAGGTAGAAGACCACCAGGATCAGCACAAGCACGACCGCGACCGCGATCAGCGCCCAGCCGACGACGCCGCGCTCGAGGATCGCGTCAATCGGGTCCCCGCCGTATCTCGGCACCCCGAAGAAGACGTCGATCAGCCGCTCGCGGAGGTTGGCGATGATGAAGCCGAGAACGGCGACGATGAAGATGCCGCCGCGCAGCAGTGGGCTGGCCGGATGCAGCCGGTGCCATTCCCCGTCGGCGAGCGTGGTCACAGCCCGGCCCGGCGACTCTCGGCCAGCTCCACGAGCCGGTCGCGCAGGCTCTCCGCGTCAGCCTCGGCGAGCCCCGGGATGAGCACCCCCGACGAGGCCGCCGCGGTCACGAATTTGAGGTCGGCCAGACCCAGCCAGCGCGCGATCGGGCCGCGCGTGATATCGACCAGCTGCATCCGCCCGTAAGGAACGGACACGAACCGGGTGAACATGATGCCCCGGCGGAAGAGCAGGTCGTCGCGTCGCAGCTGATAGCCGATGGCCCGCACCCGGCGCGGTTCGAAGGCGACACTGGCCCCGGTGATCAACACGATCGCGCCGATCACGTAGAGCGCCCACTGCACGTCGAGGAGCAGCCACACCGCCGCGGCCATGGCCGTGAGCACCAGCCCGAAGACGATCGTGCCGACCGTCTCCACCACCACATAACGCGGGGAGACGCGCTTCCACTCCTCCACGTCGGGGAGGTCCAGTCCTACAGCCGCGTCAGGCACGCACTTCTCCCTGCTCTTGATCGTCGTCATCGGGGGGAAGCGTGCAGAAGTGCTCGGCCACCAGCCCCAGGGTCAGGAGGATCCCGGCGCCTACCGCCGTCCCGATTGCAGGCCATAACGATGTTACCGCCGGCACGACCGAGCGGGTCAGGATGTAGAGCACGATTCCCAGTCCGCCGCCGAGAAGCAGCGCCCCGCTCAGCGCCGACGCCTTCGCCAGCAGTGCCACCCGGATGGCCAGGAACGGGTTGACGTGTTTCCGCACCGAGCCGCGAATGGCCTGACGGATCGGCCAGGCCAGCGCCAGGACGCCGATCCCGATCGCGATCAGCGCGATCGGCAGGGTGGCCGGGGGCAGGAACATCGCCGAGCCGCCGGACGCGGCGGCCAGCTCGAGCAGGAACACGACGACCAGGCCGGCCAGACCCAGGGCGATCAGCGCCGACGGCTGCGTACGTTTCACCGGTTGCCGCCCGCGGACGGCAGTGCGGGGTACCGCTGCACGGTGGTGTTGATCGCGCCGAGCAGCGCGCGCACCGGGCCGCGGCCCGGCAGCACTGCGGCCGGGTCGAGGTCCAACCACGGGGCCAGCACGAAGTCGCGCTCGGCGGCCCGCTGGTGCGGGATGGTCAGGCGCTCGTCGTGCAGCGAGGCCGTTCCGAAGACGATGATGTCGATGTCGAGGGTGCGGTCGCCCCAACGTTCGACCCGCACCCGACCGTGGTCCTTCTCGATGGCGTTCACTGCGTCGAGCAGGGTGTGCGGGTGCCCGGTGTAACGGATGCCGACCACCAGGTTCAGATAGCGCGGTGCCTCGTCGTCGACGCCGCCGACCTTCACCGCGGCGGACTCGTAGACCGGGGAAACGCCGGTCAGCTCGAGCCCGGGCTCCCGCTCCAGCGCGTCGATCGCCGCGGTGAGGGTGGCCATGCGGTCGCCGAGATTGCTGCCCAGGGCGAGCAGCGCCGGGGTCCCGTCTGTCATGCGCGCGTCCGCAGGATCTGCACCGCGACATCCGTGAACGGTACGGCGATCGGTGCCTGTGGTTTGTGCACCGTCACCTGCACCGTGTCGGCGGCGTCGTGCGCCAGCACCGCGGCGGCGATGCGCTCGGCGACGGTTTCGATCAGGTCGACCGGGTTGTGCCGGGCAGCATCCGTCACCTCCACGGCGAGCTCGCCGTAGTGGATGGTCTGCGTCACATCGTCGCTCGCGGCGGCACGCCGCAGGTCGAGCCAAACCGTCACGTCGATGACGAAGTCCTGTCCGTTCTCCCGCTCGAAGTCGTAGACGCCGTGGTGCGCGTTGACCCGCAGGCCGGTGAGCGTGATGGAGTCGCTTCTCATTGTCCCATTCTGGCGGAATCCGCCAGTGCCAGCACATTCAGCGCCGTTCGCGTCGCCGCGACGTCGTGTACGCGCACCGCCCAGGCGCCGGCCTGCGCGGCCAGCACGCTGACCACGGCGGTCGGCAGATCGCGTTCCAGCACGCCCGCGTCGGCCGGGAGCACCCCGGCGAGGAACCGCTTGCGAGAGGCACCGACCATGACCGGGAACCCCAGGTCGGCGAAGACGTCCAGGTGGGCCAGCAAACGCCAGTTGTGCTCGGGCAGCTTCGAGAAGCCGAGCCCCGGGTCAAGAACGATCTTCTCCGGCGGCAGGCCAGCCGCGGTGAGCACGTCGACCCGCGCGACCAGCTCGGCCCGCACCTCGGCTACGACGTCGCCATAGACAGCGAGGTCGTCCATCGTCGGAGCGTGCGCCCGCCAGTGCATGGCGACGTAGGTCAGCCCGCTGCGTGCGGCGATGGATGCCATCAGCGGGTCCGCCAGGCCGCCGGAGACGTCGTTAATGATCTGCGCCCCGGCGGCGGCCGCGGCGGCCGCGGTGCTCGAATTGAGAGTGTCGACACTGATCGAGAGCCCCTGCCGGGCGAGTTCGCTGATCACCGGGAGCACCCGGGACTGCTCCTCGGCGGGCGCGACCCGGCCGGCGCCGGGGCGCGTGGACTCGCCGCCCACGTCGATCAGGTCGGCTCCCTGGGACTGCAGGTCGAGGGCGTGGATGATCGCGGCATCCGTCGACGCCCACCGGCCGCCGTCGCTGAAGGAATCCGGTGTGACGTTGAGCACCCCCATGATCAGGGTGCGCGGCCGGGTCACCGGCCGGAGCCGATCAGGGCCATGATCTCGGCGCGTTTCACGGGTTCGGCGAGGGACCCGCGGCTGGCCATCGTGACGGTCGAGCTGGCGGTCTGGCGCGAACCGCGTGCGGTCACGCAGCCGTGCACGGCGTCGAGCACGACCAGTACGCCGAGCGGTGCGAGCCCGATTTGGAGCGCCTCGGCGATCTCCTCGGTCAGGCGTTCCTGCATCTGGGGCCGGGCGGCGATCGTGTCGACGACGGCCGGCAGCTTGCCCAGACCCACGACCCGTTCGTTCGGCACGTAGGCAAGGTGGGCGATGCCGAGGAAGGGCAACAGGTGATGTTCGCAGACGGAGCGGAAGGCGATGTCGCGCAGGAGCACCAGTTCACCCGTGTGCGGGCCCACCGGGATCGTGTCGCGCAAGTGGTCGACCGGGTCCACCGCCATCCCGGCGAAGAACTCACCGTAGGACTCGGCCACTCGGCGAGGGGTCGCCCTGAGGCCCGGACGGGCGGGATCTTCGCCGATTGCGGCGAGGATCTCGGCGACCGCGGCTTCGATCCGCACCCTGTCCACTGCCACCCGGGGGCCTACGCGGTGGCGGGGCGAGGGGTACGGGCCGGAGTGCGGGCCGGAGTGCTCGCGGCGGTCTCGCCAGCGGCACTGCCATCGGCGACACCGCTCTCGATGAGGGCTTTGGGAGTCGGCATCGCGATGGGCGGCAGGTCGGAGACCGGACGCTTGTCACTGGACAGCCACTGCGGACGCGGGGGCAGCTTGACGACGCCCGTGAAGAGCGCGGCCAGCGCGTGCTGGTCGAGCGTCTCGTGCTCGAGCAGCTCGGCGGCCAGTTCGTCGAGGATGGCCCGGTTCGTGATCAGCACCTGGTAGGCCTCGTCATGCGCGTCTTCAAGCAGCTGGCGCACTTCGGCGTCGACGCTTTCGGCGACCCGCTCGGAGTAGTCCCGCTGGTGGCCCATGTCGCGGCCGAGGAAGACCTCACCGGAACCCTGCCCGAGCTTGAGCGGGCCGACGGCCGAACTCATGCCGAACTCGGTGACCATCTTGCGCGCGGTGGAAGTGGCCTTCTCAATGTCGTTCGAGGCGCCGGTGGTCGGGTCGTGGAAGATGATCTCCTCGGCCACCCGCCCGCCCATGGCGTAGGCGAGCTGGTCGAGCAGTTCGTTGCGGGTGACGGAGTAGCGGTCTTCGACCGGCATCACCATCGTGTAGCCGAGGGCGCGGCCACGGGGCAGGATCGTGATCTTGGTGACCGGGTCGGTGTTGCGCATCGCGGTCGCCACGAGCGCGTGGCCGCCCTCGTGGTACGCGGTGATCAGCTTCTCTTTGTCTCGCATGACACGGCTGCGGCGCTGCGGGCCGGCCATCACGCGGTCGACGGCCTCGTCGAGGGCGCGATTGTCGATCAGCTGCGCGTTGGAACGCGCGGTGAGCAGCGCGGCCTCGTTGAGAACGTTGGCCAGATCGGCGCCGGTGAAGCCGGGCGTCTTGCGCGCCAGCACCTCGAGGTCGACGCCGGGAGCCATCGGCTTGCCCTTGGAGTGCACCTCCAGGATGCGCTTACGACCGAGCATGTCGGGCGCGTCCACGCCGATTTGACGGTCGAAGCGGCCGGGGCGCAGCAGCGCCGGGTCGAGGATGTCGGGCCGGTTGGTGGCCGCGATGAGAATGACGTTCGCCTTGACGTCGAAGCCGTCCATCTCGACCAGCAGCTGGTTAAGGGTCTGCTCGCGCTCGTCGTGCCCGCCGCCCATACCGGCTCCGCGGTGACGGCCGACGGCGTCGATCTCATCGATGAAGATGATGGCCGGGGCGTTTTCCTTGGCCTGCTGGAACAGGTCGCGCACGCGGCTGGCGCCGACGCCGACGAACATTTCCACGAAGTCGGAGCCCGAGATCGCGTAGAACGGCACGCTGGCCTCGCCAGCGACGGCCCGGGCGAGGAGCGTCTTTCCGGTTCCGGGAGGGCCGTAGAGCAGAACGCCCTTGGGGATGCGTGCCCCGACGGCCTGGAACTTCGCCGGCTCCTTGAGGAACTCCTTGATCTCCTCGAGCTCCTCGATGGCCTCGTCGGCGCCCGCGACATCCGCGAACGTCACCTGGGGGCTCTCCTTGGATACCAGCTTGGCCTTCGACTTGCCGAACTGCATCACCTTGTTGCCGCCGCCCTGCATGCCGGCGAGCATGAACCAGAAGAACGCGCCGATCAGGAGCAGGGGCAGCATGATGCCGAGCAGCGACAGGAACCAGCTGGACTTCGGCACCTCGTCGGTGAAGCCGTCGGCCGGATTGGCAGTGGTGACGGCCGTGATGACCTCTTCGCCGCGCGGGGCGACGTAGTAGAACTGGACCTCGCTACCGAGGTCCTTATCCGCCTTGGTCAGGGTGAGATCGACGCGCTGCTCACCGTCGACGATCGTGGCCTCGGAGACCTTCCCGTCTTTCAGGAACTCCAGTCCCTGTTGGGTCGGAATCTCTTTGAATCCCGACATGGTAATGAGACTCGACCCTACCCACACAGCAACAATCGCCAGGAGAATGTAGAGGAGCGGCCCGCGCAGTAGCTTCTTGACGTTCATCGTGGTCACAGGCTACCGTGACCGCGCTGGACGAAGACCGTGTGTTCGCCCAAAGCGCTACCAGGCTCAGCTGTAAATGTGCGGAGCGAGAACGCCCACCGAGCGCAGGTTGCGGTAGCGTTCGTCGAAGTCGAGACCGTAGCCCACGACGAACTGGTTCGGGATGTCGAAACCGAGGTATTTCACGTCGATGTCGACGCGAGCGGCATCCGGCTTACGTAGCAGGGCGCAGATTTCAACGGATTCCGGACCGCGAGACTTCAGGTTGGACAGCAGCCACGAGAGCGTCAGACCGGAGTCGATGATGTCCTCGACGATGAGCACGTTGCGGCCGTGCAGGTCGGTGTCGAGGTCCTTCAGGATGCGCACGACGCCGCTGGACTGCGTGCCGGACCCGTAGGAGCTGACCGCCATCCAGTCCATCGTGATCGGGTGCACGAGTTCGCGCGCCAGATCGGCCATGACCATGACCGCTCCCTTGAGCACGCCGACCAGCAACAGATCTTTGCCGGCATAGTCCGCCTCGATCAGGCGGCACAGCTCTGCGAGCCGGGTGCGGATCTGCTCCTCCTCGATCAGAATCTCGGTGAGGTCGCCTTCAATGTCGCGGGGTTCCATGGGAGCGGGAGGGTCCTTTGCTCGGGGCGTGTCCAGGCGCGGTGAAAATCAGCCAACCGTCCTGCCGTATAACTCTAATGCCTGGCAGGTCTAGCGGCTTCTGCCCGTGCCAGTCGGTGACCAGGCGCAGCACGGCCAGCGTGTGCACGCGTTCCAGGGACACCCCGAACTCCCGTTCGACCGAGAACCGGATGATCCGCTGGCGCACCGCGGGCAGATTCGCCTCCAGCCGGCTCGCGTCCAGCCGGATTCCGGCGCCGTCGGCAGGGTCGCTGAGCGGTTCGCTCAGCTGCTCGCTGAGACCACGGGCCAGGTCGTCGAGCGCGCTCGAGTCCTCGCGCAGCTGCCCGGCCGTGCGCACGAGCGCTTCGGCCACGCCGGGCCCCAGCTCCCGCTCGAGTACGGGCAGCACGGTCTGGCGTACCCGCACCCGCTGGAAGCGGGGGTCGTCGTTGTGCGGGTCCTGCCAGGGGTGCAGGCCGGCATCCACGCAGAATTGCCGGGTCCGGGCGCGACGGATGCCCAGCAGCGGCCGCAGAATCGGCCCGCCGACCGGCTTCATTCCCTGCAGGCTTGTGGGGCCCGATCCCCGGGCAAGGCCGAGTAGCACGGTCTCGGCCTGATCGTCGAGAGTGTGCCCGAGGAGGATGTGGCTCGCGCCGGTCTCCCGCCGCGCCTGGTCGAAGGCCGCGTACCGAGCGGTGCGGGCGGAGGCCTCCGGACCGCCGGCATCCGTGCCGTGGTCGACCGTGACCCGAAGAACGAGAACCGGGTCGAGGCCGAGTTCCCGCGCCTGCCCCGCCGCGGCCGCCGCGACGCCGGCCGAACCGTCCTGCAGTGCGTGGTCGACGATGACCGCCCCGGCGCGCAGGCCCGCGCGCGGCGCCTCGAAAGCCGTGGCTGCGGCCAGGGCGAGCGAGTCGGCTCCCCCGCTGAGGCCGACCAGCACCAGGCCGCCGCCGCGGGCCGGCCCGGCCTCGATGAGCAGGGTGCGAACATGGCGGCGCACATCGGCGATCGCCGGGGTGAGCCTCGGGCGGCGTGGGGACTCCATCCAGTAACGTTATCGACAGACTGTGAACAAGGGAGAGACCAGGCCATGGCCGCATACGACGCAGTAATCGAAATCCCTCGCGGGAGCCGCAACAAATACGAAGTCGATCACGAGACCGGGCGGGTGTACCTGGACCGGGTTCTCTACACGAGCTTCGTGTACCCGACCGACTACGGCTTCTTCGAGAACACCCTGGGACTCGACGGCGACCCGGTCGACGTCCTGGTCCTGATCGAGTTTCCGCTGTTCCCAGGGGTCGGCCTGTCGGTTCGCCCGGTCGGCGTGTTCAATATGACGGATGATGGCGGCTCAGACGCGAAGGTCATCGCGGTTCCCGCCGACGACCCGCGCTGGGACTATATCCAGGACGTCACCGACATCCCGGAGTACACCCGCAAGGAGATCGAGCACTTTTTCGAGCACTACAAAGACCTCGAACCCGGCAAATGGGTCAAGACCGAGGGCTGGGGCGACGCCGCGGAGGCCGACCAGATCGTGCGCGACGGCCTCACGAAACTGGCGGAAGAGGGCCACTAAGACGCGTCACCTGTAGTCCGGTGAGGGTTTTCGGCAGACTCGACCCGTGCCCCGTGGTGCCGTGCGGGCGGGCGGGCGTGAGTGCGGGCCGCCGGGACTCGTCCCGGGCCTAGATCACGCGCAGACCGGAGATCATCCCGCCGATGTCCCGCCACACCATGCCCTCAATTGGCAGGGATGTCGATGAAGGCAGGTGTGGTGGTGGCCAAGCCCGCACGGCTCACGAGATACACACACCCCACTCTCGATCCTAGATAGACCGCGGACCTGTTACTGGTCACGGGTGTTGGCGAAGGTAGCAAGCAGCTCCCCGATGCGATGATCGCGATCCAGAGGGTGCCGAAGCGGCATCGCCGTGTTGAGCCGGTAGGTGTTGCGGCGACCTTCGCGTTCGCGGTCCAGGTAGCCAGCTTCCTCCAGCTCGGTGACGATTCGTTGCGCCGCTCGCTCGGTGATGCCGACCTGAACGGCGACGTCGCGTAGCCGTACGTTCGGGTTATCCGCCACGCACAACAACACGTGGGCGTGATTGGTCAAAAACGTCCAGGTCGACATCTCTCGATTATCTCCCACCCGACGAGCCTCTTGACACACTCAAATCCCGACACTCAACATGTGCTATGTTTTTCCGGTTTTGTAAGGCGTGCTTTTGAGAGGCGCCGATGGTTGATTGGCTTGTAGTGGGTGGTGTGACCCTGACGCCGTGGATCGCGGGGCTGAGCGCTGCGCTCCTCGGCTGGCCGGGGGTGAGCGGGGACAGGGTGGCCCGCCTTGCAGCGACTGTGGTCGGGTTCGGGTTCCTTGTGACTGTCGCGGTCGCTATCGCATCCGTTGCCGCACCACACCAAAGTGCGCAGGTGGTGTTCGGGTCTACCTCCGTGCACCTGGATGCCCTGGCGTTGATTTTGTCGATGCTGGTGCTGGGACTCAGCGCACTGATCCAGGTCTTCGCGATTCGATACCTGCGCGGTGACCTTCGACAGGTCTGGTTTGTCGTCGCCGCCAATCTGCTCACCGGGTTCACCGTGTTGATGGTGTGCGCCGGGTCGGTGGCCCTGTTCACCGTGGCCTGGATCGGAGCCGGGGCGGCCCTCGTTGTTCTCCTGACGACCTATCGGCCGATTGCGCAGGCCCGGGACGGCGTCCGGCGCACCGGATCCCGGTTCCTGATCGCCGATGCTGCCTTCCTGGTTCCTGTCGCCATCCTGCTGGTCACCGCCGGAGGCGACATTCCCCTGGATCATCTTGGTGTGGTCACGGAGTCGTTACCGGTGCCGCTCCAACTGAGCTGTGCTGCGCTGCTCGTGGTCTCGGCGTTAGCCCGCTCAAGCCAGATTCCGTTCCAGGGCTGGTTACCGTTCACGCTGGCGGCCCCCACTCCGGTGTGGTCAACGCCGGCGCCATCCTGCTGATCCGATTCGCCCCGGCCATCGCGCCGCACCAGAGCGTCATGATCGGGGTGTTCGTGGCCGGCGCCGTGACGCTGGTCTACGCATCGGCGGTCCGCCTGGTCCGGCCGGATGTGAAGGGCCGGTTGGTGTTCTCAACGATGGCGCAGATGGGGTTCATGATCATGGCCTGCGGTTTGGGAGTGTTCGCGGCAGCAATCTTCCACCTGGTCGCCCACTCCCTATTCAAATCCACCCTCTCCCTCGGGGCCGGCATGGGTGTGCGCCACCACGCCGTCGACCGGGACCTCCCACCCCGACAGATCCAGTCGCCCTTCGCACTCGCCGCAGCCATGACGCTGTCGGTGCTGGTGCCGTTGGCGGCGTTGACTGCAGCCGAATGGGTGTTCTCCCCCACCGTGTCAACGGCCAGTGCCGCTCTGCTCGTGTTCGTTGCCGTGACCGCCAGCGTCACTTTGGGCACAGCCTTGAGCACCGACTTCACGCTTCGAACGCTTCTCACCGGTGCCGCGTCAATAGTGGTGCTGGCCTTCGGATACGTGGTCCTCCTGCAGATGTTTACAGCGGCATTGGATCCCGTGACAACCATCAACGCCGCCCCCGCCTGGCTATGGCCCTGCCCGCCTTCGGCCTCATCGCGGTCCAACTGCTCTCCCGTAACCCACACCGGCTACTCCACCTCGGTGATCTCATTTACACCAGGACCGTGACGACCACCCTCCCCCGCCAGCCCGCTGTCCCCCGCCCGCCAGTGACCTCAGGAGTATTGTCATGAATTTGATTCTGCGCGTCCAGGTGGCCACGGCGGCCCATGACATCGTGCCGTCCTGGCCTGTGGAGTCTTTCATCGCCGTGAATCCTCTCGCGGGCCACGAACCCCGCCCATTCGAGACCGCCACCACCACCCCGGGCGTGACGCTCACCCGATCCCGCGACGCCTACCTCAACGACGCCGACCGCGGCCGCATCGTCACTGCCGACCTCGAAGCCGCCCTCGCCCACCGTGTTCCCGAACTCGCCGAACAGCTCACGATCGCGGGGAAGAGCGTGTCCGTGGTGGGCGTGGCGGTCCGGGACATGAAGATCGCGCAGTGGAATTCTCCCGTCGCAACGCGGCCATCGGCACCCTGGCTGGACGAGTACCTGGCCACCTGGGTGTCGTCCTACCTGAACCCGGACCCGCTCTGGGCGATGCCCCACAGGCAGCACGGTTTCTACCAGGTGTGGCGAACTCTGGCCCGCCGGGACCCGTCACTCCACCGAACGGCCCGCACGGAGACACTTCGAACCGAGCTCCAATTCCTACCGGGCTGGGTCGGTCATATCAAGTGGAGGGCCGAGAAGATCGGTGACATCGACCTGCTCTCCTACCTGGGCGTGAGATTGACCCTCCAAGCCGTCCTCGACGTGACACCCCTCCCGGCGCCGCGCGGGCCCGTCTTTGCCGAGGAGGCGCAGACGACCCTTGTGCACCGGGCCGAACACATTGCCCGATCGATCGGTGGCAGTCGAGTCAACCGAGAAGAGATCTCGGCAGTGAGACAACGCCAACGAGTTGATCGACGCCGTCCAGGAACTTCTCAGCGCATCCAGTGGCGTCATGTTCGTTTCCGACACCTACGTCTCCCGGCCCGACTACTTTCAATGACTCTTCCCCGCACGACCTACACCGGACGCCCGATTTCCTTCGCCACGATGTACGGCAAAGCATTGCTCGCCCACGACGCGTTCCAGAACGCCCTTGGCGCGACAGTCACCGCGGCGGAGGGCCTCGACACCGACCAGTTCGGAACGTTCGCCGGCGACATCCCCCGACCCCTCAGCCCGCGCGACGCTGCCCGTGCGAAAGCCCGACTCGGCATGCAGATCGCCGGAACCACCCTCGGCCTCGCCTCCGAAGGCACCTTCACCTCCGAATTCGGGCTCCTCATGCTGCGTCAGCACCTCGCCAGTTGTCGGAAGACGACACATCGTCAGCGCCGGCGAAGCCATCACGTTCGCGTCTGCTATCGGCTTCCCGGACCAAGGCGTGATCCTGCACGGCACACAGAAGAACGACACGGTCACCCACAAAGACATCACCTAATTCGAGATCCTCGGCGACACCGCTGATGCCCTTCTGAAACAGCACCAATCCGTTGTGATACGTCCGGACTACCGCGCCCACAAGGCACCATCCCGCGCCGCAGCCATCCGGGCACTGTGAGAAAAAATGGCCCAGCGTCTCTCAACCGAGTGTCCGGCCTGCCGGGCGCCCGGGTTTGGCCACGTCCACGTCGAACACGGCCTGCCCTGCACCTTCTGCGGATCGCCAACCCAGGCCATCGCAGCCGATATCCAAGGCTGCGGCCGGTGCACTCACCAGATCCGGACACCACGAAATCACGCACTGGCAGCCCCAGAATGGTGCGATGACAAACCCGCCCTCACCTACCGGGACGGAGCTGTCCTGAGCGCGATCGTGGTGTGGTGGCACGAATTCGCAGACACGCCCGAGATGCCCACGCACCAGACAACCCGGTGATCGTTTCGCCGGTCAGCCGGGTCGGCCCACGTAGGGAGCCACGTCGCCGGCAGACCAGATGCCATGGATGCGCACGGGCGAGGACGGGTTCGGGGCCTCGAGGATCTTGCCGCCGCCCACGTAGATAGCCACATGGTAGTAGTCGCCGCCCCCACCCCAGAATACGAGGTCGCCGCGCTGAGCTTGACTGAAGGGAACCAGACGACCCTCGTTGGCCATGGTGCGGTACTGGTTCGTGGCCGAGTGCGAGCCAATGTAAATGCCCGCCGCCGCGTAGGCGGCCTTGGTCAGCCCCGAGCAGTCCCAGACGTTCGGCCCGGAGCCGCCGAGCACGTAGCGGTCGCCGAGCTGCTGGGTGGCGAATGACAGCGCCGTGTCGACCGCTCCGGCTATCGGGGCCGGGGCCGCGGGGGCCGGAGCCGCAGGGGCCGCGGGGGCCGGAGCCGCAGGAGCTGCCGGGGCAGCTGGGGCCGGAGCCGCAGGGGCTGCCGGGGCTGCCGGCTGGGCCGCCTGGGCCGGGGTGACCG
>NZ_SOFT01000006.1:0-57317 GCF_004402645.1 Cryobacterium sp. TMT2-42-4
ACCATTTCGTACACGCTCAACCCGGTCGCCCCCGAGGGCAACGACGGCTGGTACACAACGGACGCGGGCGTCATCGTCCACTTCACGTGTGAGGACGTGGGAGGGTCCGGAATCGCCACGTGCCCAGGCGACACAACCCTGCACGACGGCGCAAACCGGTCGGTGACGGGTACCGTGACCGACAAGGCCGGCAACACGACGACCGTGACGACGACCGGGATCAACATCGACTCCGTCGACCCGACCATCTCGTCCACCCTCGACCCGGCCGCTCCCAACGCCGCCGGCTGGTACGCGGCGGACGTCGTCGTCGACTTCACCTGCCGTGATGCGGGATCCGGCATCGCCACCTGTGCGGGCGACGTGACCCTGGTCGAGGGGGCGGGCCAGTCAGTGACGGGCGCCGCGACCGACCGGGCCGGCAACACCGCGACCGCGAGCGTGTCGGGGATCGACATCGACACGACCGCACCCACCGTTGCTCTCCTGGGCGGCCCCACCGGCAGTTACCAGTACGGAAGCAACCCGGCCGCGCCCAACTGTTACGCGACCGACGCCCTGTCCGGAATTGCCTCCTGCGTCGTGACCGGCGGCGGCACCACAGTCGGGGATCACTCGTACCTGGCGACCGCCACCGACACGGCCGGCAATACGAGCACGTCGAGGAGCGCGTACACGGTGCTGGCCTGGACCCTGAAGGGCTTCTACGCCCCAGTCGATATGGGAGCCAACGTCTGGAACACGGTGAAGGGCGGCAGCTCCGTCCCACTGAAGTTCGAGATCTTCTCCGGTGCCGAACTCACCAGCGTCTCGGCCGTCAAGAGCTTCACCGCCACGGCCGTGACCTGCCCCGGTTCGTCCGCGGTGACGGATGCGATCGAACTCACCACCACGGGCGGCACGAGCCTGCGGTATGACTCGACGTCGGGGCAGTTCATCCAGAACTGGCAGACCCCCAAGAAGCCGGGTACCTGCGCCGTGGTCACCATGACCGCCCAGGACGGTTCCACGATCAGTGCCAACTTCATGCTGAAGTAAGCACCGAGCGCAAGCGCAAGCGGAACACGGAAGGCCCCGAGCGGAACTCGGGGCCTTCCGTCCTGCGCCCCCAGACACGGGAATTGTGCCGGCCACCGCGGACCGCCAGGCACTACGACCGAGGTGAGCCCCGCTCGCCGCGTTCGTCACGGAGCAGCTCGAAGGCGCTCTCGCGGTCCGTGAGGGCGAGCTTGCGGAGCACAGCCGAGACGTGCACCCGCACCGTCGTCGGCGACACGAACAACCGGGCGGCTACCGCCTTGGTGGAGTTTCCCTCCGCGAGCAACTCCATCACCTCCCACTCCCGCGCGCTGAGCTTGCCCGCGGCCACGGAGCGGCGCAGGAAGCGGCGCCGCGCGGGCGCCCGGAACTCGCCGAGCACCCGCAGCACGAGCTCCGGCGCCATGGCCGCCTCGCCCGCCAGCACGGCCCGCAGGGCACCCGGCAGGGCGCCGGGATCGGTGTCCTTGAGCAAGTAGCCCGAGGCGCCCGCGCGCAGGGAATCGAAGAGGTCGTCGTCGTCCTTCGACATCGTGAGCATCACGATGGGCGTCTCCGGCAGGCTTCGGCCGATCTCCCGGGCTGCGTGGATCCCGTTCCCCGGCATGTTGATATCGAGCAGCACCACGTCGGGGCGGTGATCGAGGGCGAGCCGGATCGCATCCGCTGCGCTTGCCCCCTCGCCGCAGATCTCGCAACCACCGGCCTCGAGGGCCTGGCGGATCAGCGATCGTATCGGGGCATGGTCGTCGGCGATGACGACGCGGATGCCGGTGCCGTCTACCACTGGACCGTCACCACGCTTCCGCCCGCGGGTCGTGCCTCCACCTTGAACGTGCCCGGAAGCGCCCGCGCCCGAGCCTGCATGCTGACCAGGCCGTAACCGGTGGTGTCGGTGCCGGCCGGCACATCGAACCCCACCCCGTCGTCCGCAATCGCGAGGCGCCGACGGCCCCCGGCCTCGCTGAGCCGGATGTGCACCCCCATGGCTTTGCCGTGGTGCACCGCGTTGGACACCGCCTCCCGGGTGATGCGCATCAGCGCGTGCTGCTGCTCCGAATCGACGGTGATGGCCTCATCGAGGTCGACCCGCAGGTCGATTCCGTACCTCGCGGCCAGCTCCGTGGCCGCCCGGTGAACGGTGAAACTCAGCGGCTCATCGCTCGTGCGTCCGAGCGCCTGCACGGCCGCCCGCGCCTCGTCGAGTGCGCGATCACAGGCGTTGACGATACGGATACCGGATGCGACATCCACGGGAATGGCGTGGCTTTCCGCGCGGATATAGGCGAGCTCCTGGATCACTCCGTCGTGCAGCTCGCGGGCGAGCCGCCGCCGATCATCGAGCACCGCCGCGGTGACCTGCGCCCGCCAGTAGGTGCGGATTTCCCGCGCCGCGCCGACCAGCAGCAGCAGGTAGCAGCCGGTGCGGAGAAGATCCCCGGTGTAGAGCCAGTCCGTGTACAGGGATGGGAAGAGCACGTAGTTCAGGCGGGCGAACGCCCCGAGCGCACAGGCCGGGCCGAGCCAGCGGAGCAGTTCGTCGTCCCGTTTGGCCGACTGTGACGCAAAGGCCACCGAGGCGATGAAGAAACTCACGGCCGCCGCGCCCTGGGCGAGGAGCAGCACGGGATGGCCCGTCAGGAGCGCGTTCTCCGCGGACACCGGGGCGGAACCCGGGTCGAACGCCACGGGGAGCCGGTCCCGGCCGGTCCAGAGGGCGAGGTAGACCGCGGCCACCAGGGGGAGGGGGGCCAGCGCCAGCAGTCGGCGCCGGAGCATCCGTTTCGCCGGTCGCGTGTGCGCCAGGGCGGCGGCCAGGATCAGCAGGGCGCCCACGACTCGGATGGCCAGCGGAAGCCAGATGTCGAGCGTTCCCGCGCGGATTCCGCCGAGCACCTCGGTCAGGTAGGTCAGGCCCAGGCCCGCCGCGGCCAGCAGCACGAGACCCTGGAAGAGCAGCAGATCCTGCAGCCGCCCGTGCCGCAGGAACCGACCGAACACGAGGGACGCCACCAGCAACGCCACGCAGGCGTCGACCGAGTCGAGGACGAGGTGAGCCGAGGGATTGCGGAACCCGAAGACCACGGCGGGGCTCCACAGCAGGGCGCTGGTGACGGCCAGCCCGACGAGCCAGGCGGCGATGGTGAGTCGTGAGCGACCCGCCCACGCCCCGAGCGCGTGCATCCGCCGGTCAGGCTCTGCGCCGCGGGAGTCGGCCTGCGGATGCCCGGCCGGGGACAGCGGCGGGGCAGCGAAAACCGCGGGGAAGCGAAAACTTCGGGGTCCTGTGGTGCCCATGAGAATTGCCTTGGGAACGCGTTGCCGGAGCTGTCGGGTCAGCCGCTCGGGTGAGGCGAGCATAGCCGCGCCGCCTCCGGGCGGCCAGTCCCCGAGTGGGGGATAAGGCAGACGGATGCCCGAACGCGCACTGCGCGTCCGGGCATCCGTTCTGCTGCGGCGGTGCTAGTTTCCGGGGTGAATGTCCGCGTCGGCGTCGGCACCGGCGTCAGCCTCGGCAGCCACGTGCGCCTGGACCCGCTCGGCGATCTTCTGGACCACGCTGCCGTAGTCGCCGCTGAGGGCGGATCCTTCGAGCTTCTGCGCGGCGGCCTCCTGCTCGGCGGCGGGCGCGTTCTTCAGCTCGGCCAGGTCGGCCTGCAGGTCGGCCGGCAGCTCGTCGAGGAGCGCGGGGTTGTCCGCCAGCTTGAGGGCCAGTTCCGTCACCGAGGATCCGGCGTCCGCGGTCGGGTCGGTGTCCGCGGTGCCCGGCGCGGTGCCGAGGTCACTGCCCAGGGCGGCCTCCACGGCGGCGGCCAACGGGTGCTCCGGGTTGTCCCGCACGGCCTCGGCGATCTTCGTGACCTCCTCGCCGTAGCCGCCGGCCAGCGCGGTGGTGCGCACGGTGGCGGCGGCGGCGGCCCGGTCGGTCGCCCCGGTAGCGTCCGTGAGCGCGGTCAGGTCAGCCTGCAGGTTCGCCGGCAGGGTGTCGAACAGCTCGGCGTGCTCGGAGAGGGTGGTGGCCACCTTCTGGGCCTTCACATTGCCGCTCTGCCCGTGGGAAAGGTCTGCGCGAAGTTCGGCCGAAAGCGACGCCAGGAATTCGCCGTGCGCCGTGGCGCCGGAATCCCCGCTCGTGCCGGCACTCGCGCTGAAACTCGTTGTGGGCTCGGCGCTGAGAGGGGCGGCGGTGGCGCCCTGCGCGCCGACGCCGAGAAGGGCCCCGGCGGTCAGCACGGAGGCGGCGCCGAGGGCGACGCGCTTGGTGCGGGAGGTGTCGGCTGTCGGGGAGATCGTGTGCTTGTTCAAAGTGGATCCTTTCGATTGCGGCGGCCGGTCGGCGAAAAACCCGATCGATCGTTCGTAGTCATCGGAGGAGTTTAGGTACCGGGAGTGGGGGGCCGGTCCGTGCGGGCTGGGAATCGGGTTGGCTGCCCAGCCGTTCCGGTCGGGTGTGTCACCGGGCCCCGTCGCCGTCCGGTGCGCGCACATTCAGGCCAGGAATGCCGCCTGACCAGGAGTTGAGAGTGCCAGGTCACGGGTGTTCGCCCGGCCGGGCGACCGGACTCGGCGGAGCCCCGGGGCCTCGGGGCGATTACGCTCTGCGCGGAGAAACCGGCGGAGAAGCCAGCACGGAAACGCGAACCGTCGGGACCGCTCAGGGCGTCGGCAACAGCCCGTGCTTGCGGCAGGGCTGGCCGCCGACGAGGTTCAGGCACGAGTTGAACGCCGTGGGATAGCCCACGGCCTCCGACGCACCGAACCACTGGTTGTAGAACCGCCAGAAGTTCAGGTTGCCGTGCGTCGAGCATCCGTCGCCGTCGGTGCCCGGGCGTGCCAGCGCGGCGGAATTGGGCTGGTACGGCGTGTAGTTGTAGAGGTTCGCGGTGGCCTGGTTCTCGATGGTGATGGAGGACGCCCCGCAACTCGCATCCGGATTGAAACCCACGCGCACGGTTCCGATCTTGTAGGCGCGCTCGGGCTCCTGGGTGTATTGCCGGAACTGCCAGGCGGCACGGTAAACCTGGTTGAATAAGCCGAAGTACGCCGTGTCGCAGTCGGCCGTGTCGGGGCAGCCGTAGCCGGTGGCGCGCAGATAACCGGATGCGCTCGGCCGGGTGAGCAGGGACTGCTCCTTCTGCAGCAGCACGAGCAGCACCTTCGGGCTGATGGAGCAGGCCGCGGATACCTTCGCGATGATGCGGGCGGCCGACTCGTTGCGGCCCCCGGGGTATGTGGTGCAGTGCCCCTCGCCGTGGGCCGGCTGGGAGATCGTGTTCTCCTCGTAGTCGGCCAGGCACGGAGAGCCGTCGCGGGGGATGCAGGAGCGCTCCCTCAGGAACGACTGGATCTCGCCCTCGTTCAGAGAGTCGGCGTTGTAGAAGTTGTAGTCGCTGATGATCGCACCGGGGGCGAATCCGGTAGGCGCGGCGGCTTCGTCGGCGGTGTGCACCGACGCGGCCAGCGCCAGGCCACCGCCCAGCACGGCCAGAGTGACGACCATCGCCAGTGCGGTCAGTCGTCGACGCGGCGTGCCCGGGTACGTCATAGGGGAGACCTTACCGGGGCACTGCGGGAAGGGGCTGGGAGTCGACGGCCGACACGCAGCAGCGCGCGCGTCGCGACCCGGGCCCCCGGAGTAGTTTGGGGTCATGCCTGACACACAGCCAGAACAGACTCCCGTTTCCAGCGACAGCATCGTCGTCGGACACGACGGATCGGGTCACGCCGATCACGCCGTGACCGTGGCGCTCGACCTCGCCGAGCAGCTGCACGCCCCGGTCGTGCTGGTGCGCGCGTGGTCCATCGACACGGCGCCGCGCCCGGCCAACTGGGAATTCGGCTATGTCTCGTCGATCGAGGAGTATGCCGACGCGGTGCGCGTTGAGCTCGGCGAGGCCGTGATGGCCGAGGTGGCCAAGCATCCCGACGTGAAGGTCACCTACCGGGCCATCTACGCCAGTCCGTTGAAGTCCCTGATCGACGTGTCCCGAGGCGCACGGATGCTCGTGGTCGGCTCCCGAGGTCGCGGCGGCCTTAGCGGCATGCTGCTGGGTTCCGTGAGCGAGCAGTGCGTGCGGCACGCCAAGTGCCCGGTCCTGGTCGTGCGCCCGAACACCTGAGCCGACCGCTGGCGGCGGTCGGCTCCAGTCAGCTCTGGTCGGCGTCGATCCGGTTGCCGACCGCGAACCAGGCGACCGCCCCGAAGACCGGCGCGCAGACGACGGCCAGCACCCAGCTCGCCCGCGCTGCCTGCCGAAGGTGGATGGCCCGGCTGATCTGTATCAGGGCGGCGGCGATCAGCGCCGCGCTGCCCAGAACGGCGAGACCGCCGAGTCCGAGTGCTGCCATCTGCACCATGCTTGCACTGTCGATCATTGCGACCTCCCCTGTTGAACCCCCTGAGACGCTATTTTTCCCCTGTCACAGCGTCTCGTCCCTAAACCATACCAAACGGTATCTTCTGTGGGGCCAATTGAGGCGGAGTGGGGCCGATTGAGGCAGAGACGATACAACGGATGCGTGGGGCCGTGTGCGACCCGGTTCGGGCAGTCGCTACGCTGGAAGCCGGAATAACCGAGGAGTGGAATGGCGCAGCAACAACGGGCGATCGGAACGCGGGCCGCGATCATCCGAGGTGCGGCGGTCGCCTTCCGGGAGCACGGGTACGGCAGTACGACCCTGGCCGGACTGGAAGTCGCCGCCGGGGTGAGCAAGGGCGCACTCTATTTTCATTTCGCGTCCAAGGAGGCGCTCGCGCTCGCCGTGATCGAGGCGCAGCACGAGGCCTCGATCGGCTTGGGTCAGAGGCTGCTGGACGGCACGATGCCCGGGTTGCAAGCCCTCATCCTGATGACCTTTGAGCTGGCGGCGCAGGTGCGGGACGAGCCGGTGGTGAGTGCCGGCATCCGTCTCACCATGGAGGCCTCCAATTTCTCGGTGCCGGTGGTCGGTCCGTTCCATGACTGGATCGATGTCTGCGGGAAGGTGCTGCGACGCGCGATCAATGAAGGCGACGTTTCGGCCGATCTGAACGTAGAGGCCGCCGCGCACTTCATCAGCCCCGCCTTCACGGGCGTGCAGACCGTCTCCCAGGTGCTCACCGGGCGGGCGGACCTCTTCCAGCGCGTGGAGGAGATGTGGGAGCTGCTCCTGCCGGGCCTGCTGCCGGCCGGGCTTACGGACGAGCGGCGGGCGAAGCTGACCGCACTGCCGGCCCAGGTGCGGGCGAACTGCGCCGCGGGCCCGGGCGCCGCGGGCGGGGTAGCGGATCGGGCCTAGGACCCAGCCGAAGCGGTCGACCCTCCGGCGGACGCGCGCGCCCGCCGGGAGCGCCACCACGCCCAGACCGTAGTCAGGATGCGCTTGAGGGCCACCGAGATGCGGTGCGCGGTGGGGAATTCCGTGCCCAGGATCGCGATGCCGAGGAAGACGACGAGCCAGCCGGGCCCCGGCAGGGGCACCAGGATGAGCCCGATGACGGCCACCGTGGAGCCGAGTACGCCGACCACAGTGCGGTAGAGCCAACGCAGCCGAGGGTGCTGATCCACCCAGGCGCGGCTCCGGCGCAGGAAGCGCCGGATCGGGTGGGCGGAGCTGCGTCCTTCGTCGATTTCGCGCTGGAGGATGACGGTCATTCGTTCAGGTTAAGCGGGGTCGCTGGGAACCTGCTGCGCGGGCATCCGTCGCCGCTGTCGCCGCCTCTGACCGGAGCGTGACTCCGGCCCCGGGGGTACTGTGTGCGGCATCTGGATCAACATTCGGTATCACGGAGGAGACGAATCATGGCTGCACTTGCAAAACGCGAGCGTTTCGAAATGCCGGAGCCGGTGCGGCGCTTTTTCGAGGGCGACTGGGACGCTCCGGCCCTGCGGGTGGAGGAATTCCGCGACGGCGGCAACTTGGTTGTGAGGGCGGAATTGCCCGGAATCGACCCGGAAAAGGATGTCGATGTGTCGGTCAGCGACGGCGTGCTGCACATCCAGGCCGAGCGGCAGGAAAAGACCGAGCACAAGGACAAGGACGGCTACCGGACCGAGTTCCGGTACGGCTCGTTCACGCGCGACATCGCGCTGCCCCGCGGAATCAAGGAAGAGGATGTGACGGCGTCCTACCGGGACGGCGTGCTCGAGGTGCGCGTGCCGGTGCCCGAGGGTGCCGAGGAACCGAAGAAGGTGCCGATCGCGCGAAGCTGAGCCGGCCCCGAATGGGGGACGCAATGTGCCAATTCTCTTGACTCACGTCGCCTTAACCGGTTTAGTTGGCTGTACCAAACCGGTTCAGTCTGAACCAGGAGAGAAGAAATGACGTACAACGCTGTTCGCTCACAGTCCCCCCGCCCGCGATCTCTGAAAGCCGTGGCCCTCACCGCCGCGGTCTCGCTGCTCCTACTCGGAGCCGGCACCGCCGCGGCCGCCGCGGCACCGCCATCCGGCGCATCCGCCGCATCCGGTGCACCGGCCGGAGCCGTCGCCACCCGGCCCGCCCCCGCGGCGTCCGCGCCGCTGACCAACCTGTCCCACCTCACATTCCTGCTCGACACCGTGCCGCTGACCGCGGTCGACGGGCACACCACCTACGAAATCGACCAGCAGCCCACCGCGCAGGCGCCGTGGACCTACGCCGACAAGAAGGCGGACGGCAGTTACGGCCGGGTCGGCGGCGGGTCGCTCGACCCCGCGACCGGGCACTGGAGCCAGGGCGCCTACAACGCCGACGACATCGCCCGCACCGCGGTCGTCTACCTGCGCCACTGGCAGCAGACCGGTGATGAGACCAGCCGCGAGCACGCCGTGCAGACGCTGCGCTCCCTCACCTACCTGCAGACCGCGACCGGCCCGAACGCGGGGAACGTGGTGCTCTGGCAGCAGGCCGACGGCACCCTGACCCCCAGCGCCACCCCGGTGGAACTGCCCGACCCGAGCGACTCGGCCGAGTCCTATTGGGTGGCCCGCACCATGTGGGCCCTCGGCGAGGGCTACGCCGCGTTCCAGGCTGCCGACCCCGACTTCGCCGCGTTCCTGCAGGACCGCCTGCACCTCTCGCTCGACTCCCTCGAGCGTCAGTCGCTCGCAAAATACGGCACCTTCGACGTGGCCGACGGCGTGAATGTGCCGGCCTGGCTCATCGCGGGCGGGGCGGATGCCTCCGCCGAGGCCGCGCTCGGCCTCGCCGCCTACGTCACGGCCGTCCCGGACGACGACACCGCCCGCACCGCGCTGACCCGGCTCACCGAGGGTGTCGCCGCGATGTCCTCCGGCTCCGCCACCGAGTGGCCTTTCGGCGCGATCATGCCGTGGAACAAGTCGCAGACCCTCTGGCACGCTTGGGGCGGACTGGCCCCGGCCGCCGTCGCCACCGCGTCCACGGTGCTCGGACGCTCCGACCTGCTCGGCGCCGCCGTCAAGGACGCCGCCCAGTTCACCCCGCAGCTGCTGGCCGCCGGCGGACCGGACAACGCCTGGAGCCCCACCCCGGGTGAGGCGCAGATCGCCTACGGCGTCGACTCCCGCGTGCAGGGGCTCGTCGCCACCGCCGCGGCCGCGAACGCCCCGGGGCTGCTCGACCTCGCCGCCGTGACCGCCGCCTGGTTCTTCGGCGCCAACCCGAACGGCGCCCCGGCCTATAACCCGGCAACCGGTACGGCCATCGACGGCATCGAAACCGACGGCCGGATCAACCCCAACTCCGGCGCGGAATCCACCATCCACGCCCTGATGACCATGCTGACCCTGGACGCGAATCCGTCGCTGAAGGTCAAGGCCCTCGGCATCGACGCGACCGTCTCCACCGTGGGGCTGAGCGTCGTCGAGGCCGAGTCCGGCACCATCACGGGCGGCGGGTCCGTGGTCACGCCGCCGTCGTCCTGGACCGGCGAGGCCAACCTCTCCGGCGGCGCCTACGTGGCGCTGGGTACGGGCGACTCGCTGAGCATCCCGGTTCCCGCCACCGACCAGGCTCGCAACGTGTTCCCGATCGTGAACCAGGGCGAGGCCGACTCCGGGTCGACGGCCTGGTCGTCCGCGACGTCGACGCTGGGCAGCACGAGCAACGGCGGCGCGGGCGCGCAGGGCATCACGGATGCCCCGGGACGCCTGTTCCCGCTCACGCTCCAGCAGGCCCTGCCCGGGGCGGACACCGCGGTCGTCGGCATGGCCGATGGGGCGGCATCCGTAGACGCGCTGCTGATCCAACCGCTGATCTCGACGATCACGGTGACCGGTTCGGCGGGGGAGTCCACGGTGTACGTCAGCGCGGCGACCGAGTCGAGCGTGCGCACGGTGGTCGTGCCGCGCGGCTACCGGCTGGCGCAGCAGGCGTTCGATGCGACCGGCACGCCCGTCGCATCCGTTGACAAGAAGGCTCCGAAGACGGGGGCCGTGACGGTCGTCGCCGGCGGGTTCACGGTGGCGAAGCTGGTGCGCAAGTAGGGCCGGCGCCCTCGGGCCTGCCCGCGCGCGCCCACGTGCGATGGCGGTGGCGGTGGGGTGGCAGGGGCAGTGGCTAGGGGAGCGGCAGCGGCTGCGGGTCGACTCCGAGGGTCGTGAGCATGGCCTCGACCTGGTGCCGGATCTGGTCCCGGATGCGACGCACCTCCGGGGTCGGCTGACCGGCCGGGTCGGCCAGTTCCCAGTCCTGGTAGAGCTTGCCCGGATAGACCGGGCAGGCGTCGCCGCAGCCCATGGTGACGACGACGTCGGCGGCCTGCACGACGTCATCCGTCAGCGGTTTCGGGAACTCCTCGTCCAGGTTGAGGCCGAGTTCGGTCATCACCGCCATCACCGTGGGGTTCAGTCCCCTGGCCGGAGCCGAACCGGCCGAACGCACGTGCACCCGACCGCCAGACAGGGCCTGGGTCAGCACCGCCGCCATCTGGGACCGCCCCGCGTTCTGCTCGCAGACGAACAGGACCTCGGGGACGTCCTTGGCGATCGCGCCCTTTGCCTGGGCCAGAGCGGTCAGGCGGTCGGTGGCGTAGCGCCCCGTGTTGGTCACGAGGAACGCCGTGACCGTCGAGGTGCGCAGGAGCGACGTGTACGACTCGAGCACGTACCGTTCGATCGTCTCGGCGCCGAACACGCCCGAGAACCGGTCGGTGAGGTGCGCGGCCAGCCGTCGCAACGACTCCTCGGGGAAGGCCAGTCCGGGCAGTGACCGGCGCACGCTCAGATCGCTCATGGCGGGTCGGACCTAGACCTGGGCGGGGAGGATCTCGGCGAGCAGGGCCTGGATGCGGGCCTTGATCTCGTCGCGGATCGGACGCACGGACTCGATGCCCTGGCCGGCCGGGTCGGCGAGTTCCCAGTCCTCGTAGCGCTTGCCGGGGAAGATCGGGCAGGTGTCGCCGCAGCCCATGGTGATGACGACGTCCGACTCCTGGACGGCCTCGGTGGTGAGGATCTTGGGCACGTTGTTCGCGATGTCGATGCCCTCCTCCGCCATGGCCTCGATCGCGATCGGGTTGATCTGGTCCTTCGGCGCGGAGCCGGCAGAGAGCACCTCGACACGGCCCTCGGACAGGGCGGTCATGTAGCCGGCGGCCATCTGAGAGCGGCCCGCGTTGTGCACACAGACGAAGAGAACGGTGGGCTTTGCGGTCATGATCGGTGGTTCCTTCTTGATTTTCGGGGGTGGACGGCGGGGCGGTATGCAGAGATCAGACCGGGTCGGGAAGCGGGTCGGCGTCGGCGGCGGCGGCGGCGTCGGCGTCGGCGTCGGCGGTGTTGTCGGTGTCGGTTACGGCGGTGTCGGCTGCGACGGATGCCGGTGCCCCGGCGCCCGGGAAAAGCCGCGGTCGCAGCCACAGCGCCACATAGACAAGAGCGACGAGCGCCGGCACCTCGATCAGGGGGCCCACGATGCCTGCCAGGGCCTGGCCGCTGGTGGCGCCGAAGGTGCCGATGGCCACCGCGATCGCCAGCTCGAAGTTGTTGCCGGCTGCGGTGAACGCCAGGGTCGTGGTGCGCTCGTAGGAGAGCCCGGTGAGCTTGCCGGTGGCGAATCCGGCGGCGAACATCACTGCGAAGTAGACCAGCAGCGGCAGGGCGATCAGGGCCACGTCGAACGGGCGGTCGATCACCTGGCGGCCCTGCAGGGCGAAGAGCAGCACGATCGTGAACAGCAGCCCGTAGAGGGCGAACGGGCTGATTTTCGGCAGGAAGCGGCTCTCGTACCAGTCGCGGCCGCGGGTGGCCTCGCCGACCCGGCGGGACAGGTAGCCGGCCAGCAGGGGAATGCCGAGGAAGACGAGCACGCTGACGGTGATCGCCCAGATCGAGAACTCCGCGCTCGTGGTGGACAGGCCGAGCCAGGCGGGGAGCACCTGGAGGTAGAACCAGCCCAGCGCGGCGAACGCGATGACCTGGAAGACGGAGTTGAGGGCCACCAGGAAGGCGGCGGCCTCGCGGTCGCCGCAGGCCAGATCGTTCCAGATCAGCACCATGGCGATGCAGCGGGCAAGGCCCACGATGATCAGGCCGGTGCGGTACTCGGGCAGGTCCGGCAGGAAGATCCAGGCAAGGGCGAACATCAGGGCGGGCCCCAGCAGCCAGTTCAGCACCAGCGAAGAGACCAGGAGGCGGCGGTCGCGGGCGACTGCGCGGGCATCCGTGTAGCGAACCTTGGCCAGCACCGGGTACATCATCACGAGCAGCCCGATCGCGATGGGCACGCTGACCGAGCCGATCGTGAATGCAGCGAGCAGGTCGCCGACGCCGGGTGCGACGACCGCCAGTAGCAGGCCCAGGGCCATTGCCGCGAGGATCCAGACCGGCAGGAGACGATCGACGGCCCCGAGCCGCGCCGGGGCGATGGTGTTGTGCGCGCCAGCCGGCTGCACGGTGGGCGGGGCGGTGGGCCGGGCGGTGGTCGATTCGGGGAAGGGCATGTGGCTCCGTGAGCAGGTAAGACGAAAATCGGCGGGTGGGTCATAAAATCAGGGATGTCGATAGGGAGTCTTCCCCAATGCATCGATGGATGTCAATTTATGGGAGATACTGTTCAGATGTCGTTCACCGAGACCCGTGCCGTGCCTGAGGCGTCGACCGCTGCGGTCGCCGGGGATTTCGTGACGAATGCCGCGGGTGTTTCGGATGTCGCAGATGGCGCGACGGATGCCGCCGCCGCGGCCGCTGCTGCCTGCTGCGCGCCTGCCGCGCGCGAGGCGATCGGCGCCGATGAGGCGGAGCGGCTCGCCCGGCTGCTGAAGGCCGTGGCCGACCCGGCCCGGTTGCGTCTGGTCTCGCTGGTGGCCGCGCACGACGATATGGAGGCCTGCGTCTGCGACCTGACCGAACCCCTCGGGCTCAGTCAGCCCACCGTGTCACACCACCTCAAAGTGCTGGTGGACGCCGGTATCCTGACCCGCGACAAGCGTGGCACCTGGGCGTACTACCGGCTCGTGCCGGGAGCGCTTGGGACGCTGGCGGATCGGGTGCTCGGGCTCTGAATTCGCGGCTCCGAGTTTGCTGTGCTGAGTTTGCGGTGCTGCACGTGCGGGCTAGGCTGTAAGGCTGAGCTTTTGGGCGATCGCGCGTGGCGTCGATCCTGGGCAGCCGGCCGGAACATCCGTCACCGATCTGCGCAATCCCATTGCTTTTTCAGGATATCGAGATATCCTCACACCTTGTGCGCGAAGCCCCACGTCGTGCGGCGCACCTGGACACTTCCTCTGAGGGAGCGTCGTTCCCCGTGGGATTTGATCTGCGCCGTGAGCGCATTCTCCGTCTGAGTGAGGTTCCGGCTCCCCCTCACCCGAACCGCGTAACCGCGCCGACGAGAGCTTTCACCATGCCCAATTTTCCTCTGTTCCCTGACTGCCGCGTTTCGGCGGAAGGTGCCTATGCAGACGCCTAGGCTCACCAGGTTGCCCAGAACCACCAGATTCACCCTGATCCCGCGTCAGGCCGCCGCCGGCGGCTTCGCGATGCTTTTCGCCGGACTGCTCACGGTGATCCTCGGCATTCCCGCGCAGGCCTCGGAACTCGACGTCTACAGCTGGCGGCCGCCGGCCGCCGTGGAAGCATCGGTGCGGGCCTCCGCGGTTGCCTCAGCGGACGCCTCAGCGAATGCCGCCGCGCCCGATCCCACCGCGCGTGCTGCCGCCGCCTCTGATGCCTCCGCCGCCGAAGCGACGCTTCAGAGCCTGATGCCGAGTGCGGCGGCCACCGCCACCGTGCAGCGCGACGGTTTCACGGTCACCGACGCGCCGAAGCCCGAGCCCGTGCCTGCCGCCCCTGCTGCGGTTCCGACCGCCGCCGATGCGGCCGCTCCGGCCGCCGCTAATGCGGCCGTGCAGTGGCCCTTCCCGGGCTCGGTTCGCCTCTCCGGTCCCTATGGTCCGCGCGATGCCCCCTGCGGGGGCTGCTCGACGTTCCACAAGGGGCTCGATATGCTTCCCGGCGAGGGTGCACCTGCTCTGGCGGTTGCGGACGGCGTCGTGCGTGAGGTCTCCGCCACGGACAACGGCGGCTTCGGCGTCTACGCGATCGTTGACCACACCATCGACGGACAGCTCGTAAGCAGTGTCTATGCGCACTTCCAGGCCGGCTCGCTGCAGGTCTCCGCGGGAGAGTCCGTGGGCGTGGGCACGCACCTGGGCAACGTGGGCAGCACCGGCCAGAGCACCGGCCCGCACCTGCATTTCGAGATCCTGATCGACGGGATCACCCCGACGGATCCGTACGCCTGGCTGTCGCAGCGCGCCGGCCCGATGTAGTCGCGAGGGTCGCGCAAGTTCCTCAGGGTGCGCGGTCTGCGCGGTCTGCGCGGTCTGCGCGGGGGTCGCTGCGTGCCGGCGGGAGCCTGTGCGCGGGTGGGCGCCGGTGGAAGGCCCGGCTCAGGCCGGCAAGTGCCCGGCTCAGGCCGCCTCTCCGGTTCAGTTTTGCGGATGCCGCGCTCGGCGTCGCGCCCCTCGCGACATTGTGCTGCGTGGCCCGCGGCATCAACCCTGAACGAATTCGACGGAGATTTTGCCGATTCACCCCCGAAATCGTCGAAACCGGCCTTCGGGCAGCAAAATCTCCGTCGAATTGGTTCCCACCCGGGATCCTGGATGCCGAAGTGGGCGGCGGCGGCGGCGGCGGTTGCGGTGGTGGTGGGGGCTGCCGTGGGTTGTGGGCTCGTGCGGCAGCGGCTCAGGCCGGCGTTGCCGGGAGGTCGAAGTAAAGATGGGCGTGAGCGCGGCATCCGTCATTGAAGGCGGCGCCGCATGCAGGGCACGCGGTGGTTGCCCGGTAGTCGGCGATCGAGAGTGTGCCGCGGCAGACTCCGCAGAGGATGGCCTGCTCGGCCCAGAGAGCGGCCGGCCAGAGCCGGGCGGCATGGGTTTCACCGGCGGCGTGGCACTGGTAGCACGGGTAGAAGCGCCCGCAGCAGAAAAACCTGATCGCCACGATGTCGAGGTCGGAACGGTAGTGCACGCAGCGGGTCTGAGCGTCGACGGTCTGTCCGTGGATCTGCATGGTGGTCCTTCGTGCGAGAGGCGATCGCGACCGCACGTGGGGGTGGGGCGGTGTCGGGGGTGAGGACGCGGCGTCGGGAATGGGGTTCGGGGCGCCTCGCGGTGCCCCGAACCCCAGCCGCTACTCGGCGGTGGCCTGCGCTGTGACGAAGGCCTCGAAGGCGGCCGGGTCGTCGAGGGCGCCGGGGTAGGAGACGCCGTTGACGAGCACGGTGGGCGTGCCCTTGACCTGCTCGATGTCGGCGTTGGGGAGCGGGCCGTCGAGGGCGCGCTGAGTGGCGGTGCCGACCCAGTCGGCGAAGGTGTTCTCCGTGATGCAGGTGGCGACCTTCTCGTCGGTGACGCCCGCACTCGTGGCCAGGCTGACCAGGTCTTCGTTGGTCAGGCCCTCGGTGTTCTCCGCCGGCTGGTTTGCGAACAGGGCCGCGTTCAGGGCGAGCACGTTCTCTGGCTCATAGTTGGCGACGCACGCGACGGTGGCGGCGGCCCGGGTCGGGTACTTGCTACCGGCCGAAACCGGATCGAGGATCGAGATCGGGTGCAGCTCGAGCGTGGCGGTGCCCGCGGCGACCCAGCCGGCGATCTGCTCGCCGTTCGTGGTTTCGAACTGGCCGCAGAAGGGGCAGAGGTAGTCCGCGTAGACCACGATGTTGGCGGTGTCGCCGAGGGCTGTCGGGTCGGTGGCGATGGGGTCCTCGTCGGCGGCAACGGAGACGGTCTCGACCGGGACGATGTTGGTGCCGTCGCCGCCGAGCAGCACGCCGTCGCTGGCCATGTTGAGCGGGCCCGGCGCCGCAGGTCCCTGGCTGCCGACCACGACGAGGGCCACGACCACAGCAGCCGCGATCAGGCCGGCGCCGATGCCGCCGCGCAGAAGCCAGCGGTTGCGCTTCTCCTTTTTCTGCTGCTCCTCGCGGAGCTGGCGGGCGCTTTCACGCGCCATCTCGCGGCGATCCTTCTTGGGGGGGACAGGCTTGCCGTAGACATTACTCATGAACTAATGCACCGTTTCGTTGCGACTGGCAGGTAGTTCCAAGGTTAGAGGGTCCGTCTCCGGAGGAGGTGCAGCGGGGCTGTGAGGGGGCTGTGAGCGCGGAGCCCCAGCTTCGGGCGCCGTGGGCGGAGCCGGCTCAGGCCTGGGCGCGGTGGACTTCGTACTGGGCCCGGATGAGCGGGCGGCAGTCCGGTTCCGGCGCGGCGGCGAGGGATATCGGCCAAACCGGGCGGCTGCCGGTCAGCGCCCACGCGGCCTGGACGGCGGCGCCGTCGGCAACGTACTCGCCCGGGGTCGGAACCACGACCGGGCAGTCGAAGACCTGCGCCGCGATGGCCGCGACGACCGGGCTCTGCGCGGCGCCGCCGATCAGCAGCACCCGGTCGGCCACCACCCCCTGCGCCCGTACGGCGTCGAGGCCGTCGGCGAGGCCGCAGAGCATCCCCTCGATGGCTGCGCGTGCGAGGTTGGGCCGGGTGCTCGAGGTGAGGGTGAGTCCGAAGAGGCTGGCCGTCGCGTCCGGCAGGTTGGGCGTGCGTTCGCCTTCGAAGTAGGGCTGGAGGACGAGCCCTTGGGCGCCGGGTTCCGCGCTGAGCGCGAGGCTCCCGAGCTCGTCGTGCTCAACCCCGAGGAGCAGCCGCACCGCGTCGAGCACCCGGGCGGCGTTGAGCGTGGCCACGAGAGGCAGGGACAGTCCGCTGGCGTCGGCGAAGCCGGCGACGGTGCCCGTGGCATCCGCCGTCGGCTGATTGGTGACGGCGAAGACCGTGCCGCTGGTGCCGATGGAGACGATGACGTCCCCGTCGCCCGCGCCGAGTCCCAGTGCGGCGCCGGCGTTGTCGCCCGCGCCGACGCCGATCACGATTCCCGCTGGGAACGAATCCGACAGAGGGGCCGTGGTGCCGGCGGTGTCGCCGGGGCCGAGTACGCGGGGGAGGATGGCGCGGTGCCCGAGGGCGCGTTCGAAGAGGTCGAGGTCGTAGGTGCCCGTGGTGGGTGACCAGTAGCCGGTCCCGCTCGCGTCGGAACGGTCGGTGGTCAGCTCGTCCAGTTCCGGCCCGAGGGGGCTCGCGTCGGCCGGGCCGTAGCCGCGCAGCCGCCAGGTGAGCCAGTCGTGGGGGAGGGCGACCGCGGCGACGCGGGCGGCGTTGAGAGGTTCGGCGTCGCGGAGCCAGCGCAGCTTCGTGGCGGTGAACGAGGCCACCGGCACGAGGCCCGTGCGCCGGGCGTACTCTTCGGCGCCGATCTCGGCGATCAGGTCGGACGCGGCACCGGCGCTGCGGGTGTCGTTCCAGAGCAGTGCCGGGCGGATCACGCGGCCTTCGGCGTCGAGCGCGACCATGCCGTGCTGCTGGGCGGCGACGGAGATCGCGGCGACATCCGCGAGCCCGCCGGCGTCGGCGAGGGCGGCGTGCAGCGCCTCCCACCAGCGCTCGGGGTCGACCTCGATACCGTTCGGATGCGACGCACGACCGCTGCGCACCAGGGCGCCGGTGTCGGCATCCCTGATCACGATCTTGCAGCTCTGGGTCGAGGAATCTATTCCGGCAACCAGTGTCATGGCTTCATTCTCCGCTCGGGGGTCGTGCGTCGTGGGGCGTGGGGCGTGGGCGTGGAGATTGGGCGTGGAGATTGGGCGTGAGGAGGGGGTGCAACGAGGGGGTGCGAGGAGTGGGCAACTCAGGAGAAACGGATGCCGCGGGCCTGGGTACCGCGGGCCCGGCCGCCGCATCCGGAGGATCTCCCGCGTCAGCTACAGGAACGGACTCCTGAGTGAGCCATGGGGCCAGCCGGAGCCCGGCACAGGGCCGGCCACCGTGGCCGGCCCTGTGCATCGGGATCCCGGTTAGCGGGCGCCGAGCAGGTGCTCCAGCGCCAGCTGCTGCAGCCGTACGAAGCCGAAGCCCTTGCCGCCGAAGTAGGCATCCGTGTCGAAGTCCTCGTAGGAGGCGCGGTCGGCGAGCAGGTCGTCGTAGCTTTCGCCGGCTGCCAGGGTGGGCGCGGAGAGCTCCGGCACGCGTGCCGCTTCGAGCATCTGCTGCACCTCGGGGTCGGCGCGGAAGGCCTGGGTGCGCTCCTTGAGCAGCAGGTAGGTGCGCATGTTCGCGGCGGCCGAGTCCCACACGCCGGTGATGTCCTCGGTGCGGCTGGGCTTGTAGTCGAAGTGGCGGGGGCCTTCGTAGGACGGGCCGCCGTTCAGGCCGCCGTTCTCGAGCAGGTCGACGAGCGCGAACGCGTTGTGCAGGTCGCCGTGGCCGAAGACCAGGTCCTGGTCGTACTTGATGCCGCGCTGGCCGTTCAGGTCGATGTGGAACAGCTTGCCCTGGTACAGCGCCTGGGCGATGCCGGCGGCGAAGTTGAGCCCGGCCATCTGCTCGTGGCCGACCTCGGGGTTCACGCCGACCAGCTCGGGCCGGTCGAGAGTAGTGATGAACGCCATCGCGTGACCGACCGTGGGCAGCAGGATGTCGCCACGCGGTTCGTTCGGCTTCGGCTCGATCGCGAAACGGATGTCGTAGCCCTTATCGGTGACGTAGTCGCCGAGCAGGTTGACGGCCTCGCGGTAGCGATTCAGGGCCGCACGGATGTCCTTGGCCGAGTCGTACTCGGCGCCCTCGCGGCCGCCCCACATTACGAACGTCTTCGCGCCGAGCTCGGCGGCGAGGTCGATGTTGCGCAACACCTTGCGCAGCGCGAAGCGGCGCACGCTGCGGTCGTTCGAGGTGAAGCCGCCGTCCTTGAAGACCGGGGCGCTGAACAGGTTGGTGGTGATCATCGGGATGATCAGGCCGGTGTCGGCGCAGACCTGCTTGACCCGGTCGATCTGGGACTGGCGCTCGGCATCCGTGGAGCCGAAGGCGAACAGGTCGTCATCGTGGAAGGTCAGGCCGTATGCGCCGAGACGGGCGAGGTTCTCGACCGCGTCGACGACGTCGAGTGGCGGCCGGGTGGGGCCGCCGAACGGGTCGCTGCCGTTGTAGCCGACGGTCCAGAGCCCGAAGGAGAACTTGTCGTCGCGGGTGGGGGTCAGGCTCACATCACTCAATGTCATTTCACTACTTCCGATTCAGCTGCGTCGATGATTTGTTGATTACCCAAACATATATCAATCGTGACCAGAACGGGACGGTTTGCCGGAAATGATCCGAATTTGCCTCCGGCGGGAACTATTAGCCTGTGTTGCGGCGCTCGATCCGGGCACAAGGGTATGGCGTGGATAGTGAATCCACCTTGATTGCGCAGAAATAGCGGAATCTCGGGACAAAAATTGGCAATTGGCTCTCCAATTGGATATGTTTTGGTCACGAACAAAGTCGTCCGCGACTGAGTGGAGGCTCACCCGCAGAGTGGTCCGAACAGCTTGGCCCTGCACCGGATTTCACACCTGACCGTGTGAGTCCACATCGCATCACGCTTTACAACGAGGTAACCGTCCGTCCCCGTTTCGCGTTACGCAAAATGGTCGGTCGGAGTGCACCTCGTTGCAGCAGGAGTCGGAATCTCCGCCCCTGCGCCTGGCAGCATTCAGAGAGGAAAGCACCAATGTCCCTGACCAAGAGGATCATCGCCGTAGCGGCGACTGGAGCCGTGGCCTTGTCGCTCGCGGCATGTTCCGGCACGGGCGCACCGGCCGGCGACGGCGTGGAGGCCATTGCCGACTGCAACGTCGGCATTTCCATGCCGACCCGCGCCCTTGAGCGCTGGATCAACGATGGTGAGCAGCTCAAGACGCTGCTCGAAAAGGCCGGCTGCACCGCCGACCTGCAGTACGCCGACAACAAGACCGACCAGCAGATCAGCCAGATCCAGAACCAGATTGCCGGCGGGGCCAACATCCTCGTCGTCGCTGCCATCGACGGCCTCCTGCTGGGCCCGGCGCTGGAAGAGGCCAAGACGCAGGACGCCACGGTCATCGCCTACGACCGCCTGATCGTCGGCACCGAGAACGTCGATTACTACGCGACCTTCGACAACTACGAGGTCGGTACCCTGCAGGGGGAGTACATCGTCGACCAGCTCGGCCTGGCCGACGGCGCCGGCCCGTTCAACCTCGAGCCCTTCGCCGGCAGCCCCGACGACAACAACGCGAAATTCTTCTTCTCCGGCGCCTGGGACGTTCTGCTGCCCTACGTCGAGAACGGTCAGCTCGTCGTTCCCAGCGGTCGCTCGCCCGAGTCCAACGCGGACTGGGCCTCGATCGGCATCCAAGGCTGGGCTTCCACCCTCTCCCAGGCCGAGATGGACAACCGCCTGTCGTCCTTCTACTCCGGATCCGAGAAGGTCGACGTTGTGCTCTCGCCCAATGACAGCCTCGCCATCGGCATCCTGGCGTCCCTGAAGTCGGCGGGCTACGCACCCGGTGAGGACTACCCGATCATCAGCGGGCAGGACGCCGACAAGGCCAACATCAAGGCGATTCTCAAAGACGAGCAGTCCATGAGCGTGTGGAAGGACACCCGCACGCTCGGCGAGCAGGTCTACAACATGGTTCTGCAGATCGCCGCGGACGAAGAAGTGACCGTCAACGACACCGAGACCTACGACAACGGCAAGAAGATCGTGCCGTCGTTCCTGCTCGACCCCGAGGTCGTCGTCAAGGAGGACATCCAGGTCAAGCTGATCGACTCCGGCTTCATCAAGGCATCCGACGTGGGACTGTAACCGGTCCCACACCCCGGTCGGCCCCGCGCGAGCGGGGCCGACCACCTCGGCCCTCACCGGGGCCGGCAGATCTACACACGCGCTATCGATCAGGAGGCTGCCCTTGGAGCACACGACCATCCTCAGGATGCACAACATTGTGAAGGATTTCAGCGGAGTGAAGGCACTCGACGGGGTGTCCATCGACGTCGTTCGCGGGGAGGTGCACGCGATCTGCGGCGAGAACGGCGCCGGCAAGTCCACGCTCATGAAGGTGCTCAGCGGTGTGTATCCCGCCGGCAGTTTCGAGGGCACCATCGAGTTCGAGAACAAGCCGGTCTCCTACAAGACGATCAATGACAGCGAAGCCGACGGCATCGTCATCATCCACCAGGAACTGGCCCTCAGCCCCTACCTGTCGATCGCCGAGAACATCTTCCTCGGAAACGAGAATTCCAACCGCGGCATCATCGACTGGAACAAGACCAACCGCGAAGCGTCCCTGCTGCTCAGCCGGGTCGGCCTCGCTGAAAGCCCGGCCACCCGGGTGCTCGAACTCGGCGTCGGCAAGCAGCAGCTCGTGGAGATCGCCAAGGCGCTCTCCAAACAGGTGAAACTGCTCATCCTCGATGAGCCGACCGCCGCCCTCAACGATGAGGACTCGGCGCACCTGCTCGGCCTGATCGAACACCTGCGCGGGCAGGGCATCACCTGCATCATCATCAGCCACAAGCTCAAAGAGATCAAACGGATCGCCGACAAGGTCACCGTCATCCGGGACGGCAAGACCATCGAAACCATCTCGATGGACGGACCGGACGCCACCGAGGCGCGCATCATCCGTTCGATGGTCGGCCGGGAACTCAACAACCTGTTTCCGCCGCGTGAACCCAAGATCGGCGCCGAACTGCTGCGCGTCGAAGACTGGACCGTGTACCACCCGGTCGACACCGCGCGCAAGGTCGTCGACGGGGCGTCCTTCAGCGTGCGCGCCGGCGAGATCGTCGGGTTCGCCGGGCTGATGGGCGCCGGCCGAACCGAACTGGCCATGAGCATCTTCGGCCGCTCGTACGGTACCAAGATCACCGGCAGCGTCTTCAAGAACGGCGACGAGATTCAGATGCGCACCGTCGACGAGGCAATCCGCCACGGCTTCGCCTACGCCACCGAAGACCGGAAGCTCTACGGCCTCAACCTCATCGGTGACATCACGGTGAACGTTTCGGCGGCGGCCCTCGGCAAACTCGCCAAGTGGGGTGTCATCGACCGGCACCGCGAATACAAGGTCGCCAACTCCTATCGCGAGAAGATGAACATCAAGGCGCCGAGCGTCACATCGATCACCGGCAAGCTCTCCGGCGGCAACCAGCAGAAGGTCGTGCTCTCGAAGTGGATCTTCGCCGGCCCCGACATTCTCATTCTCGACGAACCGACCCGCGGCATCGACGTGGGCGCCAAGTATGAGATCTACGGAATCATCAACGAGCTCGCCGCCCAGGGCAAAGCCGTTGTGGTGATCTCCTCGGAGCTGCCCGAACTCATCGGGCTCTCCGACCGGATCTACGTCATCTCCGAGGGCAAGCTCACCGGTGAAGTCACCGCGGCGGAAGCCTCCCAGGAAACACTCATGCACTACATGACCGCGGGAAAGGACTGACCCCGATGAGCACCACCACCCCTATGAAGCGCACAAAACCCAAGTTTGCGGTCAGCCTCAGACAGTATGGAATCCTCGCCGCACTCGTGATCATCATCATGCTGTTTCAGATTCTCACCGACGGTCGCCTGCTTCTGCCCGGCAACGTCAACAACCTGATCCAGCAGAACGCCTATGTTCTGATCCTCGCCATCGGCATGGTGATCGTCATCATCGCGGGCCACATCGACCTCTCGGCCGGGTCCGTGGTGGCCATGGTCGGTGCCGTCGCCGCGATCAGTATGAATTCCTGGGGCTTCTCCTGGTGGGCCGCCGTCATTCTCGCCCTGGTGGTCGGCGCCGTCGTCGGCGCGTGGCAGGGCTACTGGGTGGCCTTCGTCGGCATCCCGGCGTTCATCGTCACCCTGGCCGGCATGCTGATCTTCCGCGGGCTCACCCTGGTGCTGCTCACCGGCGGCACCATTGGCGGCCTGCCGTCCGAGTTCACCGCCATCGGTGCGGGCTGGCTGCCCGCCTGGCTTGGCGAGGTCGGCGGCCGGGACGTGCTCACCATCGCCCTCGGTGTGCTCACCGCGCTCGCCCTGATCGTGCAGCAGCTGCGTACCCGCGCCACCCTGCGCAAGCTCGACCTGCCCCGCGAGCCGATCGCCACCCTGTGGATCAAGAGCGGCATCGCCGGCGTGGCCATCATCGCCTTCGCCTGGTTGCTCTCCGGCTACAGCGGCACACCGCTCATCCTGATCGTGCTAGCCGCCCTCATTCTCGGCTACACCTTTCTGCTCAACCAGACCGTGTTCGGCCGCCACGTGTACGCGATGGGTGGCAACCTGTTCGCCGCCAAGATGAGCGGCGTCAAGACCCGCTGGGTCAACTTCTTCATCTTCGTCAACATGGGAGTGCTCGCCGGCCTGGCCGGCGTGGTCTCCACGGCTCGGGCCGGGGGCGCCGTCGCCTCGGCCGGCCAGAACTACGAGCTCGATGCCATCGCGGCCGTCTTCATCGGTGGCGCGGCCGTGACGGGTGGCGTCGGCACGGTCATCGGCGCCGTCATCGGCGCGTTGGTGATGGGCGTGCTCAACATGGGCCTGTCCATCCTCACGGTCGACGCGGCCTGGCAGATGACCATCAAGGGCGTCGTGCTCCTGCTCGCGGTCGCGTTCGACATCTTCAACAAGAGCCGCGGCGGCCGCTAGCTTCGCCCCGCGCTTGCAGGGCCCTGTCAGGTGTCTTCCAACCGTAGAGGTGGTGTGTCGTGACCCGGCTGACCACGACCACCCTCTCCGCACGGGGTGGTTCGAGCAACGACCAGTTGCGCCGGTTCAATCTGTCGATGATTCTCACGATGATTCATCATTCGAGCGGATGCTCTCGGGCTGAACTGACCAGACGCACCGGCCTGAATCGGTCCACCATTTCGGCGCTCGTGGCCGAACTGGTCGAGCTCGGAATGGCGTTCGAGGGCGAGCCCGAAGATGTGCCCGGCCGGGTGGGGCGCCCGAGCCTGCAGGTGTTTCCGAGCCCGAAGATCGCCGCGATCGCCGTGAGCCCCGATGTCGATGCGATCACGGTGGGGCTGGTGGGGCTCGGCGGCGAGGTGATTCGCCGCATCCGCTTCGACACGGCCCGTATTCCCACCGTGTCCGAAACCGTGAACGCGGTCAAGGCCATCGTCGACGGTATGCGCGGCGAGATCGAGCAGAACTATCGCATCGCCGGGGTCGGCGTGGCCGTTCCCGGCCTGGTCGACACGGTCGACGGCCGCGTGCTGATCGCGCCGCACCTCGGCTGGCGGGACTGCGCCCTCACCAGCACCCTCGCCAGGGTGCTGCACTTCCCGGTGTACGCCGGCAACGACGCAAGCCTGGCCGCCATCGCCGAGAGTCTGTTCGGAGCGGCCCGTGGCGCGAAGGACCTCGTCTACCTCAACGGCAGTGCGAGCGGCATCGGGGGCGGCCTCATCATCGGCGGCAGCCCGTTGCGCGGTACGAGTGGCTACGCGGGTGAGCTTGGACACACACTGGTCAACTCGAACGGGGTGCGATGCCACTGCGGCCGCATCGGATGCCTGGAGACCGAGGTGAGCATGTCGCGCCTGCTCCGGGTGCTGGGCCTGCCGCGCGCGGATCTGGACGACCTCGACGTCGCCCTCGGCGTCTCGCGCGACCCTCAGGTGCTCCGGGAGGTAATGAGGCAGATCGACTTTCTCTCGGTGGCGATCTCAGACTTCGTGAACATGTTCGACCCGAAGATGGTGGTGCTCGGCGGCTTTCTCGGTTCGCTGCTGTCGGTGGGCCGAGAGCGCCTGGCCGAGGCGGTGAGCGTGAGCTCAATCGGAAGCCTCGGGCACGCCGTGCTACTCGAACGGGCGCAGCTGCGCTCCCGGCTGATGATTGTCGGGGCGGCCGAGCTGGCCTTCGCCGGGCTGCTCGACGACCCTGCCGGGTTTGTGCGCGGACGCATCGGTGTCTGACGCGTGACCGGACTTCGCGTCTGCCGGGTCAGGTGATCGATGGGAGGGTGACGCGAGTGTGCCGATCCTCAGGACTCAGCGTGAATCGGGTTGACTGTTCACTCGCGGCGAACCTGGCGCTGGTGCCGAGCTGGTATTCGCCGGCGAATCCTTCGACCGAGACCCTGCCCCGCGCGTCGGTGAGCGCGGTCGTCGGTGCAAGCCACCATTCGCCCTTCACGAGCCCGCGCAACGCGTCGTAGGACGGCTTCGGAGTGCCGTCGGCGCGCACCAGCCCGATCGGTGCGCCGAGCCAGGCGCCTGCGTCGGTGATGCCCCAGTAGGTGACGGCCTCGACCGAGGGATGCGCCATGAGTGAGCGGTAGTGTCGCTCGAGGTCGTCCGCCTGGCGGGCCTCTCCTTCCGGAGTCGACGGCCACTCCGAGACGCGGTAGTCGTTCAGGTCCACGATGTCGGCCGGCATGAGGTCGCCGGAAACGAGAGATGACTCGGTCAGGTGCAACGGCAGGCCGTATCGGGCGAACCGGTCGACCATCCCGAGCATGGCGTCCTCACCCCAGTACCCCTGGTGCATGTGGGTTTGCAGCCCGAGGGCATCGATCTCGACGCCGGACTCGAGGACCCCTTCGATGAGGCACTCGAAGGCGCTCGAGAGATCGAAGTCATTGAGCAGCAGCGTGGCGCGAGGATTCACCGCGCGGGCCTCTTCGAACGCCAGGCGGATCATCGGGATGCGCCCCCTGGCGCGAGCCAGCGGGGTGATGCCGTTGTCCCCGTTTTCGAATACCGGCATGATGACGGCTTCGTTGATGGCGTCCCAGGTGTCGACGAGCCCCTCAAAGTCGGCGACGTCGCGGCGGATGCGTTCGCGCTGCAGCCGTTCGACCTCGTCGACGGGCAGGCCGAGCAGCCAATCGGGCTGCACGGTGTGCCAGACGAGCGGATGACCCTTGAGCTTCACGCCGCGGCCGCGGAACCACCTTGCGGCCTGTTGCAGCCGGGCCGTGTCCGGTGCGCCGCGGGTGGGCTCGAAGCGGCCCCAATAGAACGGCAGCGTTGCCGTGTTGAAGACGTCAGCGTAGAGCGTGGCGAGGCTCTCGGTGCCGATCTCGTCAGGCTCGCCGTTCGCGAGGCCGAGGAAATCGAAGCCGATGTTGCCGAAGCCGAAGGCGTGGTCCAGCTGGGCGACGACGATCTCCGTGTTTGGCAGGACCTCACCGGACGCATCCGTCACGGTCACGACGGTGGTACAGAGCCGATGGGCGGGTGCCGAGGCGGAGGAGAGGGCCGCGGAGGGCATCATTGCAGAGTCACTTTCCAGACTGGAGTGTTGATCCAGCCGACGAATCGGGGTGCTGGGCGAATGGGAAGTCAGGATTCGACCGGCACGGGGCCGGTGCTCGCCCGGACCACGAGCTTGGCAGGGAGTTGGACATGGTGAGGGACGTCTTCCCCGTCGAGCAGCTTCACCAGCATCTGCAGGGCCTGTGCCCCCAGGTCGTGCAGTGGCTGGGCCATGGTCGTCAACGGCGGTGTCGAGCTCGCGGCCTCGGGGATGTCGTCGAATCCGATGACGGAAACGTCTTCCGGCACCCGCAGTCCGAGTTCGCGGGCGACTTTCAGGACGCCGAGCGCGGACATGTCGTTTGCGGCGAACACCGCGGTCGGTCGATCCGGCCGCGTCAGCAGTTCACGAGCCGCGTCGGCCGTCAGGGCGGCCTGGTATCCACCGTCGCGAACGAGGGTCGGGTCGAATGGGATGCCGGCGTTCTCGAGCGATTCACGGTAACCGGCCTCACGCAACTGGGCCGAAGCCAGGTCGCTGCGCCCTCGGATATGTGCGATGCGGCGGTGTCCCAGTTCGATGAGGTGCCGGGTCGCCACCCGGGCGCCGCCGATGTTGTCCGAGTCGATTGTCGCGGGTCCGCCCGGCCCCGTGTGCGGGTCGATCGCGACGACGGGGATCGAAGTCGTCGGCATGAGCAACGTGGGCGTGACGATGATGGCGCCGTCGATGAGCGTGCCGGCCAGGCGCGAGAGGGATCGGCGTTCCCAGCCCGCGCTGATGCCGCCCGGCGCGAGGGCCGAATACGCGAGCAACTCATAACCGGTCCCGGTGGCAGCGGTGGATATGCCTTTGAGCAGCTCGACCGAGAACGACTCGAATTCAGAGACGAGGATGCCGATCACATTGCTGCGCTGTCGACGCAGACTCGAAGCCACAAGCGAGGGCTCATAGCCGAGTGCGGCGACGACTTCCGTCACTCGCTTGAAGGTCGCCGGAGCGACGCCGTAACGCAGATTGACGACCTTCGACACCGTCGGCACCGAAACGCCGGCTTGGCGCGCGACGTCGGCGATCGTCACTCGCCCAAGCGGGGGGGATGGGTTGACATCAAGGGTCACACTACTCACAGTACAGCGCCGGGCAACAGATCAAGAGCCGAATCACCCCGTTAGAAATCGTTATCGATATCGATTGACAAGATGGATGCCGTGCTGGGAAGCTCTGGGTGTGGCGGACGAATGTCGTGTGTCACCGATGACTACCAAGGAGCTTCCACAATGAAGAGGAAAAACCGAACCGCGGGAATTCTCGCGCTGGCCGTGAGCACCGCCATGCTCGCTTCCGGGTGCGCCAGTGGCGGCGACAGCGGTTCGAGCGACACGGTCGCCCTGACCTTCTGGCAGAACTCAACGACAGGAGAAGGCAAGGCCTACTGGGAGAAGACGGTCGCCGAGTTCGAGGCGGCCAACCCGAAGGTCACAATCGAAATGCAGTCCATCCAGAACGAGGAGATGGACGGAAAGCTTCAGACCGCGCTGAACTCCGGCGATGCACCGGACATCTTCATGGCACGGGGCGGCGGCAAGCTGGTGGATGTCGTGGCGGCCGGACAGGCCATGGACATCACAGACTTCATCGACGAGGCTACGAGTGCGGCGGTGCCCGAGGGCGTGCTCAGTGCCTTCGCGGTCGAGGGCAAGATCTACGGAATGCCGACCGCAGTGCTTCCTGGCGGCATCTACTACAGCAAGGACCTCTTCGCGGAGGCCGGCATCGACACCGTGCCGGCGACGATGGCCGAGCTGGGCACCGCGGTGGACAAGCTCAAGGCCGCCGGTATCGCGCCGATCGCCGTGGGTGCCAAGGACGCCTGGCCCGCCGCGCACTGGTACTACTTCTTCGCTCAGCGGGCCTGCTCGCAGGACGCCATGGACAAGGCAGCCGAGTCCAAGACGTTCGACGACGCCTGCTGGCTGAACGCGAGCGAGCAGATGGAAGAGTTCATTGAGACCGAGCCGTTCAACGATGGCTTCCTCACCACGTCCGCACAGCAGGGAGCAGGCAGTTCGGCCGGCCTTCTGGCGAACCACCAGGCGGCCATGGAACTCATGGGTGCGTGGAACCCCGGCGTGATCGCATCGCTGACCCCCGACGAGAAGCCGCTGGCTGACCTCGGCTGGTTCCCCTTCCCGGAGATCGACGGCGGCGAAGGTGCGGCCGGCGCGATGATGGGCGGCGTGGACGGCTTCACCTGCTCGGCTCAGGCGCCGCAGGAGGAGTGCACCGACTTCCTCAACTTCTTCATGCAGAAGGAGCAGCAGGAAGGGTACGCGAACGCGTTCCACACGCTTCCGGCCAATACGGAGGCTCAGGACGTCGTGACCGATGATGCATTGAAGTCCATCCTGGAGGCCTACAACGAGGCACCGTACGTGACCGTCTGGCTGGACACCCTGTTCGGCCAGAACGTCGGCAACGCGCTGAACACCGGCGTCGTCGACATGCTGGCCGGCAAGAGCGGCGCAGCGGACCTCGTCGCGGGCGTCAACGCGGCAGCGGCTAAGGGTTAGCTCGCAACCATGAGAAAAGAGTCCGCAGGCGCTGCGTCGTTGACCGACGCGCGGCCGCTGCCGGGCACGCAGAAAGCTGGGGACGGTGCACCTCGTGCATCGTCCCCGGCCGGGACGCGCCCCACCCGAAGAACTGCAGACTGGCGGAAGCGCCTGGAGATAGCGGTCCTCTCCGGACCGGCGATCCTCGTCTTCGTCGGCTTCGTGATCCTCCCGGTCATTCTGGCCGCCTACTACGGCTTCTTCCGTTGGAAGGGTTACGGGCCGGCAACCGATTTCGTCGGCTGGGGCAACTACGTGATCATCTTCGCGGACAGCGCGTTCCACGAGGTGCTGATGCACAACGGCATCATCCTCGTGCTGTCGCTGGTCATCCAGCTGCCGATCGCACTCATTCTGGCTCTGCTCATCAACCAGAAGATCCGGGGACGCTCCCTCATCCGCGTTCTGATTTTCGTTCCGTACATCATCTCCGAGGTCATCGTCGGCATCGGCTGGGGTCTGATGCTCCAGACCAATGGCGCGGTGAACGACCTGCTGGAGAGTGTCGGTCTGGGCGCGTTCCAGGCCGACTGGCTCTCAGATCCCAAGATCGCCATCTGGTCGCTGATGCTGATCATCTCCTGGAAGTACATCGGCTTCGCCGTCATCCTCTTCCTCGCCGGGCTTCAGGGAATCCCGGAGGAGCTCTTCGAGGCGGCGTCGATCGACGGCGCGAGTTACTGGCAGGTGCAGCGCAGCATCACGCTGCCGCTGCTCGGCCCGACCCTGCGCACCTGGGCGTTCCTGTCCATCATCGGGTCACTTCAATTGTTCGACCTTGTCTTCATCATCTGGGGCCAGTACGTCGCTTCGACGGCGGGTACCTCGACCATGGCGACCTACATGGTCGCGAACGGGCGCACCTCGGGCAACTTCGGCTACGGCAGCGCCGTCGCGGTTGTCATGTTCCTGATCTCGCTTGTCATCGCGCTGACCTACCAGCGCTTCGTCTTGCGACGTGACACGGCCGGCGCGCTCACAGAGGGGAAGAAATGATGTCGGTTCTGACCAGTGAGAGGGCCTCACGCACGGAGGCCCCACGGGTTCAGCATGGCTCGAAAGGTCGTGACAAGTGGGGCAGCCCCGTCACGTACTTCATCGCATTCCTGTTCATCGCCCTGTGCCTCGGGCCGGTCCTCTACATCATCGTCGGGGGCTTCCGCGACAATTCCCAGATCACCTCGTCGCCTGCCGGGCTCCCGGGTCCGTGGCGCTTCGACAACTATCTCGACGTCCTGACCGCTCCGACTTTCTGGCAGCAGATCGGCAACTCGGCAATCGTCAGCGGCTTCACGACGATCGGTGTCGTCGTGCTCGGGGTGATGGTGAGCTTCGTCCTGGCCCGCTATGACTTCCACGGGCGCGGGCTGATGTATGCCCTGTTCGCAGCCGGACTCATGTTCCCGATGACCGTTGCGATCACGCCGCTCTACATCCTGGTCAAGCAACTGGGCCTGATGAACAGCCTGGCGGGCGTGATCCTGCCGCAGATCGCCTTCGGCCTGCCGGTGACCGTTATCATCCTGGTGCCGTTCCTCAAGGCGATTCCCAAGGAGATCGAGGAAGCCGCGTCGATCGACGGGGCGAGCCGACTCGGGTTCTTCTTCCGCATGGTGGTGCCGTTGTCGGTTCCTGGCGTGGTGACCACCGGCATCCTGGCCTTCGTCGCCAGCTGGAACAGCTACCTGCTGCCGCTGTTCATCCTGAGCGATCAGGCGATGTACACGCTGCCACTGGGCGTGCAGGCATTCGCGTCGCAGTATTCGGTGGACACGGCACAGGTTCTGGCCTTCACCTCCCTGTCGATGATTCCGGCGCTCATCTTCTTCACGCTGTTCGAGCGCCGCATCGTCGGCGGATTGACCGGCGCCGTCAAGGGATAGGCGTTCACGCGGTGCGCGGCCGTGAGGCGTCGCACCGCGCGCTGTCCCAACTGCATATCTGATCCTCTGAAGGAAAGTGTTGAACCCGTGACCCATGCCATCTCAGCCATGCCGGAGGTCTCGGAGCGCGTACTGGCGCTCCATGCCCGAATGACCCTCGAGGAGAAGCTCGCCCAGATTGTCGGCTACTGGCTCGATCAGAGCGGCGTCGTCGCGCCCATGCAGGGCGAGATGGCGGCAGGTCAGAAGGCTCCTGGCGACCTGTCCGAGGTGACCCGCCACGGCCTCGGGCACTACACCCGTGTCTACGGCACGCGGCCGGTGGATCCGGCGGAACGCGCCGCGTGGCTGTGGGGCGAGCAGCGCCGCCTCAAGCGGGAGACGCGCCTCGGAATCCCCGCGCTCGTGCACGAAGAGTGCCTGACCGGACTCGCCGCCTGGAAGGCGGCCGCGTTCCCGACTCCGCTCGCGTGGGGAGCCTCCTTCGACCCGGCGCTGGTCGAGGAGATGGCCGGCGTCATCGGCGACTCGATGAAGCAGCTGGGCATCCACCAGGGGCTCGCCCCGGTGCTCGACGTCATCCGGGACCCGCGCTGGGGCCGGGTGGATGAGTGCATCGGCGAGGACCCCTATCTGGTCGCCACCGTCGGCACGGCCTACGTGCGCGGGCTCCAGGGCGCAGGGGTGCACGCGACGCTGAAACACTTTCTCGGATACTCCGCGTCGCGCGCCGGACGCAACCACGCACCGGTGCACGCGGGTCCGAGGGAGATCGCCGATGTCTTCCTGCCACCGTTCGAGATGGCGATCCTCGACGGCGGTGCGAAGTCAGTGATGAACTCATACACCGACATCGACGGAATCCCGATGGCCGCCAACGCCGACTACCTGACCGGTGTCCTGCGGCAGAAACTCGGCTTCGACGGTGTCGTCGTCGCCGACTACTTCGCTGTGGCGTTCCTCGAAGTCATGCACGCCGTCGCGGCCGACCGGGGCGAGGCGGCGGCGCTCGCGCTGGAAGCGGGCATCGACATCGAACTGCCCACCGGCGACGCCTACCTGCAGCCCCTGGCCGACCGCATCCGCGCCGGTCTGTTCGACGAGGCCTATGTCGACCGTGCGGTCTTGCGCGCTCTCGCGCAGAAGGAGGAGCTGGGGCTTCTCGACGAGGACGCCTACGAGGATGAGCCGCCGACGGACATCGACCTCGACTCGCCGCGCCACCGGGAGCTGGCCCGCCGACTGGCCGAGGAATCCATCGTGCTGTTGTCGAATGACGGGGTGCTGCCGCTGGAGCGAAGGGCGCGGCCGCTCTCGACGGTGGCGGTCATCGGCCCCAACGCTCACCGTGCCACGGCGCTTCAGGGGTGCTACTCCTTCGCGAACCATGTTCTCGCCGGCTATCCCGATCTCCCGCTCGGCTTCGAGATCCCGACGGTACTCGAGTCGCTCCCCGGTGCCTTCCACACGGCCGGTCTCGCCATGCCGGCGTTCGTGTACGCCGAGGGGTGCGCCGTCGAAGGCGACGACGAGTCCGGCTTCGCCGCCGCCGTGGACGCTGCGTCGGCGAGTGAACTGGCTATTGTCGTCGTGGGCGACCAAGCGGGCCTCTTCGGTCGCGGCACCGTCGGCGAGGGCAATGACTCCGAATCTCTTGAGCTGCCAGGTCTGCAACGCCGACTCGTCAAGGCCGTGATCGCGACCGGAACGCCCGTCATCATGGTGCTGTTGACCGGGCGGCCGTACGCGATCGGTTGGGCCGTCGAGGGCGGGAGCGCAGCCCCGGCTGCCGTACTCCTGGCATTCTTTCCCGGAGAGGGCGGCGGCCTCGCGATTGCCGACATCCTCACGGGCCGGGTCAATCCATCAGGACGCCTTCCCGTCTCCATGCCGCGGTCGGCCGGTGCACAGCCGTATTCGTACCTGCACCCGGTTCTCGGCGGGCCGTCCGACGTCACCGCCACCGATTCGACACCGGTGTTCCCCTTCGGGTTCGGTCTGTCCTACACCTCCTTCGACTACTCCGACTACGTAGTCGATCCCGCCGCGCCTGCCACTGGCGGCTTCACCGCCACGGTGACGGTGACCAACACGGGCGCCGTTCGCGGAACCGACATCGTGCAGCTCTACGGCCACGACGTGCACGGCACGGTAGCCCGGCCGGTGGCGCAACTGCTCGGCTATTCCCGGGTCGAACTCGATGCGGGCGAGTCCCGCCGACTGACCTTCTCGGTGCCGGCGAGCCGATTCGCCTTCAGCGACCGACGCATGGTCAAGATCGTCGAGCCCGGCAACGTCGAGGTGTGGTTCGCCTCCCACGTGGCCGTCTCAGGCGGCGTGCCTGCCGAGGAGGCCGCCATCAGTGCCATCGTCAGCGAGAAGCTCATACCGGTGAGACGGATACCCGGTGTGTCGACCGCCCGCGCAATCGTTTCGATCACCGGCGACGTCCATGAAATCACCGCGGCGGATCTCCGCACGGTGGCCGTTCGACAGGACGCGCTGGTCCGGGAACAGGTGTCCGCCTGAACGCGCCACACCTGAGCCGAACAGCCTCCCTCCCGCTTCCCTGCACATCAAGAACCAAAGGAATACGCACCAGTGACAAACGCGTGCATTGCCATCGACCGCACGGCGGTCGTTGCCCCCGTCAACCGTCGTATCTTCGGCTCCTTCGTGGAACATCTGGGTCGGTGTGTCTACGACGGCATCTACGAGCCGGGACACGCGACGGCCGACGAGGACGGTTTTCGGCTGGATGTCGTCGACCTGGTCAGGGAATTGGGCTCGTCGACCATCCGCTATCCCGGCGGCAATTTTGTCTCCGGTTATCGCTGGGAAGACGGGGTCGGTCCCAAGGAGCAACGCCCGGTGCGCCGCGACCTGGCGTGGCATTCACTCGAGACCAATCAGGTCGGCCTGGACGAGTTCGCGCGGTGGTGTGATCTGACGGGCTCCGAATTGATGATGGCGGTGAATCTCGGCACGCGGGGCATCGAAAACGCTCTCGATCTGCTGGAGTATGCCAATCACCCGTCTGGCACGGCGCTCAGCGACCAACGCATTGCCAACGGCACGGCCGCACCTCACGACATTCGGATGTGGTGCCTGGGCAATGAGATGGATGGTCCGTGGCAGACCGGCTACATGTCGGCCGATGATTACGGCAAGCTGGCCGCTCGAACGGCGCAGGCGTTGAAGGCCGCCGACAAGAATCTGGAGCTGGTCGTCTGCGGGTCCTCGGGTTCGTCGATGCCGACGTTCGGCGATTGGGAGCGCACCGTCCTCGAGCACAGCTATGAGCACGTCGACTACATATCCGCCCACGCGTACTACCAGGAGCGCAAAGGGGATTTGGGATCGTATCTCGCGTCGTCGCTGGACATGCAGTACTTCATCGACACCGTCGTCTCGACGGCCGATCACGTGAAGAACAAATTGCACAGCAAGAAGACGATCAAGATCTCGTTCGACGAGTGGAACATCTGGTACCTCGACGAGCACCGGGCGTCAGAGGAGGTCAATGAGCAGTGGTGCGTGGCACCGCGTCAGCTGGAGGACACCTATTCGGTGGCGGATGCCGTGGTGCTGGGCAATCTGCTGATCACCCTGTTGAAGAATCACGACCGGGTGGGGTCGGCGTCACTGGCCCAGCTGGTGAATGTGATCGCGCCCATCATGACGGAGCCGGGTGGGGCGTCCTGGCGTCAGACGACATTCTTCCCGTTCTCGGTGACATCGCGGCTAGCTCGCGGCGAGGTGTTGCGACCGCGAATCGACGTCGGCACCTATGAGACGGCCGTCTACGGCGCCGCGCCTCTGGTGGATTCGGTGGCGACCCACGACCCGGAGAGCCGAGTGTCTGCGGTGTTTCTGGTGAACCGCAGCCAAACCGAGTCGTTGGACGTGACCATCGAAGTGGCCGATCTGGGCGCATCCGTCATCGACGAGGCTGTCAGCGTGCACGATTCCGATGTCTACGCGCAGAACACGCTGGCAGATCAGACGCGGGTGGCATTGAAGTCGCTCACCCACGCCGTGCTCACCGACGGCGTGATCACCGTGACGCTGCCTCCGGTCTCCTGGTCAGCGATTGCCCTGCGATGACGATGACTGCCACGCCGCGAAAAGTTCTGTACATCGGTGGTACCGGCACGATCAGCTCGTCGTCCGTTCATTTGTCTGTCGCCCAGGGTATGCAGGTGTTCGTGCTCAACCGTGGACACAACGCCAGGGGGCGACAGCTGCCCGGCTCGGTCACCTGGTTGACCGGTGACATCACGGATCGTGATTCCGTCACTGCGGCGCTCGGCGACTTGCGGTTCGACGTTGTCGTCAATTTTCTCTGTTTCAACGCCGCCGACGCGGCACAGGCGATCGAGATATTCCGCGATCGCACCCGCCACTACGTCCACATCAGCACCGCGTCGATGTATCGCAAGCCGATCCTTCAGGTTCCGATCGTGGAATCGAACCTGCGTCAGAATGGCTTTCTGCGGTACGCGCGGGAGAAGATCGCCGCCGAGGACACCCTGATGCGTGCGCATGTGGATGACGGGTTCCCGGTCACCATCGTGCGACCGTCTCACACCTACGACGAGGCGAACCCACCTCTCGCCGGCGGTTGGACGGTCTTCGATCGAATCGAGCGTGGAGCCGAAATCGTCGTCCACGGTGATGGCACGTCGTTGTGGACTCTGACCCACGCGGCCGACCTGGCGCAGGGCCTGGTGGGGCTGCTCGGGAATCAGCGGGCGATCGGCGAGGCGTTCCACATCACGTCAGATGACGTCTACACCTGGGATCAGATCTACTCGCTCGTCGGTGCCTCGCTGGGCGTGCCGGCGAAACTCGTCCATGTTCCGTCGGAGTTCTTCCCCGTTGCTGCACCCGATTGGGGCTGGTCCGAATTGTTCGTCGGAGACCTGGGCCACAGTGCGATCTTCGATACTTCCAAGATTCGCCGGTATGTTCCGGGATATGCGCCCAGCCGGACGTTCGTCGAAACGGTCGTGGAGATGGCGCGCTGGCGAAGCGGGCATCCGGCTGAAGCGGCAGGGGATCCGACTGCCGAAGCCGTGATCGACCGCATGGCGCTGGGGTATCACGAAGCGCGGACGATCTTCGAACGGCTCGCGCCTGACATTCACGTCCCTATTTGAGTTTCGAAGGGTTATTCATGACCACCGCACCACCTTAGGCATCCGCCCCGTCACGCACTCGTCGTGCGTGGCGGATGGGACGGCCACCAGCCCATCGAGACGACGAATCTGTTCATTCCGTTTCTGGAGGAGAACGGTTTCACGGTGCGCATCGAAGGCTCACCGGCGCCGTATGCCGATTCCGAGTACATGGCCCTGATCGATCTCGTCCTGCAGGCCAACACCATGGCCTCGATCGAAAAGGACGAATTCACGGGGCTGAAGGCGGCCATCGAAAGCGGCGCGGGGTCGGCGGCTGGCACGGCGGCATCGCCGATTCGTACCGCACCAACGTTGACTACCTGCAACTCATCGGTGGTCAATTCGCGGCTCACCCCGGCAAGGAATCCACCGACCACACCGGGGAACAATCTGACAACTACGTTCCCCACCGCATCGACATGCTTCCCGCCGCCGCGGATCACCCGATCACCCGGGGCATCGACGATTTCGATCTGGTCAGCGAGCAGTACTGGGTGCTCCACGACGACTACAACGATGTGCTGGCCACGACCACGCAGGCTGTTCGCCCCTGGGACCCGTGGCACCGCCCGGTCACCTCGCCGGCCATCTGGACCCGGCAGTGGGGACAGGGGCGCATCTTCGTGTCCACCCCCGGGCATCGGGTCGACATTCTGCAGAACGCCAGCGTGCGCACCATGATCGAAAGGGGGCTGCTATGGGCAGCCCGTTGAGAATAGGAGTAGTCGGCGTCGGAAAGATCAGCGAGCAGTATTTCGCCGAGTTTCCCAAGCTCCCCGGACTCAAGCTCGTGGCGGTCGCCGATCTGGATGCTTCTCGCGCGGCCGCCGTGGCGGCGGAGCAGGGTGTGCCGGCACTGACCGTCGACGAGCTGATCGCCTCGCCCGACGTGGACGCGGTGCTGAATCTCACCATTCCGGCAGCCCACGCCGAGGTGGCGCTGCGCGCGCTGGCAGCCGGTAAACACGTTTACGGGGAGAAGCCCCTCGCATTGAATCCGGACGAGGCGACACCTGTTCTCAGGTTGGCCGTCGAACGCGGTCTGCGGGTGGGGTCCGCTCCGGACACTGTGCTGGGTACGGGGGTGCAGACTGCCCGTGCGCTGCTCGATGACGGCCGCATCGGAACGCCGGTGGCGGCATCCGCTTTCTGGACGGCGCCGGGGCACGAACTCTGGCACCCTGCCCCGCAGTTCTACTATTCGGAGGGTGGCGGGCCGCTGTTCGACATGGGCCCGTACTCCCTGAGCGCCCTCGTCACGCTGCTCGGACCGGTCGTGCGCGTATCGGGCAGCGTCGGACGCTCGGGGCGGGAGCGCACGGTGGCGACCGGGCCGCTCGAGGGAACGAGCCTCAGGGTCGAGATCGACACACACGTTTCCGCTTTGCTGGAGCATGCATCGGGCGTCACCTCGACGGTCATGATGAGCTTCGATGTGTGGGCGGCCCGGTTGCCGCGCATCGAGATCTACGGCACTCTCGGAACGATCGCGGTGCCTGACCCGAACCGTTTCAGCGATGCGACTGAGCTCTACACGAGTGACGACCGTCGTTGGCGCGAGGTGGAGCCCGAGGCCGGGTATGCGGATGCCGGGCGCGGCTACGGCCTGGCCGACATGGCGAGGGCCATTGAAACCGATCGCCCGCACCGGGCCTCCGCAGAATTGGCCTTCCACGTGTTGGAGATCATGGACGCCATCCTGCGCGCCGCCCATGATCGCTCTGTCATGGAACTGACCAGCACCGTGGAACGGCCGGCCATCGTGCCCGAGGGCGCCCTGCCGAGCCGCTGGTAGCAGGAAGGTCCCGCAGGGCCGGTCGCAGTGCTGCAGGGTCACAGGCCGACTAGGGAATAGGATTATGTTTATGCTTCAAACAAATAGCCCGTTGCCGGATCCCGAGCCCACGGAGTACGACAAGATGGTCGCCGGGGACTGGTACCGATACCGCTCCGGCCCAGAGCTCGCCGAGATGACGATCGCCACCCAACGCACCTGCCGGCGCATCACCGCTCTCTTCGATGAGGACCGGGACGCAGCCCAGGAGCTGTTCGTCGGCATGCTCGGCACGGCCGGAGAGGGCCTGGACTTCCGGCCGCCCCTGTACCTGGACTACGGTTCAAGGCTGCACGTGGGTGCCCACACCTTCATCAATGCCGACCTCCTGGCCCTCGGCGGCGGGGAGATCACGATCGGGCGGAACGTCCTGATCGGCCCGAGCGTTCGACTGTACACACCGGTCCACGCCCTCGACATCGACGAGCGACGGGCCGGCTACGAGAGGGTGTCGCCGATCAACATCGGCGACGATGTGTGGCTCGGCGGCAACGTCGTGGTCTGCCCCGGCGTCACGATCGGTGCCGGCAGCGTGATCGGCGCCGGCTCCGTCGTCACCCGCGATGTGCCGCCGGGAGTGATCGCCGTCGGCAACCCGGCTCGCGTCGTCCGCACGCTCGACGAGGGTGAGACCGCGGCCGAGGGCCAGTCGTCACCGACCGGCCCGTCGCTGTAGCACGTCCGGAACGGGCACAGCCGGGCGGCGGTAGCCTTGGATTGATTACCTGATGGGAAGGCACTGATGCAGGGAACCAACAACGACGACGTGCGACGGCACAACCTGTCGGTCGTCCTCCGCCTGGTGCACAGGGACGGACCGACGCCGCGCGCGGCGCTGACGCGTCGGACCGGCCTGAACCGGTCGACCATCGCCGCTCTCGTCGCCGAACTCGAGTCGCTCGGGCTCGTCGGGGAGCGCGACCCGGAATCCACCAACCAGGTGGGCCGGCCCAGTCCGGTCGTCTTCTGCGCCGAACGGGTGGTCGCCCTCGCGGTGAACCCCGAGATCGACGCCGTCACGATCGGGATCGTCGGGCTCGACGGCACCGTGCACCGCCGCATCCGTTACCCGACCGAACGGCCGCCGACCGCCAGCGAGGCCGTGAACATCTCCGCCGCCGTGATCGAGGGGATGCGAGGCGAACTCGAGACCCGCTTCCGCGTGGTCGGAATCGGCGTCGCTGTTCCGGGACTCGTGCGCGCCCCCGACGGCCTGGTGCGCCAGGCCCCCCACCTCGGCTGGGTGGACGAGCCGTTCAAGGACATGCTCGAGCAGGCCACGGGCTATCCCGTGGCCGCCGCCAACGATGCGATCCTCGGCGCGATGGCCGAGCACCATTTCGGTGCGGGGAAGGGCTTCACCGACCTGATCTACCTCAACGGCGGCGCCAGCGGCATCGGCGGCGGCATGATCATCGGCGGCACCGTGGTGGACGGCATCGCCGGCTACGCGGGGGAGTTCGGCCACATCCGGGTCAGCGACAGCGCCCGAACGGACACGGCCGGGATCGCCGGAACCCTCGAAGCCGAGGTCACCCGCGAGGAACTCCTCGAACCCCTCGGCCTGGCCGGCGCGGATGCCGACGAACTCGAGCAGGCACTGCTCGCCTCCGACGCGCCCGCCGTGCGGGCCGAGGTCAACCGTCAGGTCGACTTCCTGGCGGTGGCCCTGGCCGGGGCGATCAACATCCTGAACCCGCAGCTGGTCGTGCTCGGCGGATTCCTGGCGGCCCTGTTCTCGGTCGACCCGGAGCGCCTGAGGCTGGCCGTGGCCTCGATGACCCTGAGCTCCTCCTTCGACCTCGTGCGGGTCAGCGCGGCCGAACTCGGCTCGAACCTGCTGATGATCGGCGCTGCCGAGCTTGCCTTCGAGCAGCTGCTCGACGACCCGAGCGGATTGCCCGCCGTGGGCTGAACGCCGAGGGCGCCGAAGCGGCGGGCGCCCGGTGCACGATCGGGCCGATATCTGCAACTTCCGCGGTGTTCCCCGCATGGGGGAATAGGCGCCGGCGTGGCTGCCTTGTCTCCAAGAGCGGTTCCGTATTCCGCTGCTGGTACTGACGCCCGTGATGCGGTGCCTCGAACACCTTTTCAGACCAGCACGCCTGCGCCCCATCGGGCCGGCCCCATCGATACGAGGATCAACACCACGTGACTACCGCCGCCATCACCGTCATCACCGCCGCCGACCTGAGGTCGGCCGCGAAGCATCCCGGCGACGCTCTCTCCCGCGGCCAGCGCCTGGTCTACATCCTCGTGCTCGGTGCGCTCACCGCTCTCGGCCCGTTCACGATCGACCTGTACCTGCCCGCGTTCCCCACCCTGGAGGGTGAGTTCGGTGTCTCGGCGGCCGCCATCCAGCTGACCCTCACCGGCACCATGATCGGGTTCGGGTTCGGCCAGCTTGTGGTCGGCCCGTGGAGTGACAAGGTCGGGCGCCGCCTGCCGCTGATGCTCGCGACCGGCTTCCACATTCTGGCGAGTGTCGGCGCCGCCCTCTCGCAGGACATCGTCTGGCTCGGGGTCTTCCGTCTGCTGCAGGGCTTCGGCGCCGCGGCCGGCGCGGTCGTCGCCCTGGCGATGGTGCGCGACCTGTTCGGCGGCAAGCCGCTCGTGAAGATGCTTTCCCGCCTTGCGCTGATCAGCGGCCTGGCCCCCGTGCTGGCCCCGGTCATCGGCTCGCAGCTGCTGCTGGTGATGAGCTGGCGCGGCATCTTCTGGGTGCTCGCCGCCTACGGTGCGGTCGTGATCCTGGCCGTCGCGTTCTGGATCGTCGAGACGCTGCCGGATGCCGAGCGCCACACCAAGGGGCACAGTTCCCTCGGTCAGCGCTACCGTGCGGTGCTCAGCGACCGGATCTTCGTCGGCGTCGCGATTATCGGGGCGATGACCTTCACGGGTCTGTTCTCCTACCTTTCGGCGTCGTCGTTCCTGTTCCAGCAGGTCTACGATTTCAGCCCGCAGCAGTACGGCGTGCTCTTCGCCGTCAACTCGCTCGGCATCGTGATGGGTGTGCAGCTCAGCTCCCGACTCATGCACCGCTTCAACATCGGCCCGCAGTGGATCATCTCGGTGTCCACCGTGGTGCTCCTGATCACGGCCGCGGCCATCGTGCTGCTCGACCTCGCCGGCGCGGGACTCTGGGGCACCCTGGTGCCGCTGTGGTTCTTCATCGCGGCTTGCGGTTTCACCCTCCCCAGCGTGCAGGTCATCGCCCTGAACGCGCACGCGCATGAGGCCGGAACCGCCGCGTCGCTGCTCGGCGCCGCGAACTTCGGCGTCGCCGGACTGATCTCCCCGGTCGTCGGCGTGCTCGGCGTCGGGACAGCGGTTCCGATGGGCGCCGTGATGGGCGTCACCGCCATCGTGTCGATCTTCGCCTTGTGGCTCATCGTGCGCCCCCGGTCAGTGCCCGCGCTGGGGTACTGAGGCCGGATGGGCGCCGGGTGGCGGCATCCGTCAGCCTCCGGTCAGTGGCCAGTGGCCAGTGGCCAGTCCTTAGGCGTCAGTTGCCGCCGGTGGCTAACTCAGGAGATTTCCGATGGCGAGGCCGAGGTGACGACGGATGCCGCGTGATTCCGGCATCCGTCGCCACCGGCTTCGCAGATCTCCTGAGTAAGCCCCCGGAGATGCGCGGCAAATGGCCAGGCCGAACAGTCGCACGCTCGCACCGATCTAGCATGGTCAAATGATGAGCGAGCGCGCCCCCGAGACCGCAGCCACCCCCGCCACCCGGCGCATCGCCCGCCGGTGGCCTCTGGTCAGCGGGTCCGCGGCGCTGTTGCTGGCCGTGGGGCTCGGCGCCCTGATCGTGCTGCGCGGCAACGGCCGCCCGCTGAAGATCGACGCCGAGTGGATGGACGAGATCCTCGAGCACCGGGCGCCCGCGTGGGAGTATCTCTCGCTCACGATGAACTACCTCGGTGCCGGAATCGCCGGCGTGATCGTGATCCCGGTGCTGATTCTGGTGGCGCTGCTGCTGCTCAAACGGCCGTGGGCGGCCGGCTTCTTCGTGGTTGCCACGATCGTGAGCTCGGGACTGGTGCAGGTACTCAAATCACTGTTCGGTCGGGCGAGGCCGGAAGACATGCTGGTCATGTCAGATTTCGGATCCTTTCCGTCCGGCCATGTCGCCAATGCGGCGACCATGGCGGTCTGTCTCGGCATCCTCTTTCCGCGCGTCTGGGTTTGGCTGGCCGGCGCCCTCTACACGGTTCTAATGATGGTCAGCCGCACCTATCTGGGTGCACACTGGCTCACGGATACGATCGGCGGGCTGCTGCTCGGTGCGTCCGTCGCCGTGCTGCTGTGGGCCCCGGTCGCCGCGAAGCTCCAGGGGGAGCGCGAACTGGCGGCGCAGCATCCGTCGCCCTTGCGAATTCGACGGAGAAATTCCGCGTAGAGCCCTAAGTCGGGGCAAAATCGCGCGTTTTGGGCAAAATCTCCGTCGAATTGGTTCGGGCAGGGCGCACGGGCGTGTCGGCAGTCGCATCGGAAACGGTGCCGAGGCATCCGTCGCCCCTAACGAATTCGACGGAGATTTTCCTCACGACAGCCCCACATCAGCCCGAAACGCGCGTTTTCCTCGAAATCTCTGTCGAATCGGTGAAGGGCGACGCGCGGGGCTGACGGCGACGGATGCCCCGGGGTAGCGTCGACGCATGAGAATCCTCCTTGTCGGGGCGGGCGGCGTCGGCGACGCGTTCGCGAAGATCATCGCCAGGCGCACGTTCTTCGAGCACGTCATCGTGTGCGACTACGACCGGGCCCGGGCGGAACGCACCATCGTCGCAATCGGCCTGAAGCACGGGCACGCGGTGGCAGCCCGGTTCTCCGCCGAGCAGATCGACGCCGGCGACCCGGACATGGTCGCCGGCGTCGCGCTCAGGCACGGCGCCACCCACGTGATGAACGCGGTCGAGCCGAAGTTCGTGCCCACGGTGTTCGCCGGGGCGCTCGCCGCCGGCTGCGACTACCTCGACATGGCCGTGAGCCTGTCCGAACCGCACCCCACGGACCCCTACCGCCAGACCGGGGTCATGCTTGGCGACGACCAGTTCGCGCAGGCCGCCGACTGGGAGACCGCCGGCCGCCTCGCCCTGGTGGGCATGGGCGTCGAGCCGGGACTCTCGGATGTCTTCGCCCGCTACGCCTCGGACCACCTGTTCCGGCAGATCGAGGAGCTCGGCACGCGCGACGGTGCCAACCTGGTCGTGCACGACGACGTCGGAAACGAGATCTTCGCGCCCTCGTTCAGCATCTGGACCACGATCGAGGAGTGCCTGAACCCGCCGCTGATCTTCGAGAAGGACCGCGGCTGGTTCACCACCGAGCCGTTCAGTGAACCGGAGATGTTCGACTTTCCGGAGGGCATCGGCCGGGTCGAATGCGTGAACGTGGAGCACGAGGAGGTGGTGCTGATGCCGCGCTGGCTCGACGCGAATCGGGTCACCTTCAAGTACGGCCTCGGCGAGGAATTCATCGGCGTGTTGAAGACCCTGCACCTGCTCGGCCTCGACCGGGTCGACCCGGTGCGGGTGCGCAGCGCCTCCGGCCCGGCGCTGGTCGCCCCACGCGATGTGGTGGCCGCCTGCCTGACTGACCCGGCTACGATCGGCCCGCGGATGACCGGCAAAACCTGCGCGGGCGTGTGGGTCACCGGCACGGGGCCGGGCGGCCTGCCGCGCGAGGTCTACCTCTACCACGTCGCAGACAACGAGTGGACGATGCGCGAATACGACACCCAGTGCGTGGTCTGGCAGACCGCCCTGAACCCGGTGATCGCCCTGGAACTGCTGGCCGCGGGCACCTGGGCCGGCATCGGCGTGCTCGGCCCGGAGGCCTTCGATGCGAAGGCGTTCCTCGACCTGATGAGCGCGCCCGAATCCGAGGGCGGTTACGGCCAGCCCTGGGGGATGGAGGACCGGCTGGCGTCCTGACGCGCACTCGACCCTGCGACGTGCCAGGCGGATGCCCGAGCGCATAGCTGCGGCCGCGGCGCGGGTGGTGCGCCGCTACGCGCGTGGCGTGCCATCCGCGCAACGGCGCACCACCCGCGCGACGCGAATCCCGGCAGGGCGGGATCGGGATCACCGCCCGACCGAGCCGGATGCGAGATGATGCTGTGACTGAGCGCGAAACATCCGTCGGAACGAAAGCGGTGCGGGAATGATCAATGGTGATGTCTCCTTCTGGTGGAACCAGCTCGGCCGGCCGGCCAACCGCGACCCACTGCCCGGGCCGACGACGGCCGATGTGTGCATCGTGGGTGCCGGCTATACCGGGCTGTGGACGGCCTATTACCTGAAGAAGGCGGCCCCGGCGCTTCGGATCGTCATCGTGGAGCAGCGCTTCGCCGGCTACGGAGCGTCAGGGCGGAACGGGGGCTGGCTGACCAACTCGGTCACCGGCGGCCGTCAGCAGTACGTGAAGTCGCACGGCCGGGGCGCGGCGGCCCGGTTCCAGACCGGCATGAACGAGACCGTGGACGAGGTGATCCGGGTCGCCGAGGCCGAGGGCGTCGACGCCGACATCGTCAAGGGCGGTGAGTTCACCGTGGCCTACGACCAGCCGCAGCAACGAAGGCTGGAGGCATCCGCTCGGTCAGAGCAGGCCTGGGACATGACGGATGTCGAACTCCTCTCCCCGGCGGCTGCGCGCGCCCGTATCGACGTGGCCGGCGCCACCGGGGCGATGTGGCACCCGCACTGCGCGCGCATCAACCCCGCCAAACTCGCGGCCGGGCTTGCCCGGGTGGTGGAGGGCCTCGGCGTGGAAATCTTCGAGAATACCCGGGTCAGCGAGATCACGCCGCACCGGGCGATCACCGACCGCGGCGCCGTGCAGGCGGAGTTCGTGGTGCGTGCGACGGAGGGGTTCACGGCGGGCCTGAAGGGACTGCACCGGGCGTGGCTGCCGATGAACTCGTCGCTGATCGCGACCGCGCCGCTCAGCTCGGACGTCTGGCAGAGCATCGGCTGGGCAGGCCGGGAGACCCTCGGTGACATGGCGCACGCCTATATGTACGCGCAGCGCACCATTGACGACCGCATCGCGATCGGCGGTAGGGGCGTGCCGTACCGGTTCGGGTCGCAGACGGATTCCGACGGGCGGACCCCGGCGAGCACGGTGGAGGCGCTGCGAGGCATCCTGACCCGGTTCTTCCCGGCGACGGCTGGCGCGCAGATCGACCACGCCTGGTCGGGGGTGCTCGGCGTGCCGCGCGACTGGGCGGCGACCGTGGGGCTGGACCCGGCGACCGGGCTGGCCTGGGCCGGTGGCTATGTGGGCACCGGGGTGGCCACGACGAACCTGGCCGGGCGCACGCTGACCGACCTGATCCTCGGCAACGACACCGGCCTCACCCGGCTGCCATGGGTGAACCACCGGGTGCGTAACTGGGAGCCGGAGCCGCTGCGCTGGCTCGCCGTGCACGCGCTCTACCGCGCCTACTCGCTGGCCGACCACGCCGAGCTGACCCGGCGGCGGACGACGTCGCCGATCGCGTCCGTCGCCGACGTGGTCTCGGGTCGAGGACACTAGCGGGGGCGCTCGTGCCGCGCGGCTGCTCCGGTGTGTGCCCGGTGCGTGAACGAATTCGACGGAGGTTTTGCCGATAACAGCCGGTTTGGGGCCGAAAATCTGGCTTTCGGGCAAAATCTCCGACGAATTGCCACGGTGGCCGGCTGCCGGGGACCGGGCCTGGTGTGATCTACTCGACGCATGAGCGTTGAGCCGGGGGTTTCGCAGCACGCCGTGCGGCAGGCGGAGGCCGCCGCGGATTCAGCCGCCGCGGCTGCCGGGGTGACCGTGCGGCAGGCTGAACCCCGCGACCTCGCCGCGGTGATCGGCCTGTTCGAGCGCACTTGGGGCGTGGGCCACAGCCCCGACAGGTCGATGCTCCTGGCGCTCGACTTCGCCGGCAACACCGTGATGATGGCAACCAAGGCCGGCAAACCGGTCGGCGCGACGCTCGGCTTCCTCGGCTGGACCGACGGCATCCACCTGCACTCGCACATGGCAGCGGTCGTGCCGTGGCAGCGCGGCAGTGGGGTCGGCTACGCGCTCAAACTCTTCCAGCGGGCACTCTGCCTGCAGCACGGCATCGCAGACATGCGCTGGACTTTCGACCCGCTGATCCGCCGCAACGCGCACTTCAACCTGGTCAAGCTGGGCGCCGAGGTGGTGCGCTTCCTGCCGGATTTCTACGGCCGGCTCGACGACGTCATCACCGGCAGCGACCGGAGTGACCGGTTCGAGGTGCGCTGGCGCCTCGATTCTCCGCGCACCCTCCGGGCACTGGCCGGCGAACTCCCCCCAGTCTGGACGGGCAGCGACTCGCTGCCTCTTGACGTGGACTTCGAGCGGCTGCGCGCCGACGACCCGGCCGAGGCCGTCCGGCGCCGGGACGAGTCCCGGGCACTGTTTCAGAACAACCTGTCTCGCGGGATGCGCCCCGAGCTCACTGAGAACAACGATTACATCTTCACACCGGATGTCCCCGACCGCCGACCGGCCCCTGACTGAGCCTCGCCCGCCCGCGGTGCGCGCTGCGCGCCCTGCGCGCGCCGCCACTCCGCGCCAGCCGCCACCCCGTCCCAGATCGAGACGGCGGTTTTTGCCTCGGGTGCGTTCCTCGTCGAAGTGGGGCAGGGCGGCGGCGGTCCGGCTCAGCGGGTAGGTCATCTCGATCCGGGCGCGACCGTGTCCGGGTCGATGAGCTCGCGCATCACATCGAGATCGGTGGCGCTGGCCGACGGCACGAGCGGGCGGAGGCTCTGCCGCGAAAAGATTCCCAGGGCCGATGCGGCGAGGATGTGCCCGATCGGGCCGAGGAGACGACCGCCGGCAGCGGAGGACAGCACCAGCGTTCCGCGTGGGGTGGACGCGCGGCGGCAGTCAAACAGGGAGCGATTGCCGGAGATCGAAAGTCACCTCGTTCTGCCGCCCCTTGGCTGTGAAATCCTCGGAGGTGTAATCGATCACGTGGTCTGATTCGCGGAGCGGCGAAGAACGGATGCCGCGCTACTCCCCGTGCCGGGTGAAGCGTCGCTCGAACCAGTAGAGCAGTTCGGGGCGCACCCGGTTCAGATCCTGCAGGGTCATCGGTTCGGGCACCCGCACCACGGGTACGCCGAGCTGATCGACCACCGTGTCCATGGCTCCGCGCGAGTAGTACTGCCCGCGCATGCGCACCAGCAGTCGGCCGTCGGTGCCGGTGACGAAGAGCTGCGGCTGCGTGTCGAGCGCCCCGCTCCGGTAGAGGTCGAGCAGCACGACGTTGCCGATCTCGTCCGCCGAGAAGTCCTTGACCAGGCCCATGAAGCCGCGTTCCGAGATGCCCTCGGAATCGACACGGATGATGGTGCGAGTGTAGGCGAGATAGGCAAGTGCGCAGATGCTCAGGAGTACAACCTGGGCGATGGCAACCGGACGCCAGGTGCCGTTAGGGATGCTGAGCCAGAAGAGCACGGCGGAGATGGGTGCGACAAGGGCCAGGACGGAAAGCCCCGACTGCACCAGCAACCGGCCGTGCGGCCGCAATGCGTGCGTGTGCATGCGCACACCCCCGTTGAATCTCACCCTTGGTTCCCCCTCGCCGGTGTACACAGATTATCTCGGATTTTGCGTGAGTGCGGCAGTCACCGATAGGGGGGGTGCCGTGTCGAAACCGGAACAGGCGACGGATGCCCGCGAACCGTATAGTGAGCGGGTGCCATCCTTGTCTCTCCGTAGAAGCGGTCCGCGCGGTCCGCGCGCCCGACTGCATCCGGCGCAGGTCGTGGTCGCCGGATTCGCCGCCGCCATCCTGGTCGGCACGGTCCTGCTGATGATCCCGATCGCGACGCCCGGCCCCGGCGGCACCCCGTTCCTGATCGCGGCTTTCACGGCCACGTCGGCCGTTTGCGTGACCGGGCTGACCGTTGTCGATACCGCATTGTTCTGGTCGCCGTTCGGCCAGGTCATCATCTTGGCCCTGATCCAGGTCGGCGGCTTCGGGATCATGACGTTCGCCTCGGTCATCGGGCTCGCCGTGATCCGCAAGATGTCCCTTCGGTCCCGCATGACGGCGGCCGCCGAGGTCAAGAGTTTCGGGCTCGAGGATGTCCGCGGGCTGGTTCTCGGCGTCGTGCGCATCTCCCTGATCGTGGAGTGCATCGTGGCGGTGTTGCTGAGCCTGCGGTTTTGGATCGGATACGGCGAAGCGCCGGGCCGGGCCATCTGGCTCGGCGTGTTCCACTCCGTGTCCTCGTTCAACAACGCGGGCTTCGCCCTGTTCAGCGATAACCTCATCTCCTATGCGACGGACCCGTTCATCTGCCTGCCCATCGCCGCCGCCGTGATCCTCGGCGGCCTGGGCTTCCCGGTGATCATGCAGCTGCGCAAGCACCTCCGGAACCCGCTGAAGTGGTCGATGAACACCCGCATCGTGCTGGCCGGAACGATCACACTTCTGGTCGCGGGCACCGTCTTCATCACCGGCGTGGAGTGGAACAACCCGGGCACGCTCGGACCGCTGGACTGGCCGAGCAAGCTCCTGGTGGGCTTCTTCCAGTCGGTGCAGACGCGCACGGCCGGGTTCAACAGCCTCGACATCGGGGCGATGGATTCCGCGAGCCTGCTCGGCATGGACGTGCTCATGCTGATCGGCGGAGGCCCGGCCGGCACCGCCGGCGGCATCAAGATCACCACCTTCGCTGTGCTGTTCTTCATCCTGCTGACCGAAATCCGCGGCGAGGTGGCCGTGAACGTCTTCGGCAAGCGCCTCTCCCGGGCCGTGCACCGTCAGGCGATCACCATCGTGCTCCTGGCGGTTGCGGTGATCACGGTCTCCACGGTCGCCCTGATGCTGATCACCGATATCGGCCTCGATGCGCTTCTGTTCGAAGTGATCTCCGCGTTCGGTACGGTGGGGCTCTCCACCGGGATCACCGCGGGTCTGCCCCCGGCCGGTCAGACCATCCTGATGCTGCTCATGTTCATCGGTCGGCTGGGCCCCATCGGGTTCGCCTCGGCGCTCGCCCTGCGGGACCGCCCCACCGGGTACGAATTACCGAAAGAGAGGCCCATCATTGGCTAAGTTTTCCCTGTTCGGGCACCAGCAGCCCGCACGCATGGCCGAAGCGGATGCGATCGTCGTGATCGGTCTGGGCCGTTTCGGCAGCGCCCTTGCACTCGAGCTGATGGCCAGCGGCAGCGAGGTGCTCGGCATCGACGGAGACGAGGAGATCGTGCAGGCGCACAACGGCCTGCTCACCCACGTCGTGCGCGCCGACTCGACCAAGGAGGAGACCCTCCGCCAGCTCTCGGTGCCGGACTTCAGCAGCGCGGTCGTCTCGATCGGCAGCGATATCCAGGCGAACATCCTCACCGCGAGCCTGTTGCTCAAGCTGGGCATCCCGAATATCTGGGCCAAGGCGGTCAGCGACCCACACGGTGAAATCCTGCGCCAGATCGGCGTCAAGCACGTCATCTACCCCGAGAAGGACATGGGCAAACGGGTGGCCCACCTCGTGCGCGGGGTGATGCAGGACTACATCGAGATCGACGAGAACTTCGCCCTCGTGAAGACGAACCCGCCGCAGGAGATCGTCGGCGTGCCGCTCGGCAAATCGAGCGTGCGCACCATCCACGGGGTCACGGTCACGGCATTCAACCGCCCCGGCAAGGGCTGGAGCTACACGACGCTTGACACGACGTTGGAGGCCGACGACGTCATTTTGATCGCCGGCGACGTGCGCAAGGTGGAGTCCTTCAGCCGCCTCAGGTAGCGGATGCCGTCGGCCTTCCCGGTCGGCGAGGAGCTGGGTGCGGCGGGGCTGGGTTGGGTGCGGCTGGGCTCGGCTCGGGCTCGAAGAGTAGGCTCAGCCGGATGAGCCTCGCCGCCGCCCAATTCGTCTCCAGTACCACCCTCGGAACCCGAATCGTGGTGCGCACCCGCATCGAGGGCGGGGTCACCGATGCCGTGGGTTACTTGAGGTCCGTCTCCGACACCGGGTGCATGGTTGAGACCAAACGCGGTCTGGTCGCCCTCGCGCTCGCCGATGTCGTGGCCGCGAAGCCGGTGCCGCCGCCGCCCGCGCCGCGTGCGCCGCGGCATCCGCTCGCCGACTAGTCCCCGATGCTCGCCGGTGGTCGCCGGTGCTCGCCGGACCTGCCCCGACACTCCCGTGGCCAACTCAGGAGATCCGTGAGCGGCCGCAGGCTGCTCCGCACTGGTCTGCGGCCACGGCAGAGCGGTCCGCCCGGATCTCCTGAATTGGCCCCATGCCGGGCGCAGTCGGAGCCTCGCGTCGTGCATAACTCCTGCCAATTCTCGGCGGGGGGCTGTTCCAGGCCTCTATTGGCCACATCCGGCAGAATGTGCGGGAGCTGTGCACGCGGGTCGGTGGCTAACTCAGGAGAACCTCGGCCAGTTGCGGTTTCTGCCCCGGCATCAGGCGGTGGATGTCCGCGTGCGGCTTGAATCTCCTGAGTTAGCCCCATCCGAGCAGGGAAGCAGCACTGCGGGGGCGGAAGATTCGCACCCCCGAGAGTTGATTGTCGAGGGCGTCGAGACTGGTACCCGCGCACGTGCTGCAGTACGATTTGGCGGAGAATGGGGGATTCGAACCCCCGAGGGCTCTCACCCAACACGCTTTCCAAGCGTGCGCCATAGGCCACTAGGCGAATTCTCCTGGCCGAACGTTCCCTCAAGGAACGACCTAGAGAATCTTACCTGTTTCCGGCGGCCTCCGTGCACACTCACCCCGGCCGCCCGGTACAGGCTCGGAATCGACCCAGAATCGGCCCGTTTTCGGCCTCGTCGGCTTTGCGTCTAAACTGAGGGTCGGCTCCTCGTGTGGCGCCATCTCGGCCAACTCCCCCAGGACGGAAACGTAGCAAGGGTAACCGGGCTCTGGTGGGTGCGCGAGGAGTCTTTTTCATGCCCGCGCACCGGAGAAACAGCCCAGCCCAGCCCAGCCCCGCCACAGCCGCAGGCCGTTAGCAATGATAACGATTTCGCCTCATCTCGTAAGATGAGATGGCGCAGTTAACGCCCCCGCCCCGATAGTGCCTGGAGGCACCATGGCTGAAACATTCGGTAAACCCTTTCTCTGGCCAGACCGGTCACCGCATCCGCTCAGCGCTGAAGCGCTCGCCAGCGTCGATGCCTGGTGGCGGGCCGCCAACTACCTGTCGGTAGGGCAGATCTACCTGCTCGACAACCCGCTATTGCGTGAGCCGCTCACGCGGGACCACATTAAGCCTCGTCTGCTCGGCCATTGGGGAACCACCCCGGGACTCAATTTCCTTTACGCACACCTGAACCGGGCCATCCAGGAACGGTCGATCAGCACCCTCTACGTCACCGGCCCCGGCCACGGCGGCCCCGGGATGGTGGCCAACGCCTACCTCGACGGCACGTACTCCGAGATCTACTCCGGCGTCGACCAGAGCGAGCAGGGCGTCAAGGCCCTGTTCCGCCAGTTCTCGTTCCCCGGCGGCATTCCGAGTCACGCGTCGCCCGAGACGCCCGGTTCGATCCACGAGGGCGGCGAGCTTGGTTACGCGCTCAGCCACGCCTACGGCGCCGCGTTCGACAACCCCGACCTGCTGGTCGCCGCGGTCGTCGGCGACGGCGAGGCCGAGACCGGCCCGCTGGCCACCAGCTGGCACTCGAACAAGTTCATCGATCCGCTTCAGGATGGCGTCGTGCTGCCGATCCTGCACCTCAACGGGTACAAGATCGCCAACCCCACCGTGCTCGCCCGCATCCCGGAAGAGGAGCTCCTCGACCTGATGCGCGGCTACGGCCACAAGCCCTACATCGTCGCCGGTGGCTTCGACGGCGAGGATCCCCTCCTCGTGCACCAGCGCATGGCGCTCACCCTCGACGAGGTGCTCAACGAGATCGCCGCGATCAAGGCGCGCGCCCTCGCCGGCGACACCGAGCGGCCGCGCTGGCCGATGATCATCCTGCGCACGCCCAAGGGCTGGACCTGCCCGCCCGTCATCGACGGGGTGCAGGTCGTCGACTCCTGGCGTTCGCACCAGGTGCCGCTGAGCAACGCCCGCGACACCGAGGCGCACACCCGACTGCTCGAAGAGTGGTTGTCCTCCTACCGGCCGGGCGAACTCTTCGATGCGAGCGGCGCCCCCGTGGCAGAGGTTTCGTCGCTGGCCCCCGCGGGCGACCTGCGAATGAGCGCGAACCCGGTCGCCAACGGCGGGCTGCTGCGCCGGGCACTGAAGCTGCCCGACTTCCGGGAGTACGCGGTGGATGTCCCCTCCCCGGGCGCCACCACCGATGAGGCGACCAAGGTTCTCGGCACCTGGCTGGCCGACGTCATCCGTGACAACCCCGACAATTTCCGCATCTTCGGGCCCGACGAGACGGCCTCCAACCGCCTCGCCCCGGCCGTCTACGCGGCCACCGACAAGCAGTGGAACGCTGAATTCCACGAGGGTGACACGAACCTCGCCCGCGCCGGCCGCGTGATGGAGATGCTCAGCGAACACCAGTGCCAGGGCTGGCTGGAGGGCTACCTGCTCACCGGCCGTCACGGCCTGTTCAACTGCTACGAGGCCTTCATTCACATCGTCGACTCGATGTTCAACCAGCACGCGAAGTGGCTCAAGGTCACCCGCGAGATCCCGTGGCGCCGCTCCATCTCGAGCCTGAACTACCTGCTCAGCTCGCACGTCTGGCGCCAGGATCACAACGGGTTCTCGCATCAGGACCCCGGGTTCATCGACCACGTCGTGAACAAGAGTGCGGATGTCGTGCGCGTCTACCTGCCGTTCGACGCCAACACGCTGCTCGCCACCTACAGCCACTGCCTGCGCAGCGTGGACTACGTCAACGTGGTCGTCGCCGGCAAGCAGCCCGCGCCGAACTGGCTCACCATGGACCAGGCCGTCGCGCACTGCAAGCGGGGTCTGGGCATCTTCGACTGGGCCGGAACCGAGACGTTCGGCACCTCACCCGACGTCGTGCTGGCCGCCGCCGGCGAGGTGCCCACCCTCGAAGTACTGGCCGCGGCCGCCATCCTCCGGGAATGGCTGCCCGACCTGTCGGTGCGCGTCGTGAACGTCGTTGACCTGATGCGCCTGCAGTCCGAGGCGGACCACCCGCACGGCCTCAGCGACAACGAGTTCGACGCCATTTTCACGGCCGACAAGCCGATCGTGTTCGCCTACCACGGGTATCCGTGGCTGATCCATCGCCTGACCTACAAGCGCAACGGGCATGGCAACCTGCACGCCCGCGGCTACAAGGAGAACGGCACCACCACCACACCGTTCGACATGGTCATGCTCAACGACCTCGACCGGTACCACCTGGTGATGGACGTCATCGACCGGGTTCCCGGACTCGGCGCCCGCGCCGCCCTGCTTCGCCAGGAGATGCAGGATGCCCGCCTCCGGGCCCGCAATTACACCCGCGACCACGGGGAAGACATCCCCGCCGTCACCGAATGGGTCTGGGACGCCGATGGCGTCGGCGTGACCCCCGACAATGCCGGTGTCTCCACCGGCGGAGACAACGTATAAATCGTGGCTGACAGTATCTACATCACCTCTGCCGAGGGAAACACCGGCAAATCCACCATCGCCCTGGGCGTGCTCGACACCCTGCTCCGTTCGGTGCAGCGCGTCGGCGTGTTCCGGCCCGTGGCCCGCTCGGCGCACCACCCCGACTACGTGCTCGAGCTGCTGCTCTCGCACCTGTCCAGTGCGTCTGCGCTCACCGTGCAGCCCCCGCTGACCTATGACGACTGCGTCGGCGTCACTTACGACGAGGTGCACCTCGACCCCGACGCGGCCCTTGGCCGCATCGTGCAGCGCTTCAAGGCCGTCGAGGCCCAGTGTGACGCGGTGGTCGTGATCGGCTCCGATTACACGGATGTCGGCAGTCCCACCGAGCTCGCCTTCAACCTGCGCATCGCCGCCAACCTGGGGGTGCCGGTGCTGCTGGTCCTCGGCGGGCGGGTCGGTCCCGGCCAGCGCGACACGCTCAGCCAGGGTGACCGGCAGCTCGGGCAGAGCGACCCGCGCACGGCCGAGGACATCCGCCAGTTGACCGACGTGACCCTGGCCGAACTGCGCGACGAGCACGTCTCACTGCTCGGCGTGATCGTCAACCGCGCCGATCCGACTCGGCTCGATGAGCTCATCGACGCCGTGCGGAGCGTCATCGACGCCGTCGCGTTGCCCGGCAACGGGCGCAACGCGGTGCCGGTCTGGGCGTTGCCCGAAGACTCGTTCCTCGTGGCTCCGAGCATGAAGAGCATCCTCAAGGCCACCGACGGCACGCTCGTCAAGGGTGACCCCGCGTTGCTGTCCCGGGAGGCGCTCGGCGTGGTCGTGGCGGCCATGTCGATGGTCAACGTGCTGCCGCGCCTGTTCGAAGGCGCCGTGGTTGTGGTTCCCAGCGACCGCCCGCAGGTGCTGCTGGCCGTTCTGATGGCGAACTCGTCCGCGACGTTCCCGTCGATCGCCGGCATCGTGCTGGTCGGCGGCTTCGCCCTGCCCGAAGAGATCGGGCGGCTCGTCGAGGGGCTCGACGCCTCGGTTCCGATCATCAGCACCGAGCTGAACTCCTATGACGCCGCGCTGCGCATCACGCACACGCCCGGACGGATGGCCGCCGACTCGCAACGCAAACGCGACACGGCGCTGGCGCTCTTCGAAGGCCACGTGGAGGCATCCGTGCTGCTCGACCGGCTCAAGGTGAGCCGCGCCGACGTGGTGACGCCGCTGATGTTCGAGTACATGCTGCTCGAACGCGCACGCACCAACCAGAAGCGCATCGTGCTGCCCGAAGGGGACGACGACCGCGTGCTGCGCGCCGCCGCGACCCTGCTGGCCCGCGATGTGGCCGACATCACGATTCTCGGTGAGGAGTTCGAGGTGCGCTCGCGTGCCATCGGCCTCGGCCTGGACATCTCCAAGGCGCAGGTTCTGAGCCCCTTCGACGACGTGCTGCGGCGCAAGTTCGCGGAGGCGTACGCGAAGCTGCGCGCCCACAAGGGCGTCACGGTCGAGCAGGCCATGGAACTCGTCACCGACGTCTCCTACTTCGGCACCATGATGGTGCAGCTCGGGCTGGCGGACGGCATGGTGTCCGGGGCGACGCACACCACGGCGCACACCATCCGGCCGAGCCTGCAGATCATCAAGACGCGTCCGGGAGTCTCGGTCGTGTCCAGCGTGTTCCTGATGGCGCTGGCCGACAAGGTGCTCGTCTACGGCGACTGCGCGGTGAACCCCGACCCCACCGCGGAGCAGCTCGCCGACATCGCCATCTCGGCGTCGGAAACGGCCGTCGAGTTCGGTATCGAGCCGCGCATCGCCATGCTGAGCTACTCGACCGGCGAGTCCGGTCAGGGTGCCGACGTGGACAAGGTGCGGGCCGCCACCGCCCTCGTGCGGGAGCGTCGCCCCGACCTCCTGATCGAGGGTCCCATCCAGTACGACGCGGCAGCGGATGCCGCCGTCGCCGCCACGAAGATGCCCGGTTCGGCTGTTGCCGGCCGTGCCACCGTCTTCATCTTCCCCGACCTGAATACGGGCAACAACACGTACAAGGCCGTGCAGCGGAGCGCCGGAGCAGTGGCCATCGGCCCCGTCCTCCAGGGCCTGCGCAAACCCATCAATGACCTTTCTCGAGGAGCACTAGTGCAGGACATCGTCAACACCGTAGCCATCACCGCGATCCAGGCCGCGACGCTCGCAGCGTCCGAGTCCGGCGCCCCGGCAGCTTCGGCTTCCGGTGCGGCATCTTCCGCTTCGGCCGCAGTGGCGGTGTCCGCATGACCGCCATCCTGGTCGTCAACTCCGGATCGTCCTCGTTCAAGTACCAACTGATCGACATGGACACCGAAACCGAGCTCGCCAGCGGCCTGGTCGAGCGCATCGGCGAGCCGATCGGGCACTCACGGCACACCGCGGGCACGTCGAAGGACGGCCGCACCGAGCGCGACCTGCCGATCATGGACCACACCGCCGGCTTCGCCGTGATGATCGAGGCCTTCGCCGAGCACGGTCCGAAGCTGTCCGAGGCGAACCTGATCGCCGTCGGCCACCGCGTGGTGCAGGGCGGCAACCGGTTCTTCGAGCCGACCGAGATCACCCACCTGGTCGAGCTGAACATCGAGGACCTCTCCGAGATCGCTCCGCTGCACAACCCGGCCAACGTGCAGGGCATCCGTGCCGCCCGCGCCAGCTTCCCGAACGTGCCCCACGTCGCCGTGTTCGACACCGCGTTCCACCAGACGCTGCCGCCGGCCGCGTACACCTACGCGATCGACAAAGACATCGCGACGCGGTACCGCGTGCGCAAGTACGGCTTCCACGGCACCTCGCACAAGTTCGTCTCGGAGGCCGTGGCGGCCTATCTCGACCGACCCCTGGCCGAGCTCAAGACGATCGTGCTGCACCTGGGCAACGGGGCATCCGTGTGTGCCGTCGACGGCGGAGAATCGATCGACACCTCCATGGGTATGACCCCGCTGCAGGGGCTCGTGATGGGCACCCGCTCGGGCGACATCGACCCGGCCGTGATCTTCCACCTGCGCCGCCGGGCCGGGATGACCACCGCCGAGCTCGACGACCTGCTCAACCGCCGCGGCGGCATGCTGGCCCTGGCCGGCAACGGCGACATGCGCGACGTGGAGGATGCCGCGGTCGCGGGCGACCCGGTCGCCCAGGCTGCCCTCGACGTGTACTTCCACCGCATCAAAGGCTATGTCGGCAACTACTACGCGCAGCTCGGAACCGTGGACGTCATCGTCTTCACCGCGGGGGTCGGCGAGAACTCACCGATCGTGCGCGCGGGCGCCCTGGCCGGACTCGAGGGCATGGGGATCGAAATCGACCCCGTGCGTAACGAAGCCAAGTCCCGCGCGCCGCGCGTGATCTCCACGGACAACTCCCGGGTAACCGTGCTCGTCATCCCGACGAACGAGGAGCTGGAGATCGCCCGGCAGACGCTGGGGACGATCAAGCGCACGCATCCGTCGGTGTAGGGGTTCGCTGGCAGGGGTTTCGGCTCCTGTGTCTCGTTGATGCTTGGGTTGATGCTTTCGTTGATCGGCTGTTTCCGGGTTTCGGGGGCGGCCGATTGGCGTGTGGGGGATTGGGGCGCTCGGGGTGCGGGGTGCGCGGTGCGGGGTGCGGGGTTGCGTGACTTCGGAGTTTTTGGCGACACGCGGCATCCGTGGGTTGCGGATGCGGCGTGTCGCGATTTTCTCCGAGGTTACGTTCGTCATGGG
>NZ_SOFT01000019.1:0-96401 GCF_004402645.1 Cryobacterium sp. TMT2-42-4
GATGCCCGTGCCGAGGCCGGACGGGGTGACCCCGTCGAGGATGATGTCGGCGAACACATCCGCCGTGAGCTGCGTCAGGGTGCGTTCCTCCCCCAGCCCCTGCAGGCTCAACGCCGCGAGCATCACCGCCGCCGCGTTCGCCTCGAAATACTCCCCGAGGGCCTCCTGCTCTTCGATGAATGAGGGCTTCATGACACACACGCTACGGGCACCCACCGACATTGCCCGCGGCATCCGCCCACCCACAGGCACCCTGTGGATAACCCGATCAGGCCGTGATTGTGGAGGGATCGGCGGGTGGTGAAATGCCCGCTCAGAACCGGTGCTGCAACACCCAGTTGTGCATGGTGACGGCCGCGGCGGCCGACGCGTTGAGCGAGCGGGTGGAGCCGAACTGGCTGATCTCGACGACGGCATCCGCTGCCTCGATCGCTTCGGGAGAGAGGCCGGGACCCTCCTGCCCGAACAGGAGCACGCAGCGCTCGGGGAAGCGGAACGTTTCGATGATCACGCTGCCGGGCACGTTGTCGATGGCGATGATCGGCACGGTCTCGGCGGCGGCCCACTCGACGAAGGATGCGACATCCGGGTGGTGCAGCACGTGCTGGTACCGGTCGGTGACCATGGCCCCGCGCTTGTTCCACCGCTTGCGCCCGATGATGTGCACCGTGTCGGCGGCGAACGCGTTGGCGCTGCGCACGATCGAGCCGATGTTCATGTCGTGCTGCCAGTTCTCGATGGCGACGTGAAACGGATGCCGCTTCTCGTCGAGGTCGGCGACGATCGCGGCCATGCTCCAGTAGCGGTAGCGGTCGATCACGTTGCGCGTGTCGCCACGCTCGAGCAGCTCGCGGTCGTAGAACGACTCCTCGGGCCACTCTCCGGCCCAGGGTCCGACGCCGTGGGTGGACAGTTCGGGCGTGGGGTTCTGCGGTTCTTGCACCGGTCCACCGTATCCCGCCGGGCACCGCAGGGCGTGCCGGGCATGCCGTCGGGTACTCTGGCCTGCAGGGTTCGCGTTTCGCCGGCTCGCACCCCGCCCGGAAGGAACCAGCACCATGCATCCCACGCTCTTCGGTATCGACTTTCTCGACTCGGAATGGCTGATCGGCTGGTTCGGGTCGTTCGTGCTGCTGGGCGTCGCCGGCGTCGTCTTCGTCGAGACCGGCTTCATCGTCTTGTCTTTCCTGCCCGGAGACTCGCTCCTCTTCACCGTGGGACTGCTCACCGCCACCGGGGATGTGCCGTTCCCGATCTGGGTGACCTGCCTGGTCATCTTCATCGCCGCGTTCTCCGGCGACCAGCTTGCCTATTACATCGGTCGCAAGGCCGGTCCCGCCGTCTTCGCCCGCGAACAGAACCGCCTGTTCAACCCGAAGAACGTGGAACGCACCAACGCGTTCTTCGCCAAGCACGGCGGCAAGGCCGTCATCATCGCCCGCTTCCTGCCTGTGTTCCGTGCGTTCGTGCCGGTCGCCGCCGGCGTCGGCCGGATGAAATACCGCACCTTCGTGCTCTTCAACCTGGTCGGTGCCTTCGCCTGGGGTGTCGGCCTCACCCTCGTCGGATTTCTGCTGGGCCAGATCGAGTTCGTGGCGAAGTACTCCGAATTCTTCATCATCGGCATCGTGCTGCTCTCGGGCGTGCCGATCCTGTCCGAGCTCTACAAGGCCGGCCGCGAGACGATGCGCACCCGCGGCACGAGTGCCGTGCCCATTACCACGATCCCCGAGGACCTGCGCGAGGAGTAGCGTCAGTTCAGCGTCAGCGAGGCCAGGTGGGCGATCCGGTTCCACAGGGGTGCGTTTCCGGCCCTCGTCGAGGTAGCCGCTGAGGATGGCCCGCCGCACGTAGGCCTCGGCCCCACCGACCGTGAACCCGTTTCCTCACTCTGCTTGCGTACTCAAACGCACGACCGCGCCGAAACGTTGCTGTGCCCAGCCGCCCAAACAGACGCTGATCTTTCGGCGCACCTAAATCTGCCCTATCCTTCCGGTGTGGCGAAAAACAACATGCGCACGGATGCGAGGAAGCCGGTCCCGGAGATCGCCACCGTGGCATCCTCTCACCTGCTCTGGTTGCTCGGCCCTGCCCTCGTCGCGGGCGTGGCCTACCTCGACCCCGGCAACGTCGCCAGCAACATGACGGCCGGCGCCCGCTACGGCTACCTGCTGGTCTGGGTGGTCGTGGCCGGCAACGTGATGGCCTGGCTGATCCAGTACCTCTCGGCCAAGCTCGGCATCGTGACCGGCACGAGTCTGCCGGAAATCCTCGGGCGACGCATTCGGCGCCCGCTCACCCGCCGCCTCTACTGGGTGCAGGCGGAACTGGTGGCCATGGCCACCGACCTGGCCGAGATCATCGGCGGCGCGGTCGCCCTGAACCTACTCTTCGGCCTCCCCCTGCTCGCCGGCGGCGTGATCACCGGGGTCATCTCGATGATCGTGCTCACGGTGCAGACCCGCCGCGGCCCGCGCACCTTCGAACGCGTCATCGTGGCACTGCTGCTCATCATCACCGTGGGCTTCGCGGCCGGGGTGTTCTTCGCTCCGCCGGATGCCGGCAGTGTCGTCGCCGGCCTCGTGCCGCGGTTCGAGGGCGCGAATTCGGTGCTCCTGGCCGCGTCCATCCTCGGCGCGACGATCATGCCGCACGCCATCTACGCCCACTCCGCGCTCACCCGGGACCGATTCCCCGTCGTGGCGGGCGGCCCGGCAACGCGACGCCTGCTCTGGGCCACCAAATGGGACGTCACCATCGCGATGGCCATCGCCGGCACGGTGAACCTGTCGATCCTGCTGCTTGCGGCATCCGCTCTGCAGGGCGTCGCCGGGACCGATACGCTCGAGGGCGCCCACGCCGCCCTCGAGGCAACCCTCGGGCCCGTGATTGCGACGGTGTTCGCGGTCGGGCTGCTCGCTTCCGGGCTGGCGTCCACCTCGGTCGGAGCGTACGCGGGCGCGGAGATCATGCACGGCCTGTTGCACGTGCGCGTGCCGCTGCTGGCGCGCCGCGTGGTCACCCTCATTCCCGCGCTGCTGATCCTGGGCGTGGGTTTCGACCCGACCGAGGCCCTGGTGCTCAGCCAGGTCGTCCTGTCGTTTGGCATCCCGTTCGCGCTGATCCCCCTGGTCTGGCTCACCATGCAGCGCGGAGTGCTCGGCGAACATGCCAACCGCTGGTACACGACGGTCGCCGGGGCCGTCTGCGCCCTGCTTCTGGTGGCCCTGAACGTGGTGCTGCTCGTGCTCGTGTTCACCGGGGCGTGATGAAACACCCCACACCCGCGGCCGAGGACTACCTCAAGACCATCTACGCGCACACCGAATGGCAGCCAAGTCCGATCACGCCTTCGGTGCTGGCCGCGCGGCTGGGGGTGGCGCCGTCGTCGGTCACCGAGATGGTGAAGAAGCTCGCCGCCGGAGGCCTGATCGAGCACGTCCCCTACGGGCCGCTCACCCTGAGCCGGACCGGTTTCCTGCGGGCAACCGCGGTGGTGCGCCGGCACCGGTTGGTCGAGACCTGGCTCGTGCGGGAGATGGGCTACGACTGGCACGAGGTGCACGACGAGGCGGAAGTGCTCGAGCATTCGATCTCGGACCGGCTGCTGGCGGCGATCGACGACCGGCTCGGGAATCCGTCGGCCGACCCGCACGGGGACCCGATCCCGGCCGAAGACGGCAGCCTGACCCGGCCGGACGCCATCCTGCTGGCCGAGGCCGCACCCGGCCACGTCGGGGAGGTCGTGCGCATCAGCGACCGCGACCCGGACATCCTGCGCGACCTTGCCGTGCACCGGGTCGGCCCGGGAACCCGGCTCACCGTTCTCGAACCCGGCGTGGTGCGGCTACCTGGCGGCGGAATCCGTCGGCTGTCGTCTGCGGCGGCCCGGTCGATCTGGCTCACCTCGTAACCGTCCGGAAACCTCGCGCCGCTAGGCTTGTTCCCGAACCGAGGGAGCACCCAATGACACGCCGCGAAGACATCGAATGCTGGCTCACCGATATGGATGGCGTGCTCGTGCATGAAAACAGTCCGTTGCCGGGAGCGGCGCAGCTGCTGCAGCAGTGGAGCGACGCCGGCACGCCGTTCCTGGTGCTCACGAACAACTCGATCTTCACCCCCCGGGACCTCAGTGCCCGCCTGCGCGCCTCGGGCCTGAACGTGCCCGAAGACCGCATCTGGACCTCCGCGCTGGCGACGGCCGACTTCCTCCGCTCCCAGGCACCCGGCGGCACCGCCTTCGTGATCGGTGAGGTCGGGCTCACGACCGCCCTGCACGAGGCGGGCTTCATCATGACCGAGACGAACCCGGACTACGTGGTGGTGGGCGAAACCCGCAACTACTCGTTCGAGGCCATCACCAAGGCGATCCGACTGCTCTTGAACGGTGCCCGCTTCATTTCGACGAACCCGGATGCGACCGGCCCCAGTTCGGACGGCCCCCTGCCCGCCACGGGTGCGATCTCGGCCCTGATCACCAAGGCCACCGGCATGGAGCCCTATGTGGTGGGCAAGCCGAACCCGATGATGTTCCGCTCGGCGATGAACAAGATCGGCGCGCACTCGGAGAACACGGCCATGATCGGTGATCGGATGGACACCGACATCATCGCCGGGATCGAGGCCGGGCTGCACACCATTCTCGTGATGACCGGCATCAGTGACGACGCTGAGGTGCACCGCTACCCGTTCCGCCCGGACGAGATCCTCTCCGGCGTGCACGAGCTGGTCTCCAAGGAGCCCGTGGAGTCCGACGCGATCTAGGTTCGGTCGCTCCCGTCGCAGCCGGGCGGCAGACGTCGGTGACGGATGCTCCGGAGCGGTTATGCGGCGGGTCCCGGTCCGGGGCCCGCGATGCTCGCGTTCATCGGCTCGCCGGAGGCCCGGCTCACGAAGCAGTAGTAGGAGCGGCCGCCATCGGACCACTGTTCCTCGGTGATCGGGTAACTACCCTGCACCTGCACGTCGTCGTAGGCCGAGGCCGCGGCCAGGTCGATGACGCCGGTCGCGCTGCAGAGCAGGTTGATCTGCCCGGCCAGCTCGGCCTCGCCAGGGAAGGCTGTGGCGGCATCCCCGGCAAACACACCGCGGTACACGAGCTGAGCTGCATGCGGGGTGGCGCAGTCGGCGACCGTGAACTCCTCTTCCCAGGGTGTCACGTACGGCTGCAGACATTCGCCGCCGAACAGGGTGTCCCACTGGTGCACGCCGACCGGCTGCGGGCCGGTGGCCTCGGGCGGCGCCGACGGCGCCGCACTCGGGGTGGCGCTCGGGGCAGGTGTGGCGCTGGACGTGGCCACCGCAACGGGGGCAGGGTCGCCGCCGGCCAGGCTCTGCCCGAGGAAGAACAGTGCCGCCAGCGCGAGCACGAGCACCAGGCCGCCGACGCTCCAGATCAGAAGCCGGGGTCTGCCGGGGCGGCTGCCTCCGGGCGGGCGACCGGCCGAGGCAGGCCGCGCGGCACCGGCACCGGACAGCGCCGCGTCCACGGCGGAACGCCGGCCGTTCGCTCCGACCGGAGTGGCCACGCCCGACGAGGAGTTCGTGCCCGACGAGGGGCGCGGGGATACCGCGCCGAACGGACTCGTCGGGCCCGACGCGGGCCGCGGAGTGGTGGCAGCAGTACTCGCACCGGCGTGGGTACCGGCCCCCGCCCCGGCTGGTGCGGGTTCGGGGGAAGCAGTGGCGGCGGACACGGGCGCGCCGGACAGGTGGGCCGGCGGTGCGGTGGGCGCGGCGCGGGCCGCAGCCGAGGCCTGCGCCGCCGTCTCGGCCAGCCGTGTGCCTGCACGGGCGTCCGGTGCTCGGACGGCTGTCTTCGGCGCCGGGATGGCTGCCGCGGCTAACGGGGCACCCGAGGCGGCAACAACGGCCGCGGCTCCCGCCGCAACTCGTGCCTCGGCTCCAGCGATCCCGGCGGCGTCGCGGGCCTGGCCCGCGAGCGGGGCCGGAACCGACAGCGACGCGGCCAGTCGTGCGCGAAGACGGCCGCGGGCGGAGACCGGAGCCGGCAGCGCGGCCGGCTCGGGGTCGGGAGCAGGCGGCGTGCGCCCGGCCAGCAGATCGGCGGCCGCAATCTCCTCGGCGGTCAGCTCGAGCGGTGACTGCGTGACGGTGGTCCACCACGGCGCCGGTGCGAGATCGGCTTTCTCCGAACGGATGCCGCCGCTCCGGTCAGACTCGTCCGGCCCGGTCCCGCCGGGCACCGGCAGGGGCGCGGGAGCCTCGACGGGTGCCAGAGGTGCCGGTGCCGACGCGTCGGGCGCCCACGGGGTGGGCCGCGAAGCTGAGGCCGAGCGTGTTTCGGCGGGCGTCAGTTCCGAGGCCGAGTCAGCCGTGAGCGCGGCGGACGAAGCGGCCGACCTGACAGCGGCCGAGGGCGCGAACGCGGCCGGCTGGAGCTCGGAAAACGCGGCCGCAGACGAGGACGCGGCCGCAGTCGACTCGGCAGACGAAGCAGCACCGGAAGCAGCGGCACCGACTGCGGAAGCAGCACGCGCCGGGTTTGCGGGCGTCAGGACGAACAGGGCAGCGGTCGTGATCGGCACGGTTCCTGTCACATTGGCCGGCCCCGCAGACGAAGGCGTCGCTCCAGCCGAAGGCGTCGCTCCCGACGAAGGCACAGGAGCGGCCGGAGGCGCCGGAGCAGGACCAGCCGCAGCAGCGGCGGCCCGAGCCGCGGCACCCTTGGCGAGCCGAGGGTCAGGCTGGGAGGTCGGCTTGAGCCCCCAGAGGAAGACGCCGGTATGGGTCGACGGCTCGGCGGGTGCCGGTGGAACAATGCGGGAGGTTCTCGGCCACCGCGGCGACTGGCGGGGCGAATATTCATCCGGCAGGGCCGGGCGCGCACCGTCACCGAGCTGAGATGCCAGCCACTTCATTCCGTCCTCGCCGGGCACCTCGTCTGCGGGCACTAGTTCAGCCCCAGGTCCTCAAGGCCGATCGCGGCGTAGTAGGGGTAGCCCGCGGCTTCGATCACTTCGCGCGCGCCGGTGTTTCGGTCGACCACGACGGCTACGCCGGCGATGATCGCACCGACCTTGAGGAGCGCGTCGATCGCCGCCAGGGGCGAACCGCCCGTGGTGGACGTGTCCTCGAGCACGACGACGCGCTTGCCGGCGAGATCAGGTCCCTCGACCTGCTTGCCCCGGCCGTGGTCCTTGGGCTCCTTACGCACGACGAAGGCGTCATACGCGGCCCCGCGGGCCACGCCCTGGTGAAGGATGGCCGCCGCCACCGGGTCGGCGCCCATGGTCATGCCGCCGACCGCGGTGACATCCGGGATGTGCGCGATCAGGTCGAGCATGACCTGGCCGATCAGTGGGGCGACGCGGTGGTCGAGGCTGACCTTGCGCAGGTCGACGTAATACGTCGCCTTCTTGCCGCTGGTCAGGGTGAAGTCCCCGTGAAAAACGGCCTCGGCTGAGATGTGGGCGATGAGCTGCTGGCGTGTGTCCGTCACAGGACCAACTTTAGGCCATCGGCCGGTCGGTGAACCTGAAGCAGGCGTTGCTCTAGAAGATACGAACGAGCTTGCGCTCGGGAACGCGGCGGAATCCGTCCTTGTGCACGTCGACGACGACGGCAACGACGGAGGAGATGACGATGAGAACGAGAACGGCGAGAAGAACAAACACGGTCGTACCTTTCGGGAAATGGGGTTGAGTGTCGGGGAGACGGAGGCACCATTGCACGAGTTCGACGTAGATAGTTCATCATCTTTAACCTTGCAGCACAATCGCATAGTTCTGCACGGAGTGTGTAGCGTTACTACATGGATGTCCAACGACTCGAACTTCTCCGCGAACTGGCCGAACGCCACAGCATCACTGAGGTTGCCCGCGCCACGCACCGTACGCCATCCGCTGTCTCGCAGCAGCTGAAAGTGCTCGAACGCGAGGCCGGCCTGCCGCTCACCGAGCGCAGCGGTCGCGGCCTCATTCTGACGGATGCCGGCCGCGCCCTGGCCCGCAGCGCAACGGATGTCGCGGTCGCCCTCGCCCGCGCCCGAGCGGTCTGGGACGAGTTCCGCAACGACGCCACCGGCGAGGTGAGCCTGGTCACGTTTCCGACCGCGGGCGAGATGCTGCTGCCGGGCGCGGTGAAGGCCATCGCCGCCGTGCCCGGACTCGTCGTCACCTGCACCGATAAGGACCCGGAACTGAGCGACTTCCCCGCGCTCACGGCGGAGTACGACATCGTGCTCGCCTACAGCCTGCGCGGCCAGCTCCCCTGGGGCGGTCGGGGCCTGACGGTGGTCCCGCTGATGACCGAGCCGCTCGACGTCGGGGTGCCGGCCGACCACCGGCTGGCCTCCCGGTCGTGGATCACTCCGGCGGACGTCATCGGCGAGACCTGGATCGGCGCGCCGACCGGCTACCCGTTTGAGCGCATCCTGCACCAGATCGAGCAGAAGGCCGGCAGCCAGATCACCGTCGCCCAGCAGTTCGCCGACCTGCGAGTGATCGAGGCGTTCGTCGTGGCAGGCCTCGGCATCGCCCTGGTGCCCCGGTACACCTGGGGCGGCGACCAGCCGGGCCGGCTCGTGCTCAAGCCGCTGCGCGGGGTGGACGCCGAACGCCAGATCGTGGCGCTGATGCGCCCCGACCGGGCCGAGCGCCTCGCCGTGCGCACCGTTTTGGAGGTGCTCCGCACCGAGGCCGCCCGCGTGCAGGCCAAGCACTCCCTCATCCCCTAGGCGTTCTGTGGGAAGCCCAGGTTGATGCCGCCGTGGCTCGGGTCCAGCCACCGGCTCGTGATGGCCTTCTCCCGGGTGTAGAAGGCGATCCCGGCCGGGCCGTAGGCCTTGGCGTCGCCGAACAGGGAGTCCTTCCAGCCGCCGAACGAGTGGTAGGCCACGGGCACCGGGATCGGCACGTTGATGCCGACCATGCCGACCTGCACCTCGTTCTGGAACCGTCTGGCCGCACCGCCGTCGTTGGTGAAGATGGCCGTGCCGTTGCCGTAGCGGCTGCGGTTGATCAGGTCGAGCCCCTCGGCGTAGCTGGCGACCCGCACGATGGAGAGCACCGGGCCGAAGATCTCGTCGAGGTAGACGTCCGAGTCCGTGCTGACCCTGTCGAAGAGGGTCGGGCCGAGCCAGAATCCGCTCGCGTCACCGTCCACCTCGATGCCGCGGCCGTCCACGACGACCTCGGCTCCGTCGGTCTGGGCGAGGTCGATGTAGGAGGCCACCTTGTCGCGGTGTACCTTCGTGATCAGAGGTCCCATATCGCATCCGCGCATGCCGTCGCCCACCTTGAGACCCCTCAGCCGTGCGGTGATCTTCGCGACCAGGTCGTCAGCGACCGGTTCCACGGCCACCACCACGCTGATTGCCATGCAGCGCTCACCGGCCGAGCCGAAGCCGGCGTTGACCGCGGCATCCGCGGCCAGGTCCAGGTCCGCGTCGGGCAGCACGAGCATGTGGTTCTTCGCGCCGCCGAGGGCCTGCACGCGCTTGCCGTGGTGGGCGGCCGTCTCGTAGATGTACTGCGCGATCGGCGTGGAGCCGACGAACGAGATCGCCTGCACGTCGGGGTGCACGAGCAGGGCGTCGACGGCTTCCTTGTCGCCGTGCAGGACGTTGAGCACACCGGCGGGCAGGCCGGCCTCGGTCATCAGGGCAGCCATCCAGTTCGACGCGGACGGGTCTTTCTCGCTCGGCTTGAGCACGACCGTGTTGCCGGCGGCGATGGCGATCGGGAAGAACCAGAGGGGCACCATGGCGGGGAAGTTGAACGGGCTGATGATGCCCACCACGCCGAGCGGCTGGCGCAGCGTGTAGACGTCGACGCCCGTGGACACGTTCTCGGAGTACTCGCCCTTGCTCAGGTGCGGCATGCCGAGCGCGAACTCGACGACCTCGAGGCCGCGCGCGATCTCGCCGAGCGCATCCGAGGTGACCTTGCCGTGTTCGGCGGTGAGGATGTCGGCCAGCTCGCCTTTGCGCGCGTTCAGCAGCTCGCGGAAGTTGAACATCACGCCCTGGCGCTTGGCTTGGGATGTGTCGCGCCAGAGCGGATAGGCGGCGTGGGCGGAGGCGACGGCGGTGTCGACGTCGGTGGCACTGGCCAGGATCACGTTCTTCGCGACGGCGCCGAGGGCGGGGTTGAAGACGGGCGCGGTGCGGGTCGAGGCTCCCCGGAGGGGAGCCCCGTCGACCCAGTGGGTGATGAGGGGCAGTTCGGTCATGGGCGTTCGTCTCTCTTCATTCTCTTCATCGAGTCGGGGTGAGGGTGAGCGGGGCGTCAGCCGAGCAGGTCGAGGCTGAGGACCTCGTCATAGATAGTGAGCGCCTCGGCGACCTCGGCGTCGGTGACGACGCAGGGCGGCACCACGTGGATGCGGTTCTCGGCCAGGAACGGCAGCAGGTTGCGGGCCAGCAGCTCCGATTTGATCCGGCCCATCACGGCGCCGCTGAGCGGCTGGCGGGTCTCCCGGTCGGAGACGAGTTCCATCGCCCAGAACACGCCGACCCCGCGCACCTCTCCGATGATCGGGTGCTTGGCCGCCAGTTCGGCGAGCCCGGGCGCGAGCACGTCGCGCCCGATTCGGGCGGCGTTCTCCACGATGCCCTCGTTCTTCATGGCATCCAGGGCCGCCACGATCGACGCCATCGCCAGCGGATGTCCGCTATAGGTGAGTCCGCCGGGATAGACCGTGGTGTCGAAGTCGTGGGCGATGGGGTCGGAGATGATCACACCGCCGGTGGGCACATAACCGGAGTTGACGCCCTTCGCGAAAGCGATCAGGTCCGGCACCACGTCGAAGCCGTCGAACGCGAACCAGTTGCCGGTGCGGCCGAAGCCGGCCATCACCTCGTCGAGGATCAGCATGATGCCGTACCGGTCGCAGAGGGCCCGCACGCCGGCGAGGTAGCCGGGCGGCGGCACGAGCACGCCGGCGGTGCCGGGGATGGATTCCAGCAGCACGGCCGCGATGCCGGCGGGTCCCTCACTCTGGATCACGTGCTCGAGGTGGCGCAGGGCCCGCTCCGACTCCTGCTCGGGGCTGGTCGCCCAGAACTCGCTGCGGTAGAGGTAGGGGCCGAAGAAGTGCACGTGCCCGCGGGCGAACTCATTCGGGATGCGGCGCCAGTCGCCGGTCGCGACGATGGCCGCGCCCGTGTTGCCGTGGTACGAGCGGTAGGTGGAGAGCACCGTGTCGCGGCCCGTGTGCAGGCGCGCCATGCGGATCGCGTTCTCGATCGCATCCGCCCCGCCGTTGGTGAAGAAGACCTTGTTGAAGCCCTCCGGCGCCCGTTCGACGACGCGCTGAGCAGCCTCGCCGCGGGACAGGGTCGCCGTGGAGGGCGCCACCGTGGTGAGCCGACCGGCCTGCTCGATGATGGCCGCGGTGACGGCCGGATGCTGGTGGCCGATGTTCACGTTGACGAGCTGGCTGGAGAAGTCCAGATAGCTGCGCCCGTCATAATCCCAGACCCGGGAGCCCTGCCCGCCGGCGATCACCAGCGGTTTGAGGGCCCCCTGGGCCGACCAGGAGTGGAAGACGTGCGCCCGGTCAAGGTCGTAGGCGAGCTCGTTGCGGCTGGCCGTGGCGCTCGGGGAAGTGATGTCATTCACGAATATCGGGTTCTTTCTCTCTGCGTTGAGATGGTGAGGTCGTGGATCGCCCACCTTCAGTGTGACCTCGATCGGCTTGAAGTCTGCACCATTCACCTGGATCGGGTCATTTCTTTGCCACGATGGGCTCGGTCATCGCCGGGATCACGGTCTCCCCGTAGACGCGCATCGTTTCTTCCTTGTTGTCGTGTTGCAGGTAGCCGGCGAACTGGTCGACGCCGATGGCGCGCAGGGCCTCGAGCTTCTCGATGTGGTCCTTCGCGGTGCCGAGCAGACAGAACCGGTCGATGATCTCGTCGGGCACGAATTCGGCGTGCGCGTTTCCGGGACGGCCGTGCTCGTTGTAGTCGTAATCCTGCCGGCCAATGATGTAGTCGGTGAGGGCCTTCGGCACAGAAGATTCGGTGCCGTACTTGGCGACGATGTCAGCCACGTGATTGCCGACCATGCCGCCGAACCAGCGGCACTGGTTGCGCATGTGGCCCCAATTGTCGCCGATGTACATGGGCGCGGCCACGCAGAACTTGACCGCCATCGGGTCGCGGCCGGATTTCGCCGCGGCCTCCCGCACGGTCTTGATCATCCACTCGGCCACGTCGAGATCGGCCATCTGCAGGATGAAACCGTCGCCGACCTCGCCCGCGAGTTTGAGCGCGAGGGGCCCGTAGGCCGCCACCCACACATCGAGGGTGGAGCCGCGGCTCCACGGGAACTGCAGGGTCGCGCCGTTGTATTCGACCGACCGGGAGTTCGCGAGTTCCCGGATCACATGCACCGACTCGCGCAGCGTCTTCAGGGTCGTGGGGGTTCCGTTGATGACCCGTACCGCCGAATCCCCGCGGCCGATGCCGCAGATGGTGCGGTTGCCGTACATCTCGTTCAGCGTCGCGTAGGTGGAGGCTGTGACCGTCCAGTCGCGGGTGCCCGGGTTCGTGACCATGGGTCCGACGATGATCCTGTCCGTCTCAGCGAGGATCCGGCTGTAGATGACGTAGGGCTCCTGCCAGAGCAGATGCGAGTCGAACGTCCAGACGTGGCTGAAGCCGTGCGCCTCGGCCAGTTTGGCCAGGTGCACGGTGCGGGCGGATGGGGGGTTGGTCTGCAGCACTGCTCCGAAGTCCATCTGGGGTCCCGCCTAGATCAGGTACTGGCTCAGGCCGCGCTTGACGAACCGGCCGTCACCCGTGGAGCCGAGATAGGAGTTGTCGTCGATGATGACCTTGCCGCGGGACAGAACGGTGTCGACGTGACCGTCGATCTCGTAGCCTTCCCAGGCGGAGTGGTCCATGTTCATGTGGTGGGTCTTGCCATTCCCGTTGACGGGCAGGCCGATCGAGGTGTGGCCGTTCGGGTCGTAGATCACGATGTCGCCGTCGGCGCCCGGCTGGATGACCCCCTTTTTGCCGTACAGCCCGAACATCCGTGCCGGGGTGGTCGCGGTGATCTCCACCCAGCGTTCGAGCGAGATGCGGCCGTTGACGACGCCCTGGTAGAGCAGGTCCAGGCGGTGCTCGACCGAGCCGATGCCGTTCGGGATCTTCGAGAAGTCGCCGAGGCCCAGCTCTTTCTGCCCCTTCATACAGAACGGGCAGTGGTCGGTGGAGACCATCTGGATGTCGTTGGTGCGCAGGCTCTGCCACAGGTGGTCCTGGTGGCCCTCGGCCCGCGAGCGCAGCGGCGTGGAGCAGACCCACTTCGCGCCCTCGAACCCGGGTGCCCCGAGATTCTCCTCGAGCGACAGGTAGAGGTATTGCGGGCAGGTCTCCCCGAACACGTTCTGGCCGTGGTCCCGGGCGGCGGCGATCTGCTCCACGGCCTGCTTGGCGCTCACGTGCACCACGTAGAGCGGCGCCCCGGTGAGGTTCGCGAGCATGATCGCGCGGTGGGTGGCCTCCTCCTCCAGCTGCCAGGCGCGGGCGACGCCGTGGTAGTAGGGGTCGGTCTTGCCCTCTGCGAGCAGCTGCGTGACGAGCACGTCGATGGCCGGGCCGTTCTCGGCGTGCATCATGGTCATCAGCCCGGTCTCGGCGGACTTCTGCATGGCGCGCAGGATCTGCGCGTCATCCGAGTAGAAGACGCCGGGGTAGGCCATGAACAGTTTGAAGCTGGAGATGCCCTCGTCCAGCAGCCCGTCCATCGCCTGCAGCGAGTCCTCGTTGAGGTCGCCGATGATCTGGTGGAAGCCGTAGTCGATGGCGCAGTTGCCGGCCGCCTTCTCGTGCCAGGCCGCCAAACCGTCGAAGACCCGCTGGCCGTAGCTCTGCACCGCGAAGTCGACGATGGTGGTGGTGCCGCCCCAGGCCGCGGCCCGGGTGCCGGTCTCGAAGGTGTCGCTGGCCGCGGTGCCGCCGAACGGCAGCTGCATGTGGGTGTGCGCGTCGACGCCGCCGGGGATCACGTACTTGCCGGTGGCGTCGATCACACGGTCGACGGATGCGGCGAGGTCGTTCCCGAGGAGGGCCGAGCCCGGTGCCAGCACGGCGACGATGATCTCGCCGTCGATGAGGACATCCGCCCGCACCCGGCCGGTCGCGCTGACCACGGTGCCGTTCTGGATCAGGATCGTCACAATGCACCCCTGGCTACGGCCGGGCGATCGGGCCGTAGGAGTCAGGACGGCGGTCCCGGTAGAACTGCCACGAGTTGCGCACCTCTCGGATGACACCCAGGTCGAGGTCGCGGATGACGACCTCCTCGGTGTCGGTGGAGGCCACCTCGCCGACGTAGTTGCCGCGCGGGTCGACGAAGTAGGAGCTTCCGTAGAAGGTGACGGCGTCGGCGCCGAACTCCTCGGTCTCGGTACCGATGCGATTGTTGGCGCCGATGTAGTACTGGTTGGCGACGGCGGCGGCCGGCTGCTCGAGCTCCCAGAGCCGGTTCGAGAGGCCGGGCTTGGTGGCCGAGGGGTTGAAGACGATCTCGGCGCCGTTCAGGCCGAGCACGCGCCAGCCCTCCGGGAAGTGCCGGTCGTAGCAGATGTAGACGCCGATCTTGCCGACCATGGTGTCGAAGACGGGGTAGTCGGCGTTCCCGGGGCGGAAGTAGAACTTCTCCCAGAACTGGGGCAGGTGGGGGATGTGGTGCTTGCGGTACTTGCCGAGGTAGGTGCCGTCGGCGTCGATCACGGCGGCCGCGTTGTAGAGCACCCCGGGCTGCTCCTCCTCGTAGATGGGGAGCACGATCACCATCGTGTGCTCGGCGGCGAGCTTCTGGAACCGCTCCACGAGCGGTCCCGGCACGCTCTGCGCGTAGTCGTAGTACGTGGCGTCCTGCACAATGCCGAAGTAGGGGCCGTGGAACAGCTCCTGGAAGCAGATCACCTGCACTCCCGCTTCGGCGGCGGTGCGCACGAATCCCTCGTGCTTCTGGATCATCGACTCCTGATCGCCCGTCCACTCGGTCTGGGTGATTGCGGCCCGAACTACAGTCATCTTGTCTCCACATTCGCCAGTGACGGAACAACGTCAAGCCGAACGACAGCGTCCGGGCTTGTTATTCTTCGACGCAAACATTTGGTGCTGTTTCTCTGTGTGACCAACGCGTTTATCATCCTGTCGAGTGAATCTGCCGGTGGCAAGGATTCATGCAAACCGTTATCGTCGCGGCCCAGCACGGAGGCACTGGCCGACCGAGTATCACTCGATCGCGCCTACAATGGGGGTAATGCCTCGTCCGCTGCTGGAGTTCTCGGACAACTTCGACACAGAAAACGGGGACGTCTCAGTTCACCCCGAGAGGTTCGCCGTCGGGGCCACTCATCCGCCGCGACGACGCCGGAAATTTTCGGTGCGCGCCGCGCTGCTGGCGCCGTGCGTATCGGATCAGTAAAACTCCTGTCCTGCTTTGACATGACGTCATCGACTCGCCGGCAGGTTGTGAATAATCGAGATTGGAATCCACACCATGGCACGCACAGAAAACGGAAAAGTCGCACTCGTTACCGGTGGTGGACAGGGAATTGGTCAGGCCATTGCTGAGCGGCTCCACGCTGACGGCTTCAAGGTCGCCATCGCCGACCTGAACCGTGCGACCGCAGGCGCAGTTGCAGATTCCCTGGGAGGTAAGGAGGGCGGAGCACTCGCGCTGCACGTCGATGTCTCCGACCGAGACAGCGTGTTTGCCGCGGTCGAGCAGGCTGTCACGGAGCTCGGCGGCTTCGACGTCATCGTCAACAACGCCGGCATCGCCCCCACGTCTCCACTCGATGACATCACCCAGGAAAGCATCGCACAGATATTTTCCATCAACTTCAACGGCGTGGTGTGGGGCATTCAGGCAGCCACCAAGGCGTTCAAAGAGCTCGGCCACGGTGGCAAGATCATCAGCGCTGCGTCCCAGGCCGGTCATGTCGGGAACCCCGGCATCGCGTTGTACTCGGCCACCAAGTTCGCCATTCGTGGCCTGTCCCAGACAGCCGCCAAGGACCTGGCCCAATTCGGCATCACGGTCAACACCTTTGCTCCCGGCATCGTGAAGACGCCCCTCATGGAGGAGCTCGCGAAAAAGGTGGCAGCCGACGCGGGCCAGTCGGAAGAGTGGGGCTGGGATCAGTTCACGAACGGCATCGCCCTCGCCCGCCTGTCCGAAGCGTCCGAGGTCGCGGGGGTCGTTTCGTTCCTGGCTGGCCCCGACTCCGGCTACATCACTGGACAGTCGATTCTGGTCGACGGCGGAATGGTCTTCAACTAAGCGGAGGACGAGACTGACTCACCCCGGCCCGGCGACTGGCCGCATCGAGTATCCGGGGCGCGCCGGACATCCGTCGCCTCATGCCCCGCTCGCCCGGGATGGGCCGCGCCGGAGTTCTGGCCTAGGCTGAAAGAAGACCGCCGGTTGGCTCTGACCGGTTGAGCCGGCCCCGACTTGGGCGGCAGGTCGCCGACACATGCTCGGTCGCACCCTTCCTGCCCCGCAGTTCTCCCTGTGCTCGCCAGAGCGGGTGAATCGTCGCTGTGGCGCGCGCATACCGACGATTCACCAGCTCTCGCAACCCTGAACCGGATCGGTAACATGTCCCAATTACGTTTGTTCCGTGGTCCCCTGCTGGTGGTCGTTGCTGCGGCTGCCCTGCTGTCGAGCGGATGCGCTGCGGCGAGTCCCGCCGCCGCGCCCAGTGCCGCGCCGGGCGCGAGCGCCGGCACGCGTGGGGGCTACCCGATCACGATCGACAACTGCGGCACCGACGTGACCGTGGAAGCCGCACCCGAACGGATCGTGACGATCAAGTCGTCGACGACAGAGCTGCTGCTCGCACTGGACCTCGGCGATCGCATCGTGGGCTCGGCGTTCCTCGACGGCCCGCTGCCGGCATCCCTCGCAAAGGCTGGCGGCGATCTGAACGTGGTCAGCGACTTCGTGCCCGGCCAGGAGGCCGTGCTCGGACTCACGCCCGACTTCGTCTACGGCGGCTGGGAGTCCAACTTCTCAGCCGAGGGCGTGGGCGAACGCCAGAGCCTCACCGACCTCGGCATCGGCAGCTACGTATCCCCCGCCGCCTGCAAGGGTGAGGGCTACATGCCTGACCCGCTCACTTTCGACTCCGTGTTCGCCGAGATCACCGAGGCCGGCGCGATCTTCGGCGCCGAAAAGGCCGCGGCCGACCTGGTCGCCGACCAGCAGAAGACCCTCGCGGCCCTTGACCCCGCCGCCGCGGACACCACCGCGCTCTGGTATTCCAGCGGCACCGACACGCCCTACGTGGGCGCCGGCATCGGCTCACCCAACATGATCATGGCGGCCGCAGGCCTGACCAATGTGTTCGCCGACGTGCAGGACACCTGGACCTCGGTCGGGTGGGAGTCGGTCATCGAGGCGAACCCGGGCGTGATCGTGCTCGTCGACGCCATATGGAACACCGCGGAGTCGAAGATCGCGAACCTCGAGACGAACCCGGCCACGCAGCAACTCGACGCCGTGAAGAACCAGCGCTACATCGTGCTGCCGTTCGCGGCCACCGAGGCCGGCATCCGCAACGTCGACGCCGCCGCGTCAACCATCGAACAGCTCGACGCGCTCGAGTAGACGACGGCCGGCTAGCGACCGGCGCCAGAGCAGGACGCACGACGCACGACGCACGACAGGACAGCACCACCAGGACAGACACGACGGAACAGGCGAGGCAGGTGGATCGGGTGGATCGGGTGGAGCTGCAGCAGCCGGAACGCACGGCGGCCCAGAGCCGTCGCGTGGCCGGGCGCGCGCGCTACCTGGGCTGGCTCGCCCTGTCGGTCCTGGCCCTCGTGCTCACGGCGGGGCTGGCCGTGACCATCGGTCCGGCCGACGTGAGCCTGACGGATGTCGCCGCGAGCCTCGCCCGGCACCTCGGCCTGCCGGGCGCCGCCGGGGTGGCGCCGCTGACCGACTCGATCGTGTGGCAGCTGCGCCTGCCGCGCGTGCTGACGGCGGCCGCGGTCGGCGCGGGGCTCGCGCTCTGCGGCGCGGTGATGCAGTCGGTGACTCGCAACCCGCTGGCGGACCCCTACCTGCTCGGGCTGTCGAGCGGGGCCTCTCTCGGCGCGGTCTGTGTGATCGTTCTCGGCGTCGCGGTGGCGCTGCCGGCCGCGGCGTTCCTCGGCGCGTTGGCAGCCCTCGTCGCCACGCTCAGCATCGCGCGGGTCGGCAATACGATCACGCCCGGGCGGGCGGTGCTCTCGGGCCTGGCCATTGCGCAACTGGGTGCGGCCGGCACGTCCTTCATCATCTTCTGGGCAGCCAAGGGCGACTCCTACCGGGAGATCCTCAACTGGCTGCTGGGCTCGCTGGCCGGCAGCTCGTGGTCGAGCGTCGTCATCTCGGGCACCGCCCTCGTGGTGGTCGGCGCCGGGATCGTGCTCTCGGCCACCCGTCTGGACGCATTCACCTTCGGGGACATCGCCGCGGCATCCCTCGGCATCAACGTCAACGGCACCCGGTGGATGCTGCTCGGCGCGGTGGCGCTGCTGACCGGCGCCATGGTGGCCGTGAGCGGGGCCATCGGCTTCGTCGGCCTGATCCTGCCGCACCTGGTGCGCGGCCTGAGCGGGCCCGGCCACCGCCGCCTGCTGCCGCTGACCGTGGTGCTCGGCGCCCTGTTCCTGATCGTGGCCGACACGGTCGCCCGCACGGTGTTCGACCCGCGCGAGCTGCCCGTGGGCATCATCACCGCGCTGATCGGCGTGCCCGTCTTCATCGTGCTGATCAAGAGCAGAAGGGCCGCAGCATGGTCGTGATCCTCGACCGGGTGTCGTTCCAGGTCGACGGCACCCCGATTCTGACCGATGTGTCGGCGGTCGTGCCCACGGGCGCGGTGACCGGCCTGCTCGGACCCAACGGGGCCGGCAAGTCCACCCTGTTGCGCCTGATCGCAGGGCTGGAGACGCCGGATGCCGGCGGCGTCGAACTCGACGGAGCGCGCTCCGGCAGAGGGTCCGGTCTGTCGCGGCGCGAGACCGCCCGGCGGGTGGCGCTGCTCGAGCAGAACGCCGCGCCCAGCGTCGACCTCACGGTGCGCGAGGTCGTGCTCCTCGGCCGGATCCCGCACCGCAGCCGGGTGCTCGGCAGCTTCGGCGACGACGACGACCACCGGGTGGCCGAGGAATCACTCGCCGTGGTCGGCGGCAGCGACCTCGCCGATCGGGCGTGGCATACGCTCAGCGGCGGCGAGCAGCAGCGCGCGCAGATCGCCCGAGCGTTGGCGCAGCGGCCGAGTCTGCTGCTGCTGGACGAGCCGAACAACCACCTCGATGTGAGCGCCCAGCTCGGACTGCTCGGGCAGGTGCGCGGGCTCTGCGCGGGCGCGGCCGGCACGGGCCTGACCGCGATCATGGCCCTGCACGACCTGAATCTGGCCGCCGCGTTCTGCGACCAGATCCTGCTGCTGCACCACGGGCGACTGGTCGCGGCCGGAACCCCCGAGGCGGTGTTGCGGCCGGCGACCATCGCGGAGGTCTACGGCGTGGACTGCGACGTGATCCCCCATCCGCGCGGCGGGCATCCGGTGATCGTGTTCTCTCCATCCACGCCGATTCCGGCCTTCCCGCCTCCCCGTGAACCCGAAGTCACCCAGCACGAAAGAGCGCACCGATGACGACCATCACTGTTCTGGCCGGCGGCATCGGCGGCGCCCGGTTCACCCGCGGGCTGCTGAAGCACCTGGCGGCAACCGAGCCGGAGGCGACGGTGACGGTGATCGTGAACACGGGCGATGACATGTGGCTGGACGGGCTGCGCATCTGCCCAGACCTCGACACCGTGATGTACACCCTCGGCGGAGGCATCAACGAGGAACAGGGCTGGGGGCGGCCCGAGGAGTCCCGCCGCGCCTCCGCTGAGATCGCCGCCTACGGGCGTGGCTGGTCCTGGTTCACGCTCGGCGACCTGGATCTGGCCACCCACATCGTGCGCAGCGACCTGCTCCGGAACGGCTCCACGCTGAGCGAGGCCACCGAGTTCCTCTGCCGCCGCTGGCAGCCCGGGGCGCGCCTGCTGCCGATGAGCGACATCCCCGTCGAGACACATGCCCGACTGGCTATGGATGCCGATGAGCACCGGGCCGGCGAGCTGATCCACTTCGAGGAGTGGTGGGTGCGCTATCGCGCCGGCGTCCCGGTGACCGAGTTCGTGCAGGTCGGACGTGAGGCCGCCGTGCCCGCGCCGGGCGTCGTCGACGCCATCCTGACGGCCGACCTGGTGATCCTGCCGCCGTCGAACCCGGTCGTCTCGGTCGGTACGATCCTCGCCGTACCGGGTATCCGGGACGCCCTGCGTTCCAGCGCCGCCGCGGTGGTCGGCGTCTCGCCGATCATCGCGGGCGCGGCCGTGCGCGGCATGGCCGACGCCTGCCTGCACACCATCGGCGTCGAGACTTCGGCCGAGGCCGTGGGCCTGCACTACGGCTCCCGCGCCGCGGGCGGCGTGCTCGACGGGTGGCTGGTGGACGAGACGGATGCCGGTGCGCTGCCGGCGCTGGCGGCCGCCGGCATCTATTCGGTCGCCGTGCCGCTCTGGATGCGGGATGCCGCGACAACCATGCGGCTAGCGGCGGACGCGGTCGCCCTCGCTCGCGGCACCTTCTCCTTCGTCTGAGCGGCAGTGGGCGGACACGTAGCCTCGAAGATTTTCGTGACACGCCGTTCGCGGCGCCCGCTCACCCGGCGTTGTGCGAAAAATCTCCGACTGTAGCGACGCGCCGATCAGCGGGCGGCGGCCGACCCCGGGGCCTCGACGACCCGGAGGGTGTGCGGCCCGACGCCGAGCCGCTGCGCCACCGCAAGGTCGGCGGCGGTATCGACGTCGTGACGGATTGAAACGGATGCCGCCAGCAGGAGCGGCACATGGCCGGCGGCCTCATGGGCCGCCCGAGACCCAACCCCGAACCGAGGCTCGATCAGGATTCCGGCGAGCGCGAGCAGAGTCGTGGTTCCGGTTCCGGCCGCGTCGGGCACCAAACTGCGATCGTGCGCGGCGGCGAGGTGCAGAGTGCGCTCGACATCCGCGGGCGTCAGCGCCGGCAGATCGCCGGTCAGCACGGCCAGGTTCGCCTCCGGAAATGCCCCGCGGGCAACCATCAGCCCCTGCCGGATTGCCGCGTTCAACGGGTCCGCGGGCAGGATCGATTCGCGCGCCGGGGCCTCGCGCACGATGTCGACCCCGAGCTCGGCCAGCCGACCCGACAGTTCACCGTCGCCCGTGACGACCAGCACCCGGTCGACACCATTCGCCGCCAGCAGGGCCGCGACGGTGTCGAGAGCGAAGGCATCCGCCAGCCCGGCCCGATCGGGCCGCTTGCCCAGCCGGCTCTTCGCCCCGGGGTTGCCCTTGACGGGCACGATCGCCACCCAGCTCATTCGGTGACGGACACGACGGATGCCGCGTCGACGGCGGCAGCGGCCAGCCCCGCCGCGTACCCTTCCGAGAAACCCTCGGCGTGCGCCTCGGCGCTCCCCAGCCGGAACATGTCGTTCTCGCTCGGCCGCAGCAGCCGGGTCGCTCCGCGCGCATCCGCTTCGTCGGGCTCGCCCACGAGGCGACGGAGCCCGCGCACGACAGCGACCGGGTTTCCGCTGGTCTTGCCCTTCACCAAATCGGCCGCGCCGGCGATCTCATCGGCGACCGCGGCGACGGTCACGTCGAGGCGCCGACCGGTCGCATCGGTCGTGCCGCGCAGGTCGTCGAGAACCGTGACTCCGGCGGCGCCGATCGCGATGTCGGTCTGGCCCTCACGCCACGGGCGCCCGACGGTGTCGGTGATCAGCACGCCGAGCCGCAGGCTGGTGCGTTCGTGGAGGGCTGTGCAGAGGGCGCGCGCGGAAGCATCCGGATCGACGGGAAGGAGCAGCACGAACCCGTCGGGGGTGTTGCTCGCGTCGACGCCGGCCGCGGCCATCACCAGGCCCTGGCGGTTCTCGACGATCCGCGTCATCCCGCCGGGAAAGGCGCGGGTCGCGACGACCCGCACCGTCTCGTCGGTGATCGCCTGCTCCCGATCGGCCGCCCGCATCTGGCGGCCCTCGGCCTTTGACACGATCTTGCTTGTCACCGCGAGAATGTCGCCGTCGCGCAGGCGGTTGCCTGCCGCGTCGGCGATGAGCGCAGCGAGGTCTGCGCCGGCCTCGACCTCACCGATGCCCTCCAGCACGAAAACGTGCAGGCCGGTTGGTTCTGGCACCACTAGCGCACGAGCTTCGGCAGCACGGATGCGCCGAAAACGTCGATCCACTGGCGCTGGTTGCGGCCCACGTTGTGCAGATAGATGCGGTCGAAGCCGAGGTCGACGAACTTCTGGATGTAGGCCCGGTGGTCGTCGGGGTCGGCCGAGATGATCATGCGGCCCTCGAAGTCCTCGGGGCGAACGAGTTTGGCGATCTGCTCGAATTCGAACGGTGAACGGATATCCCCCTTCGGGAACTTCATCCCACCGTTCGGCCACTCGATCAGGGCGTTCCGCATGGCCTCCTCGTCGGTTTCGGCCCAGCTCATGTGCAGCTGCAGCACCTTGGGCATAGCGGCCGGGTCCTTGCCGCCATCCCGGGCGCCGTCGTCGAACTTGCCGAACAGCATCGAGATCTTTTCCAGCGGGGCTCCGACCGTGATCAGGCCGTCGGCGTGACGCCCGGCGCGCTTGGCCGTGACCGGGCCGGCGGTGGCGACGAGAATCTCCGGGGCCACCTCGGGCATGGTCCAGAGCCGGGTCGACTCGAGCTTGTAGAACTGGCCGGAGTGCTTGACGTCCTTGCCTGCGATGGAGGCGGTGAACAGCTTGGAGATGATCTCAATGGCCTCGAACATGCGGTTGATGCGCTCGGGGGCTTCCGGCCAATACTGGCCGACGATGTGCTCGTTCAGTGCTTCGCCGGAGCCGAGGCCGAGCCAGTGCCGGCCGGGGTACATCGAGGCGAGCGTCGCGGAGGCCTGCGCCACCATCGCCGGATGCCACCGGAAGGTGGGCGCGGTGACGCCGGGGCCGAGGTCCCCCTTCGTGCGCTCACCGATCGCCGCGAGCACGCTCCAGACGAACGAGGACTCACCCTGGGCGGGCACCCACGGTTGGAAGTGGTCGGCCGCCATCACCCCGGTGAACCCGTGTTCCTCGGCGTAGGCCGACAGGGCCACCGCCTCCGCGGGAGCGAACTGCTCCAGCATCGCCGCGTAGCCGATCTGCAAATCCGTCATGGGTACCGCCCTGTCTTTCGTTGTGGTTCGATCCTGTCACTCCCGGCTCCGAGAACTCCCCTCCCCACCCGGAAACGCCCGAGCGGCATCCGTCAGGGGGCATCCGTCAGGGGGCATCCGTCACCGGGCATCCGTCAAATAGGCTGGAAGCATGCGCATCGCCACTTGGAACGTCAACTCCATCCGTGCCCGAGTCGGCCGGGTCGTCGACTGGATGGTGCGCGAAGACATCGACGTGCTCGCGATGCAGGAGATCAAGTGCAAGCCCGAGCAGTTCCCGGCGCAGGCGTTCGAGGACGCCGGCTACGAGCTGGCCGTCCACGGCCTCAGCCAGTGGAACGGCGTCGCGTTCGCCAGTCGCCACGAGATGACGGATGTCGCCACCGGCTTCCCCGGCATGCCCGGCTTTCTGAAGGGCCAGGAGGGTCCCGGCCTCCCGCTCGAGGCCCGGGCGCTCGGCGTCACGGTGGAGGACCTGAGGTTGTGGAGCCTGTACGTTCCGAACGGACGCGGCATCGACGACCCGCACTTCGCCTACAAGCTGGACTGGCTGGAGCGCCTGCGCGCGCACGCCCGGGACGAACTGGCTCGCGACCCGCACCTGGCCCTCGCACTGATGGGCGACTGGAACGTGGCCCCGTTCGAGCGTGACATGGGTGACCCGAGCTTCGTTCCCGGCGAATCCACTCACATCTCCGAGCCCGAGCGAACCGCGTTCCGCGCGTTCGAGGCAGAGGGCATCCTCGATGTGGTGCGCCCGCTGGCTCCGGAGGGTTACACCTTCTGGGATTACAAACAGCTGCGGTTCCCCCGCAACGAGGGCATGCGGATCGACTTCATCCTCGGCTCCCCTGCGTTCGCGGAACTGGTGACCGCGGCGAGCATCCACCGCAATGAGCGCAAGGGTGATGCGCCGAGCGACCACGTTCCCGTGGTCGTGGAGCTGGCCCTCGAGGGCGAGGACGACGACCGCCCGATGATCTTCTAACCGGCGCACCGAGCCGGAAACGTGCCGGCGACGGCGCGGGCGAGCGCGGCGGCGATACTCGCACAATGCCTTCCGTACCCCGGGGGGGCGCCACAGGATCGCCACACGCGCGCCCAGCGACCTCCGGCACCGTCTCCCGCCGCATCGAGCCGACCGCACCGAGTGGCCTCGGTTCATCGACGGCGGAACGAGGCGCAGGGCCTCGGACTCAGCTCGGCCGGCCTTCCCTCGCTTTGTGCTCCGGAGCCGTGTTCGGCTTCGAGCGATCGATGTCGTGCTCGGCCATCGGCCGGCCGGCCGCTAGATCGGGGCAAGCAGCGCCGCGACGGCCACCACCGCGAACAGCTCCACGTTCGCGCCCCGAACCCGCCTCGTGCAGGCGCTCCCCGTGCAACGCCATACCGAACGCCCGGAGCAGCCGCAGCCGGCACGGTTTCAGCCATCGGAGCGTGAAAGGACACCCGGTTGATGGCCAGCCCGGCGCCAACGCCGATGGTGCCGCGGAGCTCGGCGAGATAACCTACGAAGATCACGAATCGGATGATGGAGAAGCCGACCAGAACACCGCCTATTCGACGAGCTTGGGGCGGCCGGAACCGACAGTTTCCCAGCCACAACCGGGCACCGCCCGATAGTCTTGCTCTCCTCATGGACCCCGATAAACCCTCGCCCATCCAGCCACACCTCGACATCCTGCGCCCGAATCTGAGGGGGCCACATGCTGTTTGAGTGGGCGATGGTGGGGGTCGGGCTTCTCCTCACCGTCGGAACGGGCATCTTCGTCGCCGCCGAATTCTCCCTGGTCACCCTGAACCGCAACGAGCTCGAGGCCCGGCAGGAACGCGGCGAGAAACGCCTCGGCCCGACCATCAGGGCCCTGAAGATCACCTCCACGCACCTGTCCAGCGCGCAGCTCGGCATCACGCTGACCACCCTGCTGACCGGGTTCACCTTCGAGCCCGCCATCAGCTCGCTGTTGACCGGGCCGCTCACGGGCGCCGGCGTGCCCGAAGGACTCGTGCCGCTGCTCGGCACCATCACCGCCATTTCGCTGGCCACCCTGTTCTCCATGGTGATCGGCGAGCTCGTGCCGAAGAACTTCGCCCTGGCCGTGCCGCTGGCCACGGCAAAGATCGTGGTGCCCCCGCAGGCCCTGTTCACCGCCGTGTTCAAGCCCGTCATCCTGCTGTTCAACAACACCGCCAACGCTCTGATCCGCCTGGTCGGCATCGAGCCGAAAGAGGAACTCTCGGGTGCCCGAAGCGCCGAAGAACTCAGCTTCCTCGTGCGCCGGTCGGCGACGGAAGGCGTGCTCGACAACGACCACGCAGCCATGCTGCACCGCACCCTGCGCTTTGCCGACCACACGGTCGACGACGTCATGACGCCCCGGGTACGGATGTCCTCGGTCAAGGTCACAGACTCTGCCGAGAGCATCCTGGCCCTGTCCACGGCCACCGGCTACTCCCGCTTCCCCGTGATCGACAGGGATTCCGACGACATCGTCGGGGTGCTCCACGTCAAGGCGGCCTTCGCCGTCGAGCTGACGCAACGCGACCGGGTCACCGCCGACGAGCTGAAGGTGGAGGCACTGCGTGTGCCCGAGTCGATGGCCGTCGACACGCTCCTGGGCCTGCTGCGCAGGCAGGGCTTCCAGATCGCGGTCGTCGCGGACGAATACGGCGGAACGGCGGGCATCGTCACTCTCGAGGACCTCGTCGAAGAACTTGTGGGCGAGCTGGAAGACGAGCATGACCGGGCGAAAGCCGGCGTCATACGTTCGGGGCGTTCCGTGGTGTTCGACGCCGGCTGGCGGCCGGACGAGCTGTTCGATCGTACGGGCGTCACGGTGCCCGAGGACGGCGACTACGAGACCGTCGCGGGCTTCATCGCCGATCAGCTCGACCGCATTCCCGAACTCGGCGACGAGGTCCCCGTCGACGGGGGCATCCTGCGGATCGACCGAGTCGATGGCGTGCAGGTTCAGCGCGTGCGCTACACCCCGGAAGACCCCGAGCACGATCCGAGCCTGGCCACCAGACACGACCGCATCGTCACGCGAATCCAGAAGGACCTGGCCCATGAGTGAGTACTGGCCGGGCCTGATCTGGCTCGTCGTGTTGTTGACCGTCAACGCGTTCTTCGTGGGCGCCGAGTTCGCCGTGATCTCGGCCCGCCGGTCCCAGATCGAGCCGCTCGCCGCCCGCGGCAACAAGGCGGCGAAGACCACCCTCTGGGCGATGGAACACGCGACCCTGATGCTGGCGACCAGCCAGTTGGGCATCACCGTGTGTTCGCTGCTGATCCTGAACGTGTCCGAGCCGGCCATCCACGGCCTGTTGGAGTACCCGCTGGCCCTGACCGGACTCTCTGAGGGCGCGATCAGCGTGATCGCCTTCGCTATCGCACTCGCGCTCGTGACGTTCCTGCACGTGGTGTTCGGCGAGATGGTGCCCAAGAACATCTCCTTCTCCGTGCCCGACCGCGCCGCGCTCATCCTGGCGCCGCCGCTCGTCCTCGTCGCCCGCATCTTCAGCCCGGTGATCGTCAGCCTGAACTGGCTGGCGAACGGCATGCTGCGCCTGTTCAAGGTGCAGCCGAAGAATGAGGCGACCAGCGCGTTCACCCTCGACGAGGTGGCCGGCATCGTGGAGCAGTCCACCCGAGAGGGCCTGCTGACGGATGCTTCGGGCACCCTCTCCGCCGCGTTCGAGTTCACCTTGAAGCGAGTCTCCGACGTGGAGGTGCCGATCGGCGCAATAGTCTGCCTGCCGGCATCCGCGTCACCCGCCGACATCCAGCAGGCCGTCGCCCAGCACGGCTACTCCCGGTACATCCTCACTGACGTCGACGGGCAGCCCACGGGCTACCTGCATCTGAAAGACGTGATGGACCTCACCTCCGGGAGCACGTTCACGGAGCCGGTGCCGGCCAAACGCATCCGTCGCCTGGCCTCCGTGTTCCGGGGCAGCGAGCTCGAAGATGCCCTGGCGTCGATGCGGCGCCTCGGCGCGCATGTCGCCACATCGTTCGACGCTGACGGAGTCGCCACGGGCGTTCTGTTCCTCGAGGACATCATCGAGGAGCTCGTCGGCCAGGTCGATGACGCCACCACCGTGTAGGTGACGGCCGGGGCGCGGATGCCGCGTGGAATGTCGATGGGTGCCCGTCACGTGTGTCTGATGACGCCCTCATTCATTCACAGGCCGAGTCGGTGTCTCGCAGAGTCTCGAGTCCGTCGAGTATGAGGTCGAGCCCGACCAGGAATTCATCTCCATAGGAGTATCCGGGCTTCAAGACGTGGTCGGCCGTGAGCTCAGCCAGGTACGGGTACTCGCTTGTGGGCAGCTGCGCCAGCATGATCGCGGCCATCGCTGCCGTCTCGTCCGGCGTGGTGAAGGGCAGGCTCTTCTCCTGCATCGCGAACCCGTAGATATAGCTGTCGACAGCGGAGAACGCGTGGGCCGTCTTCTCAACCGAGAAACCGCCGTTGCGGAAGGTTCCGATCACCCGGTCGTGGTGGCGGAGGGTGCCCGGTCCCGGGTTCGTTCCGGAGTCACGAACGGTCGTAGCCCAGGCATGACGGGCGAGGACATCCCGGAATGAGATCGAGCGCTTTCGGATTGCCGGCTTCCACTCATCGCTGTGTGACGGCAATTCGATCTCGCCGAAGATCGCATCGGCCATGGCGTTGATGAGGTCATCCTTGTTGGCCACGTGGTTATAGATCGACATGGCCTTCACGTTCAGATCCTCGCCCAGACGCCGCATCGTGAGGGCTTCAAGCCCCTCCGTGTCGGCAAGGCGAACGGCGGTGGCGATCACCCGCTCGCGGTTCAAACGAGCTCGAGGTGCGGGTGCTGCTTCACGTGCTGCTGCCAAGTCTCTCTCCTGCACTCATATTCGTTGACAAACCTTACCACGTACATATATTTTACTTACATGATAAACATACGTCGTAAGTTCTAGCCACAGATACAGTAAGGATACGAGCCATGACCACTCACCTCCACCCCGCCCCCAGCGCCACGGCGCCGGCTGCCACCCTCAACCCCTTCCGCTGGTCACAGCGGACCGGAGCGCTCGTAACGGGCACCGCCCTCACGGCCATGGTGTTCCTCTCGATCTTTGGTTATTTCATCGCCGTCAACAGCCTCGTGACCGCCGGTGATGCGGAAAAGACGACCGATGCCATTTCCGCCTCGCCGGCGCTGTGGCTCGCCGGGATCGGCGCGCTGTGTGTCGTCGTCGTGCTGGACGTCGTCGCCGCCGCCGGCACCTACGCGCTCTTCAAGCCCGTCAGCCGTGTCGTCTCCGCTGGTGCCGGGTTGATCAGAATCGCTTTCGCCGGGTGGTTCATGGTCGCCCTCAGCCGGCTCGTGGTCGCCTTCACCAACCTCGACACCCCGGAAGCCGCGCTGGCCGACATCGACTCGTTCTCGTCGATCTGGACCACCGCCCTGGGCCTGTTCGGGGTGCATCTCCTCCTGATCGCCTACCTGTCGATCCGCTCGGGCTTCATGCCGAAGGTCTTTGGAATCCTGATCGGTCTCGCCGGCATCGGTTACATTGCCGACCTCATCGGCCTGGTGGTGGCACCCGCCTTCACCCCGACCTTCGGCCTGTTCGGCTTCGTGGGCGAGACCGCCATGATCTTCTGGCTGCTCATCGGGGGACGGCGTCTCCCGCGTTCCTAACCGCACCCGACCTCACCCCGAACTATGCCCCACTCATCCAGCCCAACCTCACCGCCGGCGACCGGCCGACGTTCTTGTCGCGAATACATTGGCCACAAGCGTGCGGGTTGCGACCGCGGGATGACGGGTCCACCAAGCGCTCAGTGCGGAATATCCTCGCCAGGCGAGGATACCCACCGCGAAGGAGGCAAGGGTGGCGAGCAGCGGTACGTCGTCCCCGAAAAGCGGGAAGACCTGCCAATGGACGAGATATACGAACAACGATGCCGAGGCCGTGACGCTCAGCACCGACACCAGAATCCGCGGGACGGGGACGGCCGGAATCCAGAGGAGAAGAAGCAGTCCCGCAATCGTGATCGCCTCGCGGGCCGGGTCGCCGAAGAAGCCCGGAACGGAGAGCACGACGAGCGCAGAGCTCAGCACCCGCCGAGTGACGTCCGTGGAACGCGCGATGAGCCAGCCGAGAGCGATGAGCCAGAGCACGAACGGCAGCGAATAACGTTCGGTCGGCCCTGCCTCGACCCCTCCGGTCAGCAGCAGACGAAGCAGAAGCGCCCCCGCAAAGAAGGACGCCGCGAAGACGAAGGGGTATCGGCGCTCGATCCGGTCGAGCTGGGGCACGCAGAAGAGAAGCGCAAGGCCAAGGATCGTCCACACGACGGATTCCAGGAACCAGTACTGCCATTGCACCGTCCAGCGTTCGTCGCCGCCGAGCAGGTTGTGCAGCATGAAGACCGTCGCGGGTTCGTACATCCCTCCGATCAGGGCAACTCCACCGATCCACAGCACGGCCGGGACGAAGATCTGGACGGCGCTGCGCAGAAGCTTCCCGAGCCGTACCGGCCGAGGTATATCGGCGAACTGGAATCGGGCCAGGTTATAGCCCAGGATTCCGAGCAGCAGGTGAGCACCGCCCTGCATCTGGAAGAGGTTGGCGTGCGTCCCCGTGATGAGCGCGATGGCGATAGCCCGCAGCACTACGGATGTCTCCATGCGCGCCAGCGACCGTCGGGGTCGCGCCCCGGACGGTGCGGTTCGGCGGCTCGCCAACTCCCGGGCCGATTTCGCGGGCCAGTCCCTGGGGAGCGTGCCGAGCATCTGCTCGAGCCGCACCGAGACCTCGACGTAGCTGAGCGAGTCGCCGTGCAGCGCGACGAAGCTGTCGTCCAGGACCGCGTCCGGACGGTCAAGGAGGGTTGAGTAGAGCGCCCGAATATTTTCCGCCGTTACGGTCCCTCTGCGATCCACCAGCGGGACTTCTCGCTCGAGGTCCGCCGCCTCCCGAAGCAGGCTCGCGGTGTCCGGCTTGCCGCTGGACGTCAGGGGGAACTCCTCGACAAGGTGCACCCGGACGATGTGATCGGGCAAGCCAAGCGCCTCCGCGACGATCGGCGCGACGAGCCCGAGGGCCCACCGCTCTCGCACGAAAACCACAAGGCGTTCCTCAAGGTTCACCGCCCTCGCTTCGACACCGTCGTCGTCAAGGAGCCGTTCGACCCGGTCGAGGTCGATCCGCAGGCCGTATATCTTGACGAAGCGACTGCTCCGCCCGACGATTTCGAAGAGTCCGTCGTCGTGCTGGCGGGCTAGATCGCCGGTGCGCAGATCCCCCACTGTCGGTCCAGCGGCGAGTTCCTCCGGGCTCTCCGCGTATCCCATCATGACGTTCGGCCCGGTGTACACGAGGTTACCGACCGAGTGCTCGTCGGCGTCGTCGATGCGGAACTGCCCGCCCGGTATCGGGATTCCGATGGATTCAGGCCGGGTCGCCGCCAACTCCGGCGGCAGGTAGGCCATCCGTGCGGTCGCCTCTGTCTGTCCGTACATGACGACGAAGTCGAATCCACGTTCTTGCCCCAGCCGGGCGTAATCGCGCACCCGGTCGGGGCCGAGCCGGCCGCCGGCCTGAGTGATGTAGCGCAGGCTCGAATGTTGGCGCCCAGCGAATCCGGTCGAATCGAGAAGGTCGAAGGTGTAGGGAACGCCGGCGAAGGAGGTGGCCCCTGCCGCGTCGAACTCGTTCCAGAATGCAGACTCGACCACAGAACGCTCGGTGAGGAGCAGGCTCGCCCCGGAGATCAGGTGGCTGTTCACGACTGAGAGGCCGTAGCAGTAGTGCATCGGCAGGGTTGTGGCCGCCCGGTCCTGCTCGGTCAGGGCGAGGTAGTCGGCGATGCTTCTCGCGTTGCTGCGCACATTCTCGCGTGACAGCCGAACGAGTTTCGGCGATCCTGTCGAGCCCGAGGTGCTGAGCAGCAGTGCCAGCTCAGGGTGCAACGTGTGCCGGCTTCCCTCGCGTCGCTCATCCAGACGCCATTCGCCGCCGACGGGCGCCAAAACCACGTCGGGGTCGTAACGCTCAAGGAGCCCGTTCCTGTTCCGCTCCTGGCTCGGCTCGTCCCCGTCGCCTGCGACGAGGAGAACTGGATGCCCCGCCGCGAGCGCGGCGAGATAAGTCACCAGGGGCTCCAGGGCGTTCGCGCACGACACCATGACGAGTCGGCGGCGGTCTCCCAATAATTCACGCCGGTCACGGACAAGTTCGTCCAGTTCGGCGTAGTTTATGGTTCCATTCGCGGTCACGAGGGCAGTCGCGGACGGATCGCCGGAGAGGAGTCGGAGGGCCTCAAAACCGCCCACCGGGTCGCGTCGGGTGCTCCTCAGTGGTTCTACCGCGCATATCCTTGCGGGCGGGAATGCATCGTATGTTTTGTCGGTGCGCACGGCTGTCTCTGGTCGAAGTTTGCCCCCGCAGTCACACTGAGGCAAGGCTAACCTTAGTTCACGAACCCTGTGGATGGACCGGCAAACCTGCGACGAGGAAGTCGTCTCTCCGAGACCGAATCGGATGACCGACACGCACCCGGCCTTGTCTACATGACCAAACCTCATTACTGTCCGCTCCGAACCACCAATGATCAACGGGAATTCCTCGTTGACCGCTGACCAAGGAGTAAATCGTGAAACGACATTCCATCGGGATTCTCGGAGTTTCGACTGTTGCGTTGTTCGCCGCAGCCGTACTCGGATCCGGAGCAGCTCAAGCGCAGACCACGCAATCCGAACGCACCCCCAAAACGGTGACGTTGACCGCGAACCTCACGGAACTCAACGGATCCGGGGCATCCGGAACTGCAACCGCGACAGTTCGCAACCAGAAGATCAAGCACATTGAAGTGCACGCCTCCGGGCTGATGCCAGATGCCCCGCACGCTCAGCACATTCACTACGGCAACCAGGCGATGCAAGAGTGCCCCACCATCGCACTGGACAGCAACGGTGATGGTCGCCTGAACACCGTGGAAGGGATTCCCGCCTACGGACCGGTCGTCGTCTCACTGACGACGACAGGGGACACCTCACCGGCCAGCTTGCTGGACGTCACCCGGTTCCCGGTGTCTGAGGGCGGCAGCTACCACTACAGCCGCGACAATCTCCACATCACCAAGGTGGGGGGAACCGGATACCCCGGCCCCAGCGGAACAGGAACGGCGAAAGAGATCGCTGATTCCATCCGCGAGGGCGAAGGCGTCGTCGTGATCCATGGCGTCGACTACAACGGCAACGGCGAGTATGACTTCAGCCGAGGTGCAAGCGAACTCGACCCGAACCTGCCGGCAGAAGCAACGGATCCGGCCGCCTGCGGCATCCTGGGATAGACAGCACCCTCAGCACGACTCTGGGTTGAAAGAGCCTATGGCCCATCCTGCCGGATGGGCCATAGGCATACCGAAATCACCGTCGCGGGGAGAGGTGGTCGTGATGTACGCGTTCATGGTGTTCCTCGTATTTTTCGGCCACGCGAAGCGAGCAGGAGTTCGCGGGGCAACCCGGACACACGAGTCCTCGGACTTGCCCGCTCAGTCCCGGCGCAGGTGACGGGGCATTGGTGGGGGCGTCGCGCGACTCTGGGGCGATCGCCATGGGGTTGATCCACTGGTCCCAGGTCGTGGGTCCAATTCAGGGGGCCACGTCGTGGCCCAGAACGGCAGACAACCAACTAACCGATCGGCGTCGATATATCGAATGTGACTCTTGCCCCGATGGATGTCAATCTGTCCACCTGCATACCCGTCACCCGGGTTGGGGTCGCCGGTATTCAGCGGTCACAGATTCGTGCGCTCACGGTAATTCCCTTGCCGCGGCGCCCGCCGCACGCCTACGCTGAATCATGCCTCACCTCACCGTTCCGGGCGCGTCGCTCTACTACGAGACAGCCGGCCACGTATCGGCACCGGCACTCCTCTTGCTGCACGCCGGCATCGCCAATCTGCGCATGTGGGACCCGCAGATCGACGCGCTGGCTGCCGGCCACTTCGTCATCCGTTTCGATAGCCGCGGATGCGGCCAGACGACCACCGAGAACGTGGAGTTCTCGCCGCGTGCGGACGCCCTCGCGGTTCTCGACCATCTCGGGGTGGCGTCGGCCACGCTGATCGGGTGCTCGCGCGGAGGCGGGACCGCCATCGACCTGGCCACGGAAAGTCCCGACCGCGTGGACGGCCTGGTGACCGTGGGAGCCGGGCCCAGCGGATTCCCCGAAGTTGAACTGACCGATCTCGAGGACTCCCGGTTCGACGAACTGGATGCCGCGTTCGACGCCCAGGACTGGCACCGTCTGGCGCGACTCGAGGTGGCGCTCTGGGCGTTCGGCCCACTGCGCACCGAGGCCGACCTCGACCCCGAATTCGTGGCCACGGCCTACGCGCTGGGCCGTGTCAACGCCGTGCATGCGGAAGAGTCCCCGACGCCGATTCCGCTTGAGCCGCCCACTTTCAACCAGGTCAGCGACATCGAGGTACCCGCGTTCGTCTCGGTTGGTGAATTCGACATCACCCCGCATCTCGCCGAATATGAGTACCTTCTGTCGACGCTCCCTGACGTCACCGGCTTCACCTTCCGCGACACCGCCCACCTGCCGAGCGTCGAACGCCCGGCGGATTTCAATCGGGTGCTCGTGGATTGGCTGGCGGAGCACCGGCTCTAGTCCGGCGCGGCAGTGTTTTCCCCCGGTTGACCGCGCACGCACCCGTTAGGCCGGCCGACCAGTACCCTTGCGCCATCGGAATCTGGCTGCGGCTGCACGGCAATTCCGGCACCGCACGGATCGAGCGTGTCGTGGCCCTCGGCGCAGCCGCACCAACGCTGCTCGCGCTGATCTGGTCCGTGCGGCAGACGACGGATGCCCCCGCGCCCGTCGACGGCATCGCCGTCGCGACCGCGGCATCGCCGTCGCGACCGCGGCATCACTCGTCTGCGCCCTCGGCCTCGTACTCGACACGGTGGGGGCACGTGACACGGCTGCGAACGCCCAGGGGCGGACGGACCGGCTCGCCCTCGAGGCCGGCGCGGGCCTGATTCTGGTTCCCGGCACGCTCCTGACCCTCGCCGCCGGGAGCCCGTTCGCCGGCATGCTGCTGGTCCTGGCCGTGCTGATCCGCCGGTTCGGCCGCACCCCTCGGGCTGCAGCGGCAAGCCCGGTCGCGGCGCTGCTCACCCTGGCCGGCCTGCTCGTGGCGATCGTGCCGCTGGCTCGCCTCGGGCTCCTGGTCACCAGCATCGTGCAGCTGATGCGCGTGTTCGGCACACCCGATGCACGGCTCGAATGCTGGTTGTTCCCGCTCGCTGCCGCGGCGGCGGGGGCGTTCCTGATCGGCGCCCGCACCGACCCGGCGACCCTCCGTCCGCGCACCATCGCGAGCATCACGCTGCTCGTGCTGACGCTGGCGACCGTGACGACGGCCGAGATCGCCGCCTTCACCGGGGCCGATATGACCGATGACGCCACCGTGACCGCGGTGCGTGCATCCGTTCTCGTGCTCGCCCTCGGGGTCGTGCACGTGCTGGCCGCGTGGCGGTTGCGCGCGCCCGTGACCCTGGCCGTCGGCTGGATTGCGGCGGGGCTGGCCGGGTTCGCCCTGGTGAGCGCCGTGGGGACGCAAGCCACCGAACCGTTCGAGCTCGTCACCGTGCCGCTCGGCCTCGCTATCGTCGTCGGCCAGGTGCTCGCCGGGCGGGCGCGACCGGCCGACACCGAGGAGCCGGTCGCCGTGGCCATTGTGACCGGTGCGCCTGTCAGCGACGTGCCGGTCGCCGTGCGGGCTCGCTGGATCGCGGCCGGACTGGCCCTGGCCCTGCTGCCCGGCGCGGTGGTCGGCGGCACGAATGACCTCCTCCGCCCCGTGCTGGCCCTGACCATCGGCGGTGCGTTCGCCGTCAGCGGGGCGCTCCTCCTGGTCCGGCCGCGCTGGGCATCCCTCGCCTGGCCGGCCCTCGGCGTCGGCGCGCTCACGGTTGTGCTCACGGCCTCATCCCGCATCCAGCCGCTGCTCGAGCTCGCGCCGAACGGCCCCGACACCCGGCTCGAGGCATGGCTGCTGCCCTCGGCGCTGATCCTGGCGGCCGTCGGCACAGGTCTCGTCACCGTCACCCGGCGCACCGATGAGGGTACCGCCCCCGGCCGCGGCGAAGCGACGGATGCCCCCGCGCTGCACCTCGGTTACGTCCTGTTAGTCCTGGCCATCATCGGGGTTTTCGCGGCCGAGGTGGTCGCACTCGGCTACGAGCCGCTGGCGGTCATCCGGGTGATCCTGCTCGTCTGGACTTTCTCCGCGCTGCACCTGGCGGCGTTCTGGTACGACGACAGCCGACCGGGCCGGATGGTCGCCTGGGTGGCAATCGGGGCCGGCGGCGGCGCCGTGGTCGCCGGGTCCGCGTACGCGGCGCCGGCCACGGTGGAGATCGTGAGCATTCCTCTGGCCATCGCCCTGCTGGCGACCGGTTAGTTGCACCTCGACGTCACGCCGGCCGTGCGCAAGTTGCAGGCTCCGTTCGTGATCGGCGCGATCGTGCTGCTGCTGCACGCGGTCGCGCAGCTCTGGCCCTGGATCTCGCTGGCCTACGGCGCGGTGCCGTGGTAGCTGCAGCTGGGCGTGGGCGGCGTCATCCTGATCGTGCTCGCGGCCCGCTACGAACAGCGGATCGCGAACTTCAAGGCGATCTCGATGACTATCTCGGCGCTGCGGTAGCGGCCCCGCTCAGGACTGCACCGCGTGGCTGATCGTCAGCTGCACGAAGTCGGTGTTGATCAGGGCCTTCGAGAGATAGAACGGGCGCCCGTCGTGGTCGAGAGTCTGGGTGAGGATGAGCACCGGGCTGCTGGCCGGCAGCCCGAGCAGCTTGCCGCGTGTGGCACCGGGAACACCGAGCGTGATGTCCGTTTCGCCGGGCCCGAAGATCGAACCGAGCACCGCGATCAGCGCGGCGAGCGCACTGCGTCCCGCAGCTCCCGCGTCACCCTGGGCGTTCGCGTCGACGCCTGCCTCGGACACGGCCGCCACCGCCGCCTCGCCGAACCGGCTCAGGCGGTCTCCCGGCACGTGCTCCTGGATCAGGGCGATGGGTGCACCCTCCCGGGTGATGACGCTCTCGAGAAACCATGAGGCCTCGTCGGTGCGAATGCCGATGGCGTCCGCAGTGAACGCGGGCGACGCGGACTGCAGCGCAGTCTGGGTGCGGCGAACGTGCACGGTCGGTCCGGTCTCACTGAGAAGCTCCTCGATCGGACGGATCTTCTGCAGCCCGAGGTGAGGCAGCCGGTCGGCGACGAAGCGCCCGATGCCCCGGCGCGAGCGCACGAAGCGGTCCTCCTCGAGAAGTATGAGGGCCTCCCGCACGACCGTGCGGCTGACGCCCATCGCCGTGCCGAGCTCGGACTCCGATGGGAGCAGGGAGGCGATCGGCAGGGATCCGTTGCGGATCGCTTCGGTGATGCGCGAGTACACCGCCACCCGCAGCGGCAGACTTCCATTGGTCTCGAGCGGACCTGCCAGGGCCGCCTCCGTGCGTCGATCCATTCGTTCTCCCCTGGTCGGTGAGTCGAGCCTAGCGTGTGATCTCACGCACTTGTATAACAAGCATGTACACTGAGCGTGTCGATCTTGTCGTTGCTCCAATGAAGGAGGCTTGTCATGCTCGTGCTTTCCTCCGAAGCCGCTCCCGTAATGGGGCGCGCCCGCGCTCCCCGGGCTCCCCGGGCTCCTCGGGCTCCCGGGGTGTTGATCGGCACGCTGGTCCTGGCGATCCTGACGTTCCAGCTGAATGCCACCCTCCTCTCCGCCGCCTTGCCAGCCGTCGGCGCCCAGTTGGGCGAGAGCATGCAGGATGTCGCCCGGGTGCAGTCGGTGTTTTTTCTTTCCGGCGCCGTTTTCGGCATGGTCTTTTCCCGCTGGAGCGATTTCCTCGGCCGCAAGCGCAGCCTCGTGATCGTACTGACGCTGCTGCTGATCGGCACCGTCATCTGCGCCCTCGCACCGAGCCTCCCACTGCTGCTGCTCGGCCGGGTGCTGCAGGGCGCGTCCAACGCCACCTTCACGATCTCCTTCCTCCTGCTCTCTGAGCGCCTGAACAGCCGCCTGTTCGGCATCTCGGTCGGCATCATCACCTCGGTCAACGGCGGCCTGTTCGGCGTCGACGGCTTCCTCGGCGGCTACGTGACCGACACCATCGGCTGGCGGTTCCTCTTCGTGATCACCCTCGGCCTCGGGCTGGTCGCGATCAGTTGCGTCGCACTCTTCATTCCGCAGGATGAGCCGCGCACCCAGGACGGGTCAATGGACTGGTGGGGTGCCGGCATCCTGTCCCTGTTTCTGGTGCTGCTCACGAGCCTGATCTCGCAGGCGTCGGCGTCAGGCTGGGCCGACCCGCTCACGCTGGGTTACCTCGTCTGGGCGGTCGTCAGCGCGGTCGTCTTCGTGCTCGTTGAGAGGCGCACCCGACGGCCGCTCATTCCCATCCACGCGTTGCGTTCCCGCCAGGTGTGGCCGCTCCTGCTGTCCACGGTGCTCACCCTGGCCGGGGTCTTCTCCGCGCTCAACTTCACCGTGGTCTTGCTCAGCCAGAACAATCAGGTGGGTTACGGGCTCTCCGCCTCGATGTCGGCGCTGCTCTACCTCACCCCGACCGCGTTTGTCGGCGTCACCGCGGCGATCTTCTCCGGCTGGATCGCCGTGCGGATCGGTTGGATCACCGCGCTGCGGCTGAGCAGCGGCGTCATCACCCTGATCACGGTCGGCCTGGCCGTGTTCGCGATGGACCGCTGGCTGGTTTTCAGCCTGCTCATCGTGATGGGCGTCTTCTACCTCGGCCTGTTCCAGAGTTCGGTCAACGGCATCTCCGTGCTCAACTCGCCGCCCGAGGCCCGCGGGGCCCTGCCCGGCCTGAACGGCGCCTGCTTCGGCATCGGCATCGGCATCGGCATCGCCATCGTCGCCCCGGTCGTGGCCGCGGGCACGGTCGCCGGCTTCCAGACGGCCCTGTGGATCTCCGCGGGCCTCACCCTGGCATCCTTCCTGGCCTCCCTGATTCTGCGCCCCGCCGCAGAAACACCCGCACCACTTCTGAACCCCTGAAACAGCACGATGAGAACGGATGGTCAACGATGACTCACACGACGGCTCCCCACCCCCGCCCGATCTACCTCGACTGCGACACCGGGATCGACGATGCGATGGCGCTTGCGTTCCTGCTGGCGACACCGGGCATCCGTCTGGTCGGGATCGGCACGGTGAGCGGATGCGTCAACCCGGCCGTCGCCGCGGCGAACACCCTGAGCCTGCTCGCGACCGCCCGGCGTGACGATATCCCGGTCGCGGTCGGCGTCTGGGAGCCCGTCAGCGGGATCTCCCGGCGTGGGACCGCACACATGCACGGCCGCAACGGGATCGGAGACGTGCTGCTGCCCCGCTCGCGGCGGCACCCAGTCGACGAAAGCGCCACGGAGTTGCTGATCCGGCTGGCGCACGAGTATCCCGGCGAACTGGAGGTCATCGCGATCGGCCCGCTGACGAACCTGGCCGAGGCCCTCTGCCTCGACCCGGAACTTCCCCGGCTCGTGCGTCGCGTCACCATCATGGGCGGCGCCGTCTTCGCGCCCGGCAACGTCGGCAAATTCGCCGAGGGCAACATCGCCGCCGACCCCACGGCCGCCGCGGACGTCTTCGCGGCCAGCTGGCCGGTGACCGTGGTCCCGCTCGACGCAACGGTGCCGCACACCTTCGACGAGACCCACCGGCGGGCACTCGCCTCGGCCTCGGGGCTGACCCAGCAGGCACTGTCCGCCATGCTCGGCACCTGCCTGACGCAGTGCGGCACGCAGTTCAGCACGCGGCGCTTCGCCCTGCACAACTCCATCGCCGCGGCCTTCGCGACCGGCGCTCTTGAGGCCGAGCGGGCGCCAACCCTGCGCGTCCGCGTGGACATGAGCGCCGGTCCGCGCCATGGCCAGACCCACTTCGCCAAGGTGGAGGCGGCGGTCGGGGTGCCTGCCACCGCGGGGCCTGTCACCGCGGGGCCTGTCACTGCGGGGCCTGCCGGGCAGAACCCGCACGAGGCCCGGGTGGTGCTGTCTCTCCGGCGCAACGCCGCGACGCTGCTCCTGGAACGCATCCTCACCCTCGCGCCCGCCGCGACTCCGGTGCCGGTGCCGGCTAGAGCTCTGGCTGCGACCGGAGCCCGCGCACTCTCGCCCGCTCGGGCCCGGAGGCAGGCGGAACCGGTACCCGTCTGAGACGGCCGTCGGCATCCGTCGGTCAGCGGGTGCCACGGGGCGGGCTCGTAACGACCCCCGAACCCGGCCCGTGCCCGATGGTCACCGCACGAAGCACGGCGTCGAGGGTGAGCCACCCCCGGAGCAGCCCGTCTGAGTCGACAACGGGCAGGCCGTCGCTCTCGCTGGCGGCCAGCACCACATCCAAAACCTTGTCCAGGGTGTCGTCGGGATTGGCCACCGCGGGCGTCTCGATCAACGCGCCGAGGGTGATCGTGGCGCTGTCGTCGTCGTTGCCCAGTGAGTCAGAGACGGCAGCGACTGTCACGATTCCGATGAACTCACCCCCACGATGAAGTACCGGCAGGGCGCGCCTGCCTGACCCGAGCAACATCCGGGCCCCTTCCGCCGGAGTGAGCCGGGAGCTCACCGCGTCGGGTGCCTCGGTCATGACCTCCCGCACAAGCGTCGAATGCAGCAGGATGCCGCCGGGGCCGCCGTCGACGCTCACCCTCGCGGCGGCGAAGCTTGAGGGTGTAAATCGTGTCCTCACTGAGGACACGCGAGACTCCGGTCGCGATCACGATGGCCAGCAGCAGAGGCAGGATGATCGAGTATTCCCCGGTCAATTCGAACAGGATGATGGCGGCGGTGATCGGTGCTCGCCCAGCGCCTGCGAAGACCGCACCCATCCGACCAGGGCAAAGGTACCGGTCTGACCCGCGAACACGGGGAACATCGCCCAGGAGACCTGGCCGAACCCGGCACCGAGCATCGCGCCGATGAACAGCGACGGTGCGAAAACGCCGCCGGAACCGCCGATGCCGATGGTGAGGCTCGTGGCCACGATCTTTCCGACGAGGAGCAGCGCCACGAACCCGAGGGCATAGCCGCCCTCGACACCCTTTTCCAGCACCGGGTAGCCCACCCCATACAGTTGCGGCAGGGCGAAGAGCAGGAGGCCGAGGAGGAGCCCGCCGGCCACCGGCCGCAGCCATTCCGACTTGCCCCGCCAGGCCCAGTCGCAGGCGTCTTCCACGGCGTGGAGGGTTTTGGTGAACCCGACCGCAACGAGACCGGCCGCGAGTCCGAGCACCGCGAAAAGAGCGAATTGCGCGGAATTGACGATCGTGCACGTCGGCAGGGTGAGGAACGGATGATCGCCCAGGATCGACCGGCCGACGATGGAGGCGGTGACCGAGGACAGCACAACGATGCCGAACGAACGAGCCGCGAAATCGCGCAGCAGGAGCTCGAGGGCGAAGAAGACGCCGGCTATGGGAGCGTTGAAGGTTGCGGCGATCGCACCGGCAGCACCGCAGGCGACCAAAGTCCGCAGCTGCGATTCCGGCATCCGCACCGCTCGCCCGAGGGTCGAGCCCAGTGTGGAGCCGATCTGCACAATCGGCCCCTCGCGGCCGACGGAACCACCGGAACCACTGGAACCGATGGTTATGGCCGAGGCGAGCGACTTGACAATCGCCACCTTGCCCGGAATCCGCCCGCCGCGCTTCGTGACGGCGTACATGACCTCCGGCACACCGTGGCCTCGGGCCTCCGGCGCGAACCTGTTCACCAGGGGGCCGTAGAGAAGACCGCCGACGACCGGCGCGAAGATGACGAACGCACCGCCGAGCCAGGGAAGCCAGGGGTGGGCAGGATGTCCCTGCGTCGCGGCGTAGTCGGCGGTCCCCGTGAAGATCACGGTCGCCGCGGCCAACGGCTCGCGAGCGTCCTCAGGCTCAGGGCGGGCTGGGACATCAGGGCTCCTTCCTGTGTAGACTCAGCGTGCGCAATCGCAACTATTGCTTTTATGCAATAAAAGCAATATCACTTGTACCGAACAAGGGAGCCCCGCATGGATGCGCTCACTACGGCTGCGGCCGACGCCACCCTCGCCGCCTCTCGCGCCCTGCTCGGCGTGGTTGCCCGGTCTGTCACGGCGGCCCTGGACGTCGTGACGCTGCCGCAGTTCCGTGTGCTGGTCGTGCTCAGCTCGGCCGGGCCCACGCGCATGAGCACCCTGGCGGAGCGGATGGGGGCCAACCCGTCCACCTTCAGCCGGTCGATAGACCGCATGGTTGCCGGAGGCTGGGTTGAACGGGGCCCAAGCCCCGAGAGCCGCCGCGAAGTGCTGATCACGCTCACCTCGGCCGGCCGAGAACTCGTCGACGATGTCACGGAGCGTCGCCGGCAGGGCATCGCCGCGATCCTCTCGCCCCTGACTTCGGAGCAGCAGAAGGCCGTACGCGACGCATTGCAGCTGTTCGCCGACGCCGCCGGCGAAACCTCGGCGTCGGATCTTCTCACCCTGGGCATCTGACTGCCCCCCGTACGGCACTACCCCTGGCCCTGGACTGCACGGCCACGAGTTCGACCCGGAGCGATCACATCTTCTCTACGACCACCATCTCTTCCCACCACCGCACGTTTGGCGGGGTGCTCGGAGGGCTTCTCGGCTTTGTCGCAACCAGCGCCCTCGCCGGCATCCTCGCCGCGGCCGCGGTCACACCGGTGCTGGCCCTGTCGAGCGTGGCGGCCACGAACGCGATAAACGTTTTTGAGAATCTGCCCAGCTACCTCGCGATTGACCAGCTCTCGCAGAAGAGCAACATCTACGCCACTCAGACCGACGGCACCAACGTGCTGTTGGCCTCCTTTTACGACCAGAACCGGGTCGAGGTGGAGTGGGATGCGATCAGCCAATTCGTCAAGGACGCCGCCGTTGCCGGCGAGGACCCGCGCTTTTACGACCATGGCGGAGTCGACCTTCAGGGCACCGTCCGTGCCGTGCTGAGAGCGGCCAGCGGCAGCGCCACCCAGGGTGGGTCGTCGATCACCCAGCAGTACGTCAAGAATGTGCTCGTTCAGAAGTGCGAGGTCCTCCAGGACAAGACCGATCAGAACGTCTGCTACCTGGCCGCAACCGAAACCACACCGGATCGCAAGCTCAAGGAAATGCGAATGGCGATCGGCCTGGAGAAGAAGTACACCAAGAACGACATTCTCCGCCAGTACCTCAATATCACCGGCTTCGGCGGCACGGTGTACGGCATCGAAGCGGCCGCGAACTACTACTACGCCACGACCGCCGCGACGCTGACCCTTCCGGAGTCGGCGAGCCTGGTCGCGATCGTGAACAACCCCGGCAAGTTCCAGCTCGACCACCCGGCCAGCGACACGAACGGAGGGGCGAATGGCTATGCCGCCAACAAGAGCCGCCGAGACTACATCCTCGGCGAGATGCTCACCCACGGCAAGATCAGCCAGGAACAGCACGACTCGGCCGTCGCCACTCCCATTGAGCCGACCATTACGCAGCCCAGCACCGGCTGCAAGACGGCCGGCTCCAACGCCTTCTTCTGTGCCTACGTCACCAAACAGCTTCTGCACGACCCGGCCTTCGGGAAGAACCAGGACAGCCGTCAGCTCAATTTCCGCCGCGGCGGCTACAGCGTCTACACCTCCCTCGACCTCGACCTGCAAAACGCGGCCGTGGCCACTCTGGCCGCGAACGTCCCCTCCACCTATCCCGGCTGGGACGTCGGCGGAGTGGTCACCAGTGTGGAGGTCGGCACCGGGCGGGTGCTCGCAATGGCCCAGAACAAGGACTACAGCCAGGATCCGGCCGTGCAATCGACCGGCGCCAACTACACCGCCATCAACTACAACACCGATTTCGACCAGGGTGGGTCCAGCGGCTTCCAGCCGGGCTCAACCTACAAGGTGTTCACGCTGGGCGAGTGGCTGGCGGAGGGGCACTCGCTCAACGAGCGGGTCGACTCCCGGCGCAAATCCGACTGGGGCGTCTTCAAGGACAGCTGCAACGGCAACGCGAGCTACGTCTTCAACCCGAAGAACGATGACAACGAGTCCGGCAGCAACTACAGCGCCCTCCAGTCGACGATCGGCTCCATCAACACCGGTTACATCGGCATGGCGAAGAAACTCGACCTGTGCGGCATCCGTAAAACCGCCGAAGCCTTCGGGGTGCATCGCGCCACCCTCGGCCCGCTGGCACAGGGACCGTCCTCCGTGCTCGGCACGAACGAGATCGCACCCCTCACGATGGCCGCCGCCTTCGCCGGAATCGCCAACGACGGCACGACCTGCACCCCCGTCGGCATCGACAGCGTCACCGGCCCGGGCGGCGCCGAGATCCCGATTTCCCAGTCCGATTGCACCCAATCGGTTTCGTCGGCGGTGGCCGCGGGGATGACATACGCGATGCACCGGGTCATGACCGAAGGCACCGCCAACCAGTCCTATCGAAACACCTCCCCGCGCGTTGCCATGATCGGCAAGACCGGAACCACCGACGGAAACAAGGACACCTGGATGAGCGGGGCCAGCTCCCGGGTCGCGACCGTCGCGGGCGTGGTCAGCGTCACCGGGTCGGACAACCAACGCCGGATCTACTTCGACAGCGGGCAGGCCGCGACCGCCCGGCATCGGATGTGGCCTGACGTCATGTCGATCGCCAACGCCAAATACGGGGGGGAAGCCTTCACCGAAGCATCAGCCAAGACGGTTCACGGTGAGCCGGTCGCCGTACCGGACGTGCGTGGCCAATCGCTCGCGGAGGCGCAGGCCGCCCTCGAGTCTGCCGGATTCACCGTCGTGGACGGCGGTGCCACAGCCTCCGAATTGCCCTCGGGCACGGTGGCCCGTTCGGCTCCGGCCGGCGGCACAACGGCCAGCCCCGATTCGACGGTCACCGTCTACACCAGCGACGCCACCCTGAAACTTCTGCCCGATGTCATCGGACTCAGTGAAAGCGTCGCTCGGGCCAGGCTCACCGGCTACTCCGTGGTCACGGTTGCCGAGATCATGACCGACCCGGAACAGGTCGGTAAGGTCAACGCAATGACGCCCCGTTCGGGATCCCTCGCGCGGGCTGGGGACACTGTCACCCTCACCGTGGGCGCACTCGGCTGACGCCCCGACGCGGTTGCAACAATGAGAAAATAGATGGATGAGCGCAACACTCGTGGCCAAGGGCCTGGCCGGCGGGTATGCACACCGCACCCTCTTCGACTCGCTCGACCTCACCGTCGCGCCTGGCGACGTCGTGGGCGTCATCGGCGTGAACGGATCGGGCAAGTCCACCCTGCTGAGCCTGCTCGCCGGCCTCGCCGAGCCCCAGTCCGGCACCGTCAGACTCGCCCCGGCCGATGCCTTCGTCGGCTGGCTGCCGCAGGAGCACGAGCGCCTGCCCGGTGAGACCGTCGCCGGCTACATCGCCCGGCGCACCGGCTGCGCCCAGGCGACCCTCGAGATGGACGACACGGCATCCGCTCTCGGCGATGCCTCACCGAGCCCGCGACCCGACGGCCTCGACCCAGCCGACGCGTACTCGGCCGCCCTCGAGCACTGGCTGGCCAGCGGCGCCGCCGATCTCGATGAACGGATGCCCGTGGTGCTCGCCGGCCTCGGCCTCACTTTCGGCACCGAGCTCGCCGAGCACACCCTGATGACGTCCCTGTCCGGCGGGCAGGCCGCGCGGGTCGGACTGGCCGCCCTTCTGCTGTCGCGCTTCGACATCGTGCTGCTCGACGAGCCCACCAACGACCTCGACCTCGACGGCCTGGAACGCCTGGAGTCCTTCGTCACCGGCCTCCGCGGCGGCGTCGTGCTCGTCAGCCACGACCGCGAGTTTCTGGCCCGCTGCGTGACGCGCGTTCTCGAACTCGACCTCGCCCAGGGCGCGAACCGGGTCTTCGGCGGCGGCTACGACTCCTACCTGGAGGAGCGCGAGACCTCCCGCCGGCACAAGCGCGAACACTACGACGAGTTCGCCGAGAGGAAGGCCGACCTCGTGGGCCGGGCCCGCACCCAGCGCGAATGGTCGAGCCAGGGCGTGCGGAACGCCATGAAGAAGGCGCCCGACAACGACAAGATCCGACGCAAGGCATCCGCCGAGTCCAGCGAGAAGCAGGCGCAGAAGGTGCGGCAGCTGGAGAGCCGCATCGCGCGCCTCGAGGAGGTCGACGAGCCGCGCAAGGAGTGGCAGCTCGACTTTGCGATCGGGTCCGCGCCCCGCTCGAGTTCGGTGGTGTCCACGCTGAGCAACGCGGTGCTCCACCAGGGCGATTTCACCCTCGGCCCGGTGTCGCTGCAGGTCAACGCGGGTGAGCGCATCGGCATCACCGGGCCGAACGGGGCCGGCAAGTCCACGCTGCTGCGCGCGCTGCTGGGGCATCAGGTTCCGGATGCCGGCACGGCCAGCCTCGGTACCAGCGTCAGTATTGGCGAAATCGATCAGGCCCGGGCCCAACTCGATGGCACCCGACCCCTCGCCACCAGCTTCGAGGAACTCGTGCCCGATCTGTCCACGGCCGAGGTGCGCACCCTGCTCGCAAAATTCGGCCTCAAGGCCGACCACGTCAACCGTCCGGCCGCGGACCTCTCCCCCGGCGAGCGCACCCGTGCCGGCCTGGCGCTGCTGCAGGCGCACGGCAACAACCTACTGGTGCTCGACGAGCCCACCAACCACCTCGACCTGGCCGCCATCGAGCAGCTCGAGCAGGCCCTCGAGTCCTATGCGGGCACGCTGCTGCTGGTCACCCACGACCGACGGATGCTGGCCAACGTGCACACGGATCGGCACTGGCGGGTGGACAACGGCCAGGTGACCGAGGCGTAGGTGAGTGGCCCCTATCCGATTGGTGGAGTCGCTGCCAGGCCTCGCGGACGACCGCCGCGAACCCAAATCCGTGATCCCTCACGGCTGTCAGGCGCCTCTCATCACGGACTCAGTAGCCGTCGGCCGGTCCTACCGGGGTGGCCCCAGCGAGCAGTGCGGCACTGCCGGAGACGCCGAGTCGGGTCGCGCCGGCAGCGATCATGGCCAGGGCGTCATCGAAGCTGCGCACCCCGCCCGACGCCTTCACCTGGGCCCGATCGCCCACGGTCTGCTTCATCAGGCGCACCGCGTGCAGGGTCGCCCCGCCGGCCGGGTGGAAACCGGTGGAGGTCTTGATGAAGTCGGCACCCGCGTCGACGGCGGCCTGGCACGCGGCGACGATCTCGGCATCGGTCAGGGCCGCGGATTCGATGATCACCTTGAGCACCCCGGGGGCGGGAATACTGGCCCGCACAGCCGCGATGTCGGCCTGCACATCGGCGAACCGGCCGGCCTTGGCAGCACCGATGTCGATGACCATGTCGATCTCGTCGGCTCCCTGCTCGATGGCGAGGGCGGCCTCAGCCTCCTTGATGGCGCTGTGGTGGTCTCCGCTGGGGAAACCGCAGACGACCGCGACCTTGAGCTCGGCGCCGGCGGGGATGCGCAGCGGCAGCATCGACGGGGAGACACAGACCGAGTAGGCGCCGAGCTCGATTGCCTCGGCAATGAGCGCGGTCACGTCACCGGCGGTGGCCTCGGGCTTGAGAAGGGTGTGGTCGATGAAACGGGCGACGCTCGCGGCGTCAAGGGAAATGGTGGGCGTGGAACGGGTGGTGGTCATGGTGGTGCGTCCTTAAATGGTGACGAGTCTCGCGGGACCTCGGGCCTGCTGCCCGATCCGCCAAACGCCTCGATGTGCACTACGCGTCCCCTGCTGACAGGCCCCGGTGGTCGACGTGTCGTCCCCGCTCAATGGGCGATTTCGACACGCTCGATCACCGGCAGCCCGGCCTGTCGGCTAGCGGGAGTGTGGTGCGAATCGCGCCATCCACCCGGCGATCGGTCGCTGCTGCTCACCCTGTTGCGCGGCGAGCACGATCAGGATCGCCGTGAGAGCGGGCGTCACCCACTGCAACACCCGCTGCTGCCGCTGCGCCGATTCGAGTTCCTCAGGCACACCGGGACCGGCTTCTGTGATTCCGGCGGTGGGCTCCCCCGCATGATCGCTCATCTTCTTGCCGAGAATCTCCGAGTACAGCGTCGTGCCCGCGGCCACACCGGTGAGGGCGAGTTTCACGATCGTGTTGATGCGGCCTTCCGGCTGGCCGGCCAGTCGCGCCTGGTTCCCGAGAATCAGGCCCACGCCGCCCACGCCGTGGGCTACGAGAGCTGCGACCTGCACCGGCGCCCACCTCTTCCACCCCTCACTCGCCAGAACCAGGCGTTCTCGGGGATCTTTCGCAGTCGAAGCGCTCCCATTCAGCCCGACAGCGCCCATCAAGGCGCCCCCAGCCCACAGCGCCAACCCCACATCATGCAGGCTTCGAACAACGGTATTGCGTCCAGTCACGGAGTACTCCTCTTGGTTCGATTCGTCTTCCCGTACGGGTGCGTACAGGGATAGGTGCTATCTGTGACGGTTGCCGAGACCGATATCTCATGCTCCAGTGCCGACCACTGTGGACTGTCTCAGCTACTTCCCAGTTTTAGGCATCGTCAGCGGCGTCGGCCAGGTGCAGGGCCGGTGCTCGCGGCCCAGACGGATTTCTTCAGTATCCCGGGCGGGTTCTGCCGGCGTTCTTCGGCCTGCGGCGCGACGAGCGAACCTTCTGCATCGCGGCCTTCCCCTGCGGGCTGCGCAGGTACTTGGTGACCAGGGTCAGGATTACGGGGATGTACTTGAGCAGGCGCGCCATGGCGTTCTCATTTCTGTTCGAAAAAGTTTGGTACGAGAGTGCGGTAGCGGCTGGGCAGACCTGCGCCCGCCCAGCCGCCCCGTGCAGGTTGGCGGACGGGTGTTAGGTGCTCGGAGTCAGCGGCCGAGTGCTTCGCGGTCGACGCGGCGGTGGAACCGCATTCCGGCGAGTCCGCCGACGATTGCGCCGACGAGGCTGATCAGGACGATGACGATCGCGGTGACGATGCTGCCTGCCGTGAGGCCTTCCGGATTGAGCGGGATGCTGGGCAAGCTGTTCAGGTTCCCCAGAATGTTGAGTTCACCGCCGGCAATGACCCCGAGGATCCCGGCGACGGCAGCGATCACGATCGCCCAGACCCAGACCGCGATTCCCTGCTTGATTCCGTTGAAGCGGGCCATCCGACCGGCGACGTAGCCGCCGCAGAAATAGGACACGAGTACCACAACCGCGAGCACAATCGCTCCGACCAGTGCGATGGTGCCGGCGTTCTCGGCAGCAGTTCCGGCAGCTTGATCCGTGGAATCGGCCCCGCCCAAGCCGACTGCGGCTCCAACCGCAGCGAACAGGGCGGTGAGGATCACCGCGGTCCCGGTGGCGGTGAGCCAGCCGAAGAAGGCCGATCCCCACTTGATCCCGCCGAAGCGGGCCTCGTCGCGGCCGACAGCCTTGTCACGGCCGGCGACCTCGTGGCGGTTGGTCGCCCCATCGCCCGCGGATACCGCGGCGTCGGAGCCGTGGTCGTCGATGTTTCGCTTCATGTTTGAACCGGATGAGTCGTATGTTGCCATGTCGATATCTCCTCTACTGATACAGGTATGAAACTCAGAGAGTCAGGACGACTGCGCTCAACCGCGTCACAGGAGAATCGATGAAGCGGACGCGATCGGAGCGTGTCCCGCCGAGGCAGAATCTGTCCACAACGAGGATCTCTTAACATGTAGTCGTATTTCGGAGGGTGTTCGTCACAGAAATCAGACAGGCAATTTCGCGCTCCTGGCGGATTCAGTCGCTCCGAGAGGCGCGGGGGTCTCCCGGCTAGATGACAAGGGTCTGGTCGACCAGCCCCTGTGCAACCTGGGACAACAACAAGTGGTTACCGCGAGCGTGATTCCGCAGCAACGCGAATGCGTCCTCCATCGAGACTCCGCGGGAATGCGAGATCACGCCTTTGGCCTGCTCGATGAGGACTCGGGAGTTCAACGCAATCGTCAATTGCTCCCGCACCGAGTTGCTTTCTCGGAGCGTGCGTTCCTGCAGAATCCCGATCGTGGCCACAGCAGCCAACGCCTGGGCCGCGCGAACATCCTGTTGACGCAGGGCGCCGGGAACAGTGGACAACAGGTTGAGGGCGCCGATGGTCGTCTCACGCAGCCGCAACGGAATCGCATGGACCGCAGCGAAACCCTGCTCCCTGGCGCTGTCCCGAAACCGCCGCCACGCGGGCGGGCTGTCCTCCACGTCCGGCAGGGACACGACCGACCCGGTAATGAAACACTCGACACACGGGCCCGCCCGAGCGCTCAGTTGCATCACCTCGACAAGCCTGCTGGCTTCGCTGGTGGAAGCGACAACTTCGAGCTCTCCGTTTTCGTCGGCCAGGAGAATACCTGCCGCCGCAATATCGAAGAGCCCGGCGCAACTCTCCACCAGTGTCTGGAGGAGCTCCACCACGTCATAACCGGCAACCAGGGTGTCAGCGAGGGTCGCGAACGTTTCGATCAGGCGGTCTTCTCTCGTTTCATCAATCATGAGACCCTTCGATCTGGTTTTCATTCACCGCAAAAGTCAATTGCCGGTCGATGATCTCCTCCGCTATCTCCTGCACAGATCGGCCGACGGCGAAGGCATGGCCCTGGATGATCAGACGGGCATCCAGGGCAGAGATCCCCAGTTGGGCCAGCACCATGCCTGTGGCCTGATGCACCTCACGTCGGGAGAATTGTTTGCGCGTGCCAGTTTCACCCTGAATGTCGCTCTGGGACAGCCGGATGGCTCGAGCGAGAACGAGACGGCTGACGACGGTCGCGAGGGCTGCAGTGCGCTGGATATTCAGATCACTGAGATGACTGGGCCGACTCGTGTACAGGTCGATCGCCCCGATGCGCAACGGCCCCAGCGACAAAGGAAAAGCGAAAAGCGCGCCCAGATCATCGGCGATGATTGCCTCCGAGAACGCCGGCCAAACCCGGTTCGGCCGTTCGCGAATGTTCGGCTCGAAAACCGGCGCCCCGGTTTCTAGAGCATCCCAACACGGACCCTCACCCAGATCGAATTGCAGCTCGTCCAGCCGAAACGATTGGGCGTCGCTCGCCGAGATTGTCTCATCAGGGAGAAAGTCACCGAACGTCGAGATTGACACCCCATCCACTGGCAGTGCCCCGAGGAACGGTTCGAACAGGCGGGACTCGCTACCTGCCAAAGCGGACAATGCCTTTTCGGCAACTGCAAATTGATCACGCATGGCAATCCCTCCTGCGATTCTCTCTGCTGCTCCCTGTCAGACGTGGCCAAGTCATCTTCCGAACGTACTCCGCCACGTCCGGAGCAGGAGGCTCAAGAAGCCTTCACAACCGATATTTGAGTTCCAGCTAGTCCTTCTTCCAGGTCGTAGCCAAGCGCCGCAGCGATATTCAGCAGCTGCGCCTCGAGAAGTTCCTGTTCAGGACTCGACATTTTTCTCTGAGCTTCGGCGATCCGTGCACGAAAATCACCGTAGATGCTATCCATCAACGTCTCGCCCGTCGCAGTCAGCTCCAGGAACAGGCTCCGCCGGTCATCCGGGTTGGCAACTCGGCGTACGACATCCCGGGCGACCAACCGGTCAGAGATCGCGGTGACCGCACCCATCGAGAGATCTGTGGAACCGGCCAAAATCTTCGGTGTCACCCGGCCCGCTTCCGAAATTCGAAAAAGAACCCGTATCTCAGAACCCGTGAAGCCATCCTTAGCCGCCATCCCGGCACGCGTCTTGTCCAGCGCCCGAAGCAGAACGACCACCGCAGCAGCAACACCCTCGAGAACCTGGACGGAGCCATTTTCCTTGAACATGGTTTCCTCCCGACATCAACGAAAAGTACTCAACTGGAACTGCGGCACATTTCCGCCTCCACCCTATCGACGACGTGCATCATCTTCCAACATAAAATAGTTTGAAATCCAAACTGATCGCTATATATTACGTTCCGACGCCAATTCTTAGGGCATCGTCCGATCTCTGCTGAACCACCACGTGGCGCTTCAGGGTCCGCTGAGAGACAGGGTCTATTTCCATGAACGAGTACCGTCTGACCGTGAATGGCGACCGTTACGTTGTCGACACCGACGATGACCTGGCAGCATGGAAAACCTCCGTGGCCGACGCGGTACAGCGCGGTGGCGGATTCATCAATGTGATCAATTCCGCCGGGTTCTTGACTACGCTTCTGATCACCCCGAACTCGACCGTCACCCTGCAACGAGTCCGCTCCCAACGACCGGAACCGTGGACGCAGCTTCTCGCCGAGGAGGCCTTCACCTACGAGGACTTCTAGCTACCCGACCTGGTATCTCCTGCTGTGGACCTGCTGGTCGCGCGGCAACCTGTCCCCGGCAAGTCGAACGCGCTGATCTCAGCACGGACCCACGTGACCACGCCCTATCTGATCACGGTCGACGCGGACACGCTGCTGCATCGGAAGACCCGGCGCCAGTGATCTCCCGGCTTCGATCCGCCCCGGCAGACGCTGCGCCGTTCACGGAGGTGCCGGCGACCATCCCTCGGAATCGGCGCTTGTTCCAGAGCCGCCGGGTCTTCGGTCCTCTCGGCCTGGTAGTGCGGCGCATCGGTTCGGCTACCTGGCCTAGCTGCTCGGATACCCGGTGCCGTGCTCCTACGCGTCACTGGTCGGCGATATGCAGTTCCTTGCCTGGCCGCCCGCCGCTGGAAGTAGTCGCTCTCAGCCCCAGCGCGCTCAGCCCTCTGCGGGAATCAGGTAGCGGTGGCGCACGTGCCGGCGGCTGGGGTCGGCCTGCCAGAATTCGACCTCGACCGGGCGCAGGGCATACAGCTGCCAGGTGGGGTTCTCTGATCCGTCGGCGCCGGGCCGTTCGGACCAGTCGGCCGCCGAGGCATCCGTCGACAACTCGGTGACCGGGCCGACCACGCGCACCTGGCGGCCCAGCGCCGACCAGAAGAAATTCATCGCGGCCAACGGATGCTCCGTCAGCTCCCGGCCCTTGCGCGACGCCCGCGAGGTGGCGAAGTGCCAGCCCTCGGCGTCGAGATTCTTGAGGATGAGCATGCGCGACGACGGCATGCCCTCGGCGCCGACGGTCGCCAGGCTGAAGGCGTGCGGCTGGGAAACCCCGGCCGCGAGGGCCTCATCAAGCCAGGACCGGAACAGTACAGCCGGGTCGAGTGGAGCCGACGCCGGGTCGAAAATCGGTAGATCGACGGGGAAATCCGGCAGGGAACGCAGCATGCTGCGGAATGATTCGCTCACCCACCGAGCCTACTGCGCCGGCTGTCAGCGTTCAGAGAGTGCCGCTAGCGTTGGAAGCAGACAAGAGGAGCGAGATGACGGTACTCATTGCAGGATGCGGGGACCTCGGCACGGAGGTGGGCCTGCGTTTCGCGGCGCTCGGGCACCGGGTGGTGGGGTTGCGCCGCAACGCGGCCGTTCTCCCCGCCAGTATTGAGGGCCAGTCCGTCGACCTCAGCGCGCACCAGCCGGTCGTGCCGGCTGACACCGAGATCGTGATCGTGACGATCGCCGCGGGCGACCCCAGCCCCGCGGTCTACCGGGCGGCCTACGTCGACGGTCTGCAGAACCTCCTCGACGCGCTCGACGAGGCCGGCGTCACGCCCCACCGCGTGCTGCTGGTGTCGTCGACCGCCGTCTACGACGTGTCCGACGAGAGCTGGGTCGACGAGCAGACGCCCGCCAACCCGAGGCCGGGCACCGACGCCATTCTGCTCGAGGCCGAACAGATGCTGCACGCCCGCATCCCCGCGGCCGTCGTCTTCCGCCTGTCGGGCATCTACGGCCCCGGCCGGGAGCGCCTGATCACCCAGGTGCGGAGCGGCCGCACCACCGCGTCGGCCTCGGCCCGCCACACGAACCGCATCCACCGGGATGATGCCGCGGCCGCGATCGTGCACCTGATGCTGCGGGAGGAAGCACTGGCGCCCCTCTATCTCGGCGTCGACAGCGCACCGGTGCGCGGCGGTGAGGTGCTGGCGTTCCTTGCCGAGGAGCTTGGACTGCCGGCCCCTATGCCCGAGGCACCCGGCGCTCCCGGCGCAACGACGGCCGCGCCCACTCGGCCCGTCCCGCGGGACAGCCAGCGCGGAGGCGACAAACGCCTTCGCAACCAACTGCTGCTGGGCACGGGTTTCACGTTCAGCTATCCGACCTACCGCGAGGGCTACCGGGCCGTGCTGGCCGGCCGGGGCATCCGTCACCCGTAGCTTGACCGGGTTCAGTGTGAACCAATTCGACGGAGATTTTCGTTTAGAACGGCCTTTTCGTGGGCTCACGGCCGATCTGACCAAAATCTCCGTCGAATTCGTTCAGGAACGAGGCGCCGCGGAACGAGGCGTCTAGAACGAGACGCCGCAGACCAGCGCCGCGTTCGCGAACGGCGTCGCCTCCCCCGAACGGATGAAGAGCTTCGCCGAGGCCGACAGGTCCTTCAACTCGGCGTGGCTGATGTATTCGATCGCGTCGAACCGGTCGGCCAGCCAGGCCCCGGCAGGGGCGGTTTTCGCCTCCTCCGCGACCACGCAGCGCTGGAACACCATCTCCTCGAGCAGGGCATCGAGAACCTGCTCGAAGCGCGGCACACCATGCACGAGCGCCAGGTCGATCACGGGAACGCCGGCCGGGATCGGCATGCCGCAGTCCGCGAGGAGAACGACATCCGTGTGCCCGAGGCGGGCCAGGGCGCCGGAGAGGTCGGCGTTCAGGATGCCGCGGCGCTTCATGCGCGCACCAGCGGCAGCTCGTCGGCCAGGGACGGATACGACGTCTGCGTGCCGCGCGACTGCACCGCGAAGGCACCCACGCGCACGGCCCGCCGCACGGACTCGGACAGGCTCGACCCGGCCGCGAGCTGCGCGCTGAGGGCGCCGACGAATGCGTCGCCGGCGCCCGAGCTGTCCACGGCAACGACCCGTGGCGACGCCAGACTGTGGGTGCCGTCCCGGTCGGCGCAGATCGCGCCCTTCGCACCGCGGGTGAGCACGACCGAGGGAACGCCCCAGTCGAGGAGCCGGGCGACGAGCTCGGCGTCCTCGGTGGGGATGACCATTTTCGGGGCGAGCTGCGCGAGCACGAGGGCAGCCTCGTGCTCGTTGACGACCAGCGGGTCGGCCCGACGGATGCTCGCGGCATCCAGTTCGATCACGGGCGCCAGGTTCAGCACCACCCGGCCGGTGGCCAGCCGCATTGCCGCCATGATGCCCGCCGCGGGGATCTCACCCTGGAGCACCACCACGGCGGCCTCCGCGATGACGGTCGCGCTGGCTTCGACGGCCTCCGCGCCCAGCAGTGCGTTGGCGCCGGGGATGATCACGATGGTGTTTTCGCCGTCGGCGGCAACGGTGACGAGTGCCAGGCCGGTCGGGCCGTCCACCGCGCGCACATTCGACAGGTCCACTCCGGAGCGGGTCAGGATCGCGGTGGCGACCTCGGCCTGCGGGTCCCGGCCCACGAGGCCGACCATGCGCACCGTGGCGCCCAGTTGGGCTGCCGCGACGGCCTGGTTGGCGCCTTTCCCTCCGGGGAGGAACTCCATCGACGTTCCGATGAGGGTCTCACCGGGCAGCGGGTGGCGTTCGATGGTGATCAGCTGGTCGACGTTGATCGACCCGACGACGACGACCGTGCTGGTGGAGTTGCTCACTTGGTGAAGTCGCCGACATTCGTCTTCGTGACGGAGACGACCTCGACCGGGACGGTCTTCTCGATCGTGTCGCCGGCGATGGCCTTGATGGCGAGTTCAACGGCGAGCTTGCCGAGTTCGGCCGGCTGCTGCGCGATGGTGGCGACCAGGGTGCCGGCCTCGATGGCGGCGAGTCCGTCGGCTGTGCCGTCGAAGCCGACGACCGCGACCTCGGTGCCGGCACGCGAGCCGAGCGCCTGGATGGCGCCGAGGGCCATTTCGTCGTTCTCGGCGAAGAGGCCGGTCGCGCCGGGGTTGGCCTGCAGCAGGTTGGTGGTCACGTCGAGCGCGGCGGCGCGGTCGAAGTTGGCGGTCTGCTTGGCGACCACGGTGATGTTCGGGTAGGCCTTGATGCCCTCTTCGAAGCCCTGGCCGCGGTCGCGGCTGGCCGAGGTGCCGGAGACACCCTGCAGATGGATGACGCTGCCCTTTTCGCCCATGGCCTTGGCGAGGGCGTCGGCGGCCTGACGGCCTCCGGCCACGTTGTCGCTCGCGACGAGCGAGTTCAGGTCGGCGCCGTTGACGGTGCGGTCGACCCCGATGACGGGGATGTCGGCGCTGAGCAGCTCGTTCACGGAGGAGGAGGAAGCGTCGGAGTCGACCGGGTTCACGATGACGGCCTTGGTGCCGCCCGAGGCGGCGGTGGCGAGCTGGTTGGCCTGCGTGGCCGAGTCGTTCTGCGCGTCGACGATGTTCAGCTGCACGCCGGCTTCGTCGGCGGCAGCCTGGGCGCCGTCCCGCAGTTCCACGAAGAACGGGTTGTTCAGGGTGGAGAGGGCCATCACGATCTTCGTGCCGGACGCCTCGTCCCCGCCGCCGCGGCCGCAGGCCGTGGTGCCCACCAGGATCAGGGCGGCGGTGGCGGTCAGTGCCGCGATTTTGCGAAATGAGGAGGACTTCATTGTGTATTCCTTTGGGGTGTTGATGGATGGGGTGAGAGGTGACGGGTAACGGATGCCGGGCGTCGGCCAGGTCAGCTGCTACGGGTCTTGCGGCGTAGCACGTCCACGCCCACGGCGAGGGCGATCACGAGGCCGATCACGACTTGCTGCCAGAACGACGTCACGTTGAGCAGGTTCAGGCCGTTGCGGATGACGACGAGCACGAGGGCGCCGACGAAGGTGCCCGAGATTTTGCCGAGGCCGCCGGCGAGCGAGGCGCCGCCGATCACGACGGCCGCGATGGCGTCGAGTTCGTAGCCGGCCGCGGCCTGCGGCTGCGCGGAGTCGAGGCGCCCGGCGAGCAACAGCCCGGCGAGGGCGGCGAAAAGTCCGGCCAGGGCGAAGACGGTGACGAGGATGCGCTTGACCGGCAGTCCCGACAGCCGGGCGGCTTCGGCGTTGCCGCCGACCGCGTACATCGAGCGGCCGATCACGGTGCGGTTGAGCAGGAAGGAAGCGACCAGGGCGGCGAGCACGAGGATGATGATCGGCATCGGCAGCGGACCCAGGTTGCCGCCGAGGAAGGAGACCTCGGCCGGCATCTTGATCGGGCGGCCGTCGGAGATGACCAGGGTCAGCCCGCGGGCCACGCTGAGCATGGCGAGCGTGGCAATGAAGGAGGGCAGTTTGCCGTAGGCGTTGGCCAGACCGTTGATGGTGCCGGCCAGGGCCCCGATGAAGAGGCCACCGAGGAGGGCGATCCAGCCGGGGAGGCCGGCGCTGGCGAACATCCAGCCCGACGACATGGCCGACAGGGCCGCCACGGCACCCACCGAGAGGTCGATCCCGCCGGCCACGATGACGAAGGTCATCCCGAAGGCCAGCACGGCCACCGTGGATACCTGGATGCCGATGTTGAGCAGGTTCTGCGCGGTCAGGAAGTCGGGAGTAGCGATGAACAGGGCGAGGCAGAGAACGACGAGGCCGACGAGGGCGCCGTTGTTGGCGAGGAATTTCTTGTAGTCGAAGCTGCGGTGCTTCGCCGGCACGGTTGTGGTGGACATGGCGTGGTTCCCTATCTCTGTTCGTGATTCTCGTCGACATCGCGGGCGGCGAGTGTCATGACTGCGTCTTGGGCGGCCTCGGCGGCGCTGAGCTCGCCGGCGATCCGGCCGTCGCGCATCACGAGGATGCGGTCGCTCATGCCGAGGATCTCCGGCAGCTCGCTGGAGACCATCAGAATCGCTCCCCCGGCCGCCGTGATCGCGTTCATCAGTTCGTAGATCTCGACCTTGGCCCCCACATCGACGCCGCGGGTGGGCTCGTCGAGCAGCAGCACCGTGGAGGCGGCGATGATCCAGCGGCCGAACACGGCCTTCTGCTGGTTGCCTCCGGAGAGTGCGCCGATCGGCTGGTCGATGGTGTGCATTCGGATGCGAAGTTTCTTCGCCACGTCGCCGGCCCGGCGGCGCTGGCCGGCGAAGTCGACCAGGCCGAGCTTCGCGGTGGCGGCGAGCGTGGCGTAGCCGAGGTTGTCGTTGACGGATGCGTCGAGCACCAGCCCCTGCCCCTTGCGGTCTTCGGGCACGTGCCCGATGCCCGCGGCGATTGCCGCCGGGATACTGCCGTTCGGCAGCTGCCGGCCGCGCACGGCGACCGTGCCGGAGGTGTACCGGTCGGCGCCGGCGATCGCCCGGATCAGTTCGGTGCGTCCGGCGCCGACCAGGCCGGCGATGCCGAGCACCTCGCCGGCCTTCACGGTGAAGCTGATATCGCTGAACGAGCCGGTCGAGGTGAGGTTCTCGACCGTCAGGATCTCGGGTGCCTGGCTGACGTCGCCGGTCACCCGCGGGAACTGGTCTTCGATGTTGCGGCCGACCATCAGCTTCACGAGGTCGTCTTCGGGGGTGGAGGCCGGCACCTCGGCGATGAACTCGCCGTCGCGCAGCACGGTGACGGTATCGCCGACCTCGGCGATCTCGTCGAGGTGGTGGCTGATGAACAGCATGCCCACCCCACGGCGGCGCAGGTCGGTCATCACGGCGAACAGGCTCTCGGTCTCGTGGCGGGTCAGCGCCGCGGTGGGCTCGTCCAGGATCAGGATGCGGGCGTTGATGCTCAGCGCCTTGGCGATCTCGACCAGCTGCTGCCGGGCGATGCCGAGGTCGCCGACCAGGGTGTCCACGTCGACGTCGAGGCCGATCAGGGCGAGGGCGGCACGCGCCCGATTGCGCAGGGCGCTGCGGTCGACCAGGCCGTGCTTGGTGGGCATCCGCCCCAGCATCACGTTCTCGGCGATGCTCATGGTGGGAACGAGGTTCAGTTCCTGGTGGATCGTGGCGATGCCGAGTTCCTCGGCCGCGCGGGTGGTGGGCAGGGTGACTGTCTGCCCGTCCACCACGATGTGACCGGCGTCCGGCTGGTACACCCCCGCCATCATCTTGATCAGGGTGGACTTGCCGGCGCCGTTCTCGCCCAGCAGTACCTGCACCTTGCCGGCGTAGACGCTGACGGTGACGTCTTTGATGACCGTCACCGGTCCGAAGGTCTTGCCCACGTTCTGCAGGGTGACCAGTGGTTGTTGACTCATGTCAGTTCTTCCTCGGGCTCGGCCCGGATGCGGGTGAAACGGCTGCGGGTGAATCGGGCATGCCTGAGATGGGCGCCGAGGACGACGCCCGGATGATCAGTTCGCTGGGCAGCACCACCGATCCGGGGGTGCCTCCGCCAATGACCTCGAGCAGCATCTTCACGGCGATCCGGCCCATGTCCTCGACACTGTGTGAGATGACGCTGAGCGCCGGGTCGAGCAGGGCGAACCACTCGATGTCGTCGAACGCGATCAGGGCCACGTCCCGGCCGATGCGCAGCCCGCGCTTGTGAAGAATGGCGATCGCGCCCACGGCCATCGGGCTGTCGGCGGCGAGCAGGGCGGTGGGCGGCTGGCGCAGTTCGAGCAGCGCGTGCACGCCGGCCGAGCCACTGGCGGCCTGGAAGTCGCCGAAGTAGACCAGCTCGGGGTCCTGGCTGAGGCCGAACTCGGCCACCGCCCGGGTGAAGGCGGCGAACCGGTCCCGGCCTGTCGAGGTGGCCTGTGGGCCCGAGATGTAGCCGATGCGGGTGTGGCCGGCCGCGGCCAGGTGTGCCACAGCCTGGCGGATGCCGGTTTCGCTGTCCGTGGTCACGCTCGGCACATCGAGGCCCTCCACGGTGCGGTCCACGAAGACGGTCGGGATCTTGCGTTCGATCAGCGAACGGATGCTGCCGCTGCCGTCCCCGAGCGGTGCCACGACGATGCCGTCCACTCGCCTGGAGATCAGGGTGTCCAGGTACCGGTCCTGCTGTTCTTTGCGCTCGTTCGCGTTGCCGAGCAGCGTGACGTAGCCGGCAGCCAGGGCGGCCTGTTCGACCGTGTGGGCGAGGTCGGCGAAGAAGGGGTTGCGCACATCCGACACCAGCAGGCCGATGGACTCGGTGTGGGTGCTGCGCAGGGCCCGCGCCTGGGCGTTGGGCCGGTAGTCGAGCTGGGCGGCCGCCGCCGCTACGCCGGCGCGGGCCTCGGGCGACGTGGCCGGACTGCCGGAGAGAACCCGGGAGGCCGTGGCCACGGACACGCCGGCCAGGGCGGCGACATCCTTGATCGTGATGGCAACCATGTTCACCTCTTCGTGTTCGTGCGGGTACCGATGTAGTCGTGGAATCGTTTCCATGGAAACGATTCCATACTAGGTCCCTGCGTGGGCCGCTGTCAACGAGCCCGGAGAAACAGTGCAGCGAAGTAGCATGCCCGGTACGGCGCGGAGGAGACCATGGAGATTCAGCGAGATACCTACAGAGACGGCACCCTTCTGGGTCTGCTAGAACTCGGACGGATCCATCCAAAAGTCACAGACCTGCCGGTAGCGGACCTGTCGGCGGGGCGACCCGCGTCAGTCCTGGGCCTGGGCCTGTCTGCGCCTCGAAGTCGCGGCCCCGTCGGCGGTCAAGCCCGTCGAGAACCGGCGAGTCAGTCATCAGGGTTCCCGTGCCACACCGCACCTCCCGGCACGCGTTCGGTAAAGCGGGCGCACGTGAGAGGATCCGCCGTCGTCCCCAACCTGCGCCACGGCACCGAACGTTGCTGCCGGGCAGGCCGCCGGCTCAGCGCTGACTCGGTGGCGCCGCGCGGCCAAACAGCCGTGCTGCTGAACAAAGATACGAAACTGCTATCCACAAAAGGTGAGTGACACTCGCCTACGTGTGCTCCTTAAAGTATCCTCATAACATGACGAACCTCGCGGATGACCTCAGGCAGGCGGCCGACGCCGTCGCCCTGCTGGGCTCCTCGAGCGCCGACCTCGCGGCTCTTCCCGACGCCGAGGCTTTGGCCGGCCAGAAGCGGATCGCCCGCGCGCGCCGCCTGCTCGACACCTATGCCGCGTTGATGGCCGCAACCATCGCCCGCCGGTCCCGCCCGGAACTCGGCCACTCGGGGCTGGCCGCGCAGCAGGGGTTCCTCTCGCCCGAGGCCCTGATCCAGAACTGGACCGGCTCATCCAAAGGTGACGCGTACAAGCTGGTCGCGGTCGGCACGATGATGGCCGACACCGAGGCGGCCGACAAGCTGGTCGAAGAGGCGCTCTCGACGCTCTCGACGCCCGACGCCGACGCCGACGCCGACGCCGATGCTGTCGACGTCGCGGCGTTCGCCGCGAAGGTGCCCTGGCAGGCGCCGATCGCCCGGGCCGTCACCGCCGGCACGCTCTCGGTTGACGCGGCCGAGGCGATCCGGGCCGGGCTCGGCCAGATCGACGCGGCAGTTACCGCGGAGAAGCTCCGGGTGGCCCTCGCGGCGCTCCTCACCGAGGCACCGTCACTGAATGCCGACGAGGTTTTTAAACGGGCGAGACGGATGCGCGACCGGCTCGATCAGGCCGGCATCGCCGCCCGGGAGAAGCAGGCCCACGACGACCGCTACCTGAAGGTCTACCGGCTGAGCAACGGCAACGTGCGCCTGAACGGGCTCTTCGCCCCCGAAGACGGCGAGTTCGTGCTCTCCACCTTCGACTCCATCACCAGCCCCCGCCGCGGCGGAGTGCGGTTCGTCGACCCGGAACGCGCCGCCTGGGCCTAAAAAATGCAGGACGACCCGCGCAGCACCGAGCAGATCAACGCGGACTCCCTCGTGCAACTGCTGACGATCGCCGGCGAAGCCGACCCCGGCCGGGTCTTCGGCGGACGCCGCCCGGCGGTGCGCGTGATCGTGACCGAGAAAGCCCTCACAGCCGAACCCGGCGAGCCGGGTGCCGCCGAACCCGCCGCTCACGGGCAGATCGAAGGCAACCCGGTCCCCATCTCGCAGGAAACCATCGACCGGTTGCTCTGCGACACCGGCACCCGCGGCATCAAGTTCGACGACATCGGCCAAATCATCAACGTCGGCCGTGACGAACGACTCTTCACCGAGAAACAACGCGCCGCGATGGGAGTGCGCGACGGCGGATGCCGGTGGGTCGACTGCGACAGATCACCGGCCTGGAGCGAAGCCCACCACATCAACGAATGGCTCACAGACAGCGGAGACACCAACCTCGCCGACGGAGTACTGCTCTGCCACCCGCACCACATACTGCTACACAACCAGCACTGGAAGATCACCCGTACCGGAACGCAATACTGGCTCCGGCCACCGGTGGAGAACGACCCGGAACAGACACTGATCGCACTGCCGAGCAAGCGGGTGGGGCTGTAGGGCGTGGCTCTCGTCCCGGGTCTTGACAGGCTCGAACAGCGTCGTGGGAACCTCGGGAGGGCGGGTCGCCGCGTCTCGACAGGCTCGACCACCGGGGCTCGATTCAGGGGCGGCCGGTGAACTCGTCCATGGAGCCGTAGACGCCGAAGACGCGGCCGGCCACCACGTCCCAGAGGGGCAAAGGCAGCACTCCGCGGACAACCTTTGAGAGCTCGACCGTCCACGGCATGGTGAGCATGGGCTTGCCCGCGAGCATCGCCCGCCAAACCCGCTCGACCACATATTCCGGCGTCATGACGGGCGTCAGCAGCGGACCGCGGGCACCCTCGAACATCCCTGTCGAGATGTAGCTGGGGCAGACGGTCGTGACCTTGACGTGCCCGAACCGTTGTTGCTTGAGCTCCAGACGCAGCGAGTCACCCCACCCGATCAGGGCCGCCTTCGACGCCGCATAGACGCTCATCCGGGGGTTCGAGAGCATCCCGGCCGCCGACGCGATGTTCACGATGCGCGACGCACGACCGCGATTCGCCATCATCGCCGGAAGGAACTCCCGGGCGATGTACATCGGGGCGAGCGCGTTGATCTGCATGGTCGGCCGCGTGTCCGCGCCGTTGTCGTGCTCCCAGAAGAAGGCTCCGCGCACGATGCCGGCATTGTTGATCACGATGTCCGGGTCGCCGACCTCCGTGCGCACCCGCTGGGCGGTCTGAGCGATCGCGCCGAGGTCGGCGATGTCCACGACATACGGGACAATGAGCGTGCCCTCGCCGGCCCGATCGCCGAGGATGCCGACCACACGGGTCAGCGCCCCGGCGTCCCGGTCCCAGAGGATCACGGCCTTCGCGCCCTCGGCGACGGCCCGCTCGGCATAGAGGCGGCCCATGCCGCTGGCGGCACCGGTAATGAGCACACGGGCTCCGGAAACGGTTCGAGTCATGGCCCCATCATCCCAAGAAGAAGCGCCGCGTGTTACGTCGGGTTGCGGCCGGCCCAGCAGCATCCGTCTGCCCTCGGCTAACGTCAAGCAACTCTTCCCCTCCCGCGACCGAAAGCCGCCCATGCCGCACCGCGCCGCATCACACGAGACGTCCGCCGATCCGGCGTCCGTGCGCGGCGCGGCGTCCAGAACCATGGCCAGAACCACGACCACGACCACGACCGGAAACTCGGCCTTCACGGTCGAGTTCGAGGCGATCGGCCGCACGTTCGCCCCCGCCACGACCCGCGGGGCCACCGCCCTACCCCCGGTGCTCCGCGACGTTTCCCTCACGGTGGGGCCCGGCGAGGTGCTGGCGATCCTGGGCACGAGCGGATGCGGCAAGTCCACTTTGCTCCGCATCGCGGGCGGCCTCGACTCCCCGACCACCGGCCAGGTGAGAATCGACGGCTCGCCCGTCGCCGGCATCGACCCACGCTGCGCGGTCGGATTTCAGGAGCCGCGCCTGCTGCCCTGGCGCACCGTCACCGAGAACGTCGCACTGGGACTGCCCCGCGGCACCCCGCGGGCCGCCGCCCGCGCCCGCGTCGCCGAGCTGATCGAGCTGGTCGGTCTGGCCGCGTTCGCCGGCCACCGCCCCCAGGCCATCTCCGGTGGGATGGCCCAGCGTGCCTCCCTCGCCCGGGCGTTGGCCCGCAACCCGGGCGTTCTACTGCTCGACGAACCGTTCGGTGCTCTCGACGCGCTCACCCGCCTGAAGATGCAGGACCTTCTGCTCGACGTGCACGCCCAGGCGCCGACGACGGTCCTCCTGGTCACGCACGATGTCGACGAGGCGCTGCAATTGGCCGACCGGATCATCCTGCTCGGCCGGTCCGGCAACGACACCCGCGCCGGCGCGACCATCGTGCAGGAACTCACCGTTCCCGGGGCCCGCCCCCGCGACCGCGGCTCGGCGGAACTCGCCGAACTGCGCGGACGACTGCTCGCCGGGCTCGGCATCGACCGCCACGGCGAGGCACGCGGGCTCGCCGCGACCTCTACCATCCCGGCCTTCCCCTACTGACTTTTCTGCCTCACCACTGCACCGCCGCACTGCTTTCACCACCGCTACCCCACTCCGGGCGCCGCATCCGCTGCCCAATCAACTGAGAGATCCCGATGACACAGCACCGCTCCACCACACGAATCGCGCTCCTTGCCGTCGCAACCGCCGCCGCCCTGCTGCTCACCGGCTGCGTCGCGGGTGAAAACCAGCCGGTCGCCAAGCCGGCCGAGGCCGCCGCAGCGGGTGAGACCACCGTCACCACCGGCGGCACCCTCAACATCGACTTCGCCACCTACAACCCGCTCAGCCTGGTGATCAAGGACCAGGGTTGGCTCGAGGATGCCCTCAGCGACCAGGACATCGCCGTGAACTGGGTGCAGTCGGCCGGCTCCAACAAGGCCAACGAGGCACTGCGCGCCAATGCCATCGACGTGGGTTCCACCGCCGGCTCGGCCGCGCTGCTGTTCCGCTCGAACGGCTCGCCGATCCAGGTCATCGACATCTTCTCGCAGCCCGAGTGGGCGGCCCTCGTCGTTCCCGGCGACTCCGCGATCACCGGCGTCGCCGATCTCAAGGGCAAGCAGATCGCCGCGACCAAGGGCACCGACCCCTACTTCTTCCTGCTCCAGTCCCTGGAGGAGGCCGGGCTCACCCTCGAGGACGTGACCGTGCAGAACCTGCAGCACGCCGACGGCTGGGCTGCCCTCCAGAACGGCTCGGTCGACGCCTGGGCCGGACTCGACCCGATCATGGCCGGTGCCGAGGCTGCCGGCGCGGAGCTGCTCTACCGCAACGTCGACTTCAACAGCTACGGGTTCCTCAACGCCACCGAAAGCTTTCTGACCGAGAAGCCCGATGTGGCCCAGACCGTCGTCGACGTCTACGAGCACGCCCGCGCCTGGGCGCTGGAAAACCCCAACCAGACCGCCGAGATCCTGGCCGGCGTCTCGGGCCTCGACCTCGCCGTGGCCACCACGGTGATCACCGAGCGCTCCAACCTCGACGTGGACAACGTGCCCGGCAAGGCCCAGCTCACGGTGCTGAAAAAGATCGGCCCGACCTTCGTCGCCGCCGGTGACGTGGCAGCGCAGAGCCAGATCGACGCCGCCCTCGACACGATCGTCAATGACAGCTTCGCCACGAAGGCCGACCCGTCGGTCGTCACGGAGTAGTCAGGAAACACCGTAGCGCCGTCCGGGGCGGGCAACCGCCCCGGACACCCGCACCACCAGCACCACCCACCGAGAGGACGCGACCATGACCGAGACTGTGCCCCGCACGCTGCCCCGCACGTCGGCCCGGACCGTGCCCGACGCCACCGCCGCTGCCGCTGCATCCGCTGCATCCGCCACCGCCGCCGGTACGGCGCGTGCGCCGCGCCGGCCGCTCGCCTCGCGCGGCTGGATCGCCCTCGGCGGCGGAGCGGTCTTGCCGGTCCTGATCCTCGCGGCCTGGCAGCTCACCACCGCGCTCGGCGTGTTCACGATGGCCCAACTGCCCTCCCCCGTGATGGTCTGGCAGGCGGGCGTCGACCTGTTCGCGAGCGGGCTGCTCGGCCAATACGCGGCGATCTCCACCCAGCGGGTGCTCATCGGTTTCGCCGTCGGCGCGGCCCTGGGCATCGCCCTGGGAGCCCTGGTCGGTCTGTCCCGGGCCGCCGATGCACTGTTCGCCCCTACCCTCGGCGCCATCCGGGCGGTGCCGTCGCTCGCCTGGGTTCCCCTGCTCATCCTCTGGCTGAAGATCGGCGAGGAGTCCAAGCTCACCCTGATCGCCATCGGCGCCTTCTTCCCCGTTTACACGACCGTGTCGGCGGCGCTGCGGCACGTCGACCGTCAGCTCGTGGAGGCGGGCCGCGCGTTCGGCCTGCACGGGGTGCGACTGTTCACGGCCGTGCAGCTGCCCGCGGTGATCCCCGCCGTGGTCTCCGGGCTGCGGCTGGCTCTGGCCCAGGCCTGGCTGTTCCTCGTGGCCGCCGAGCTGATCGCTTCCTCGATGGGGCTGGGCTTCCTGCTGATCGACTCGCAGAACAACGGCCGCATCGACCGCATCCTGCTCGCGATCATCCTGCTCGCCATCCTCGGCAAGCTGACGGATGCCGCCGTTGGCCTCTTCGAGCGCTGGGCGAACCGCAAATGGGCCTGACGCCGATGCCGGCCCCGCTCGATCCGGCGAGCGCCACCATCCGTAATCTCCTGACCGAAACCCGGCGCTACCCGGCCCCGGCCGCCTTCGCGGCGCAGGCCAACGTCGACGCCACCTGGTGGGACCGGGCCGCCGCCGATCCGATCGCGTTCTGGGCTGAGCAGGCCAACCGCCTCGACTGGGCCGAGCCGTGGCATACCGACCACACCTGGCAGCCGGCCAGGGCGGACGCCGACGGCGTGCTCTCCATTCCCCGCGCCGAGTGGTTCGCGGGCGGCAAGCTCAACGTGGCCGTCAACTGCGTCGACCGGCACGTGGCCGCCGGCAAAGGCGACAAGGTCGCCTTCCACTTCGAGGGAGAGCCCGGCGACCGCCGAACGATCACCTATGCCGAACTCGAACGCGCGGTGAACCGCGCCGCCAACACGCTTACCGACCTCGGCATCGTGCCTGGCGACCGGGTCGTGCTCTACCTGCCGGTGATCCTCGAAACCATCATCATCACCCTCGCCATCGCGCGCCTCGGCGCCGTGCACTCGCTCGTCTTCGGCGGCTTCTCTGCCGAGGCGCTGCGGTTCCGGATCGAGGACACCGGCGCGAAGCTGCTCGTGACCACCGACGGCCAGTTCCGCCGGGGTCAGGCCGTGCCGGTCAAGGCCGCGGCCGACGAGGCCGTCGCGGGCGTGGACTCGATCGAGCACGTGCTCGTGGTGCGCCGCACCGGCGACCTGACCCCCGACATCCCCTTCACGCCGGGCCGGGATGTCTGGTGGCACGACAGCGTCGACCTCGCCTCCCCCGTGCACGAACCCGCGTACTTCGACGCGGAGACCCCGCTGTTCATCATCTACACGTCGGGCACGACGGGTACTCCGAAGGGGCTCGTGCACACCAGCGGCGGGTACCTCACGCACACCTCCTGGAGCCACTGGGCCGTCTTCGACGTCAAGGACGACGACGTGCACTGGTGCACGGCCGACCTGGCCTGGGTCACCGCTCACAGCTATGTGCACTACGGGCCGCTCTCCAACGGCACCACCTCGGTGATCTACGAGGGAACGCCGAATACCCCGCATCCGGGCCGGCACCTCGAGATCATCGAGCGCTACGGGGTGACCACCTATTACACGGCGCCGACACTCATCCGCACGTTGATGACGTGGTTCCCGGAGGGGCTGCCGAGCGAGTTCGACCTGTCCAGCATCCGTCTGCTCGGGTCGGTCGGCGAGGCCATCAACCCGGAGGCCTGGGTGTGGTTCCGCGAGAACATCGGCGCCGGCAGCGCCCCCATTGTGGACACCTGGTGGCAGTCTGAGACCGGCGCCGCCGTGATGGCGCCGCTACCGGGCGTCAGCACGCTCAAGCCCGGATCAGCCCTGCGCGCCCTGCCGGGCCTTACGACCCACATCGTCGACGACCACGGCCGGCCGGTGCCGTTCGGCTCCGGCGGCTACCTCGTGATCGAGGGCACCTGGCCAGGCATGGCCCGCACCGTCTGGGGCGACCCCGAGCGCTACCGCGACTCCTACTGGGCCCGGTTCGCGAAGCAGGGCTTCTTCTTCAGCGGCGACGGCGCGAAATACGACGACGACGGTGACATCTGGCTCCTCGGCCGCGTCGACGACGTCATCAACGTGTCCGGGCACCGCTTGTCGACGATCGAGATAGAGTCGGCGCTCGTCGCACATCCGCTGGTCGGCGAGGCCGGCGTCGTCGGCGTGACGGATGCGAGAACGGGCGAGGCCATCGCGGCCTTCGTGATCCCGGCCGCGGCACCGCACCCCACCAGCGGTTCCGGCGAGTGCGGCAACCTGGGCGACCCCGCGGTCTGGCTGGCCGCCCGGGATACTCTCGAGCCGCTGCTGCGCGCGCACGTCACGCAGGCCATCGGGGTCGTCGCCCGGCCGCAGGAGGTGTTCGTTGTGCCTGACCTGCCCAAGACCCGCTCGGGCAAGATCATGCGCCGCCTCCTCGGCGATATCGTGGCCGGTCGTGCGCTCGGCGACGTGACTGCGCTCCAGGACGACTCGGTTCCGGGCCGCATCGCCGTGATCGTGGCGGCCGCGCGGCAGCGCTGAGCGCACGGTTCCAGCACCTACCCAGCGACGGGTGGAATCGTAAGGACCAACGCCCCAGACCACCGAGCCAGAGGAGCACACCATGGGATTCTTCGACCGCCTCTTCGGAACCGAGCCCCAGCAGCCGGAACAGCAGCGACGCGCGGCCGCACCGCAGCGCACCGACGACGAGATCGCCGTCGATCGCTATCAGTACCTACTGCGCACGGCACCGCCCGAGACGATCGAGCAGGTGCACGCGGAGGCCTTCAGCAAACTGAACGATGAGCAACGCGACCTGCTGTTCCGCCAGCTAAGCGAGAACGCCGACGCCAGCGAGCGCCCGGCGAACGCCGAACCGGCAACACTGGCCCAGGCGGCCACCCGGGCGGAGCTGCGCCAGCCCGGCACCCTCACCCGCGCCTTCGGCAACCAGGGTCAGGGCGGGCAGGGTCAGGGCGGTCAGGGCCAAGGCGGGCCGAGCTTCGGCAGCATGGTCGGCAGCTCCCTGCTCGGCACCGTGGCGGGCTACGTCATCGCGTCGACGCTGATGAGCGCCTTCCTGCCCATGGACTCCGGCGGCGCGGATGCCTCGGGCGACTCGGGCGCTGATTCCGGCGGCGACGCGGGTTCCGGCGGTGACTTCGGCGGCGACTTCGGCTTCTAGGCCGTCCCACTGCCGCGCGTGCGCCCAATCTGCCCCCTTGGCGCCGCCGCAGAGACACATTGAGCGCACGCGCGGCTGGGTTTCACCGGCGGCGGGACTGTAACCTGAGGGGTGTCGGCGGACGACGCCGTGACTCCCGGGCTGCGGCATCCGTCGCCGGGTAGGCGAGATCGAACAGGGCTGGTTACCGTGCGTGAAGCGGGGGTGTTGATCGTGCTGCGGCACGGCGAGAGCACCGCGAACGCCGCCGGGCTGTTCACGGGCGTACTGGATGCGCCGCTGTCGGAGCAGGGAATCCGCGAAGCCTCTGGGGCCACCGCCCTGCTGAACGCGGCACTGCCCCTCGACGTGCCGCGGGTCGACGCGCTGCCCCACCTCGCAGCATCTGTCACCCTGTTCACCTCGACCCTGGCACGCGCCCGGCAGACCGCCGCGATCGTCGCCGCCGGTCTGGCCCGCCCGCCGGTCGGCTGCGACGCCGATTGGCGATTGAACGAACGCAATTACGGCGCGCTGACCGGCCGTTCCAAGGACGATGTGCGCACCGAGGCGCTCAGCGACGTCATCACCCGAGTGGATGCCTTCCTCACCGAGCGCGTCGACCCGCTTCTCGCCCGCGGCGAGACCGTGCTCGTGGTGGCCCACGGCAACTCCCTGCGGGCTCTGTGCGCGGTGATCGACGGCCTGTCCGACGGGCAGATCCGCGACCTGAACCTGCCCACCGGACAGCCGTTGGTCTACCGTTTCGACGCCCGGGGGCGTTCCGTGCCGTTCGGCGGCCGCTACCTCGACTCCGTCACCGCGCTGGCGGCCGCCCTCACCCTCGCGAATGAGGGCGGTACCTGACGATCTCGGGCGCGTGATCTCGGGCGTGTGGTCTCGAGCCGGTCGTGACGTTCCGGCGCCCCTCCCCTAGCTTGTCTGCGCCCCGCGGGCCGCCCCGGCCGACAGCCCGAGGGCAAGGACACGGCACACCGTGGCGGCGGCCCGTTCGAGGTTCGCCGGGCCATCCGTCAGTGCCTGCGGGAGGTCGCTGACCTCCTGAACGATCGGTACCAGCGCGGCGAAGCCCTGGTCATAGAGCACCTCGGACCCGGGCCCGACCCGGCCCGCGAACGCGATCACGGGCACACCGTTGCGCGCGGCAGCCTCGGCCACGCCGAGCGGGGTCTTGCCGTGCAGGGTCTGCCCGTCGATGCTGCCCTCACCGGTGAAAACGAAGTCGGCCCCGCTCAGGCGACGCTCGAGGAGAGCGGCCTCCATGACCACCTCGACGCCGCGCCGCATGCGGGAGTCGAAGCAGGCGAGGAAGGCCGCGCCGAGCCCGCCGGCCGCGCCGGCGCCGGGCAGCTCCGCCACGGAACGCCCGGAATCCGCGGTCAGCACCCGCGCGAAGACCGTGAGGGCCTCCTCGAGGTCCCGCACGGCCTGCGGATCGGCGCCTTTCTGCGGGCCGAAGACGGCGGTGGCGCCCCCCGGACCGAGCAGCGGATTGGCGACATCGCTCGCGATCTCGAACGACGCGGACCGCGCCCGCGGGTCGAATCCTTCCAGGTCGATCCGGCAGAGCCGCGCAAGCGCCGCTCCCCCGCAGTCCAGGTCACGTTCGGCGGAATCGAACAGACGAGCGCCAAGGGCGTGGAGCATGCCAGCCCCTCCGTCGTTGGTCACCGAGCCACCCAGCCCGATCACGAACCGGCTCGCACCGCGGTCCAGCGCGTCGGTGATGAGCTGCCCGACGCCGAACGTGCTGGCGGTGCGCGCGTCCCGGTCGGCTGCGGCGACGAGATGGATGCCGGCCGCCGCCGCAACCTCGATGATCGCCAGCTGCTCGGCGGCCACATAGCCGTAGGCGGCCCGCACCGGGCGTCCGCGGGCATCCTGAACTTCGGTCTCCACGATCTCTCCGCCACAGGCGGCAACCATCGCGTTCACGGTGCCCTCGCCGCCGTCGGCCATCGGCACCCGCACGCACTCGGCGCCGGGGAAGACGGAACGGATGCCGCGCTCCAGGGCCGTGGCGGCCTCGGCGGCCGACATGGATTCCTTGAACGAGTCGGGGGCCAGAACGAACTTCATGGTGTTGATCTTCCCGGTCCCGGGCACCAGCTGCAACTGCAGGGCGCAGGACGCAGCATCCGCTGCCCCCGCGTAGGCTCGAAACCATGCGATTCGGACTCTTCATACCTCAAGGCTGGCGTCACGACCTGGTCGACATCGATCCCGTCGAACAGTGGGCGACCATGAGCGGCCTCGCCGCGCACGCCGACGCCGGCGAGTGGGAGTCGATCTGGGTGTACGACCACTTCCACACCGTGCCGGTGCCGAGCGAGGAGGCCACCCACGAAGCCTGGACGCTGATGAGCGCGTTCGCCGCCACCACGACGCGGGTGCGCCTCGGCCAGATGTGCACCTGCATCAGCTACCGCAACCCGGCCTACCTCGCGAAGGTCGCCTCGACCATCGACATCATCTCCGGCGGACGCGTCGAAATGGGCATCGGCGCCGGCTGGTACGAGCACGAATGGCGTGCTTACGGCTATGGCTTCCCGCGTGCCGGCGAGCGCCTCGCACGCCTCGACGAGGGCGTGCAGATCATGCGCCAGGCCTGGGCCACCGGAAAGGCCACCCTTGACGGGCAGCACTACCAGGTGGACGGCGCCATCGTGCGGCCGCTACCGCTGCAGGACGGAGGCATCCCGGTCTGGATCGCCGGCGGCGGCGAGAAGGTCACCCTCAAGATCGCGGCGAAGTACGCGAACTACACGAACTTCGACGGCTCCCCCGAGGGTTTCTCGCACAAGAGCGAGCTGCTCGAGGCGCACTGCATGGCGGAAGGCACCGATTTCGGCGCGATCACCCGCTCGGCGAACTACAACACCGTGATCGCGGCGACGGAGGCCGAGGTCGCCGACCGTCTCGACGCCATCGAGGCCCGGGTCACCCCCTACCTCGGATCGGAGGGCGCGGCGGCATTCATGGCCGAGTATCGCAGCGGCGAGGCGCAGGGCGTCGGCACGCCGGAACAGGTCGTCGAGCGCCTGAACGGCATGAAGGCACGCGGCCTCGGCTACGCCATCCACTACTTCCCGGAGGCCGCCTACGACCGCTCGGGTCTGGAACTCTTCGAACGCGAGGTCATGCCCGCGTTGCGCTGATCGGGCGGCACCCCACGCTCTCCCGCCGGCCCCGGCGCGCCCACCCCACCCCACCCGCGCAAGGATGGTACCCATGACCAGCACGAACACGGCGACCGCGCCCGCCCGCATCACCTGGGCGGAGGCCGGGCGGACCCGGTCGGCCCTCTGGCACTCGGAGAGCGGTTGGGCGCCGCCGGAACGCGTCGTCATCGCCGACGACACAATGACCGCGGATGCCGCCTACCGGCACGCGAAGGCCGGCACCGGCATGCTCTGGCGCGGAGACTTCCTGGGCGCCCGCCAGTTGCTCAGCGCCCTCGCCCGCCGCATCGACCACGCCCGGCACGCGCCCGCCACCGACCTGGCCGCCGCTTTCCGGCACTACCGCTCCGAGGCGCTGCGCCGCTCCCGGCTGCTCGGTCTGGTGCTCGTGCCGCTCGACGCCGACTACACCGTTCCGCTCCGCCGCGCGCCCGACGTGCGGCGCGCCTGCACCGAGACCTACGGCCCGGCGACGGATGCCTCGGTCACCGCCCTGCGCGAGCTCCTCGGCGTCATCGGGGCGCACGAGTGGCGCACGACCGGCGTCGACGTGCCCGCGCTCGGCGCCCGCATCCACCCGCACTACGGGGTGTTCTCGCCCGTGCGCGGCGAATACCTCGACCTGGTGAACACGGCCCCGCTGCCGGCAGCGTGGGCCGGAGGTTCTGCGGCTGAGGTCGGCTCGATCGCCGGGGCCGCCACCGCGTTCGACATCGGCACGGGCACCGGGGTGCTCGCTGCGGTGCTGGCGCGGCGCGGCATCCGTCACGTGGTCGGCACCGACCAGGAGCCACGGGCGCTGGCCTGCGCGCGCGCGAACATCGGGCGGCTCGGGCTGGCCGGTGCGGTCGAGATCATCAAGGCCGACCTGTTCCCCGGCGGCCGCGCCGACCTCGTGGTCTGCAACCCGCCGTGGATTCCCGCGTCCGCCGTCACCGCCACCGACTTCGCCGTCTACGACCCCGACAGCCGGATGCTGCGGGGCTTCCTGGCCGGGCTGGCCGACCACCTCGAGGCGGCCGGGGAGGGCTGGCTCGTGCTCTCCGACATCGCCGAGCACCTCGGGTTGCGCTCCCGCGGCGAACTCCTCGACCTGATCGAGGACGCGGGCCTCGAGGTCGTCGCCCGCCTGGACGCCAAACCCGTGCACGGCCGCGCCGCCGACGCATCCGATCCCCTGCACGCCGCGCGGTCGAAGGAAGTGACCTCGCTTTGGCGGTTGCGGGCCGTCTCGCCGCCGGCCCAGTCGACTGCCGATGCCCCCGAAGCGTCTGACGCCGTTCGGTGAACCGTCAGGTTTGAGAGGTGCGCGGCGGCCCACCCTCGAACGTGTCGTTTCGAGCGCTACTCGAGGTTCGGCGTACCGCCCCTGTTCGTGGCGAGGCGCCAGCGGGACCAGGGCCAGATGCCGTCCATCTCCACCTCAAGCGAGAAGCTGAGCAGCACCCGGATGACCACGATCGCGCCGAGCACCAGCACGCTCTGCGGGGTCGGATCCACCAGAATCGTTCGGATGATATCCGCGATGATCAGTACTTCGAGCCCGAGCAGGATGGCCCGGCCCAGATTGCGGCGCAACTTCTCATAGGCCCGCTGCCGGGTGTCGGCCCGCAGCGCGGTCGGCACCGCAGCGATCATCGCGGCCGCTCCGCCGAGCACCATGATGGCTGCACCGGCCGCCTCGACGACCCGCACGACCGCCGAGATCACCTCGTCAAAGCTCATCGGCGGCGCTCCTCGCTGCATGGTTGCTGCATGGTCGCCTCGACGATAGCGCAGGCCACCCCCCGCGGTCGAGCCATCCGGTGGTCGCGCCAGCTGGCGCTCGCGCACCGCCCTCTCGCGCCGCTGAGACCGAAAGCGCCGTATGCGCTCACAATCACCGGCGGAAGGGGGGCACGCGGCACAATGGGCGATTCTCGGAGAGTGACCGGAACAACGCTTACTCTCAACGGGAACGGGGGGTTTCGACGACCGGAGGGCCGGAACACGGCGATTCGTTGCGAGATATGGCAAGAAAACGCCCGCACCCTCCCGCTACTCTGGATCGTGGCGCCGAATGGCACCACCGGCACCACCCAGCACCACCACGTACGACCCCGCCGCGACCGCGGCACTCACGAAGAACGGAGGTTCCCATGTCGAATTACGTTGCACACGCTGCACTGGTCGGTGAGCCCGAGGTTCTCGAGGACGCCGTCGCCGCCGCCGACCCGGCCACAAGCCCGGCCTGGCTCCGGCTCAAGTCCGCGGCCACCGCGCTGCAGGCCAGCCAGGCGCAGGACGGCTCCATCCCCGTCGCCGCCGTCCACGCGGATGCCGCGGCGCACGTCGACGTGATCGCCGCCGCTATCGATGAGCTCGCCCCGCTGTTCCCGCACGACGCCGCCTACCTCGCGGCCGTCAACCGGGACTTCACCCGCTGGAGCACCGAGGGCTTCGGCGTGCCAGACTTCTTCGACTCCCTGATGGCGTTCCAGCCGCAGCAGCAGCGGGCCGACGGCATCCGTCACCTGGTCGTGTTCCCGATGTACACGCAGAACGGCAGCGCGAACCGCTTCGTCGAGGCCGTGCTGATCGAGGTGATCTGGCCGGAATTCATCGACGAGCTCGAGCAGGAGTACACGAACAAGCTGTTCGTGCCGATCCGCTTCCTCGATTTCACGCCCGGCTACGACACCAACTCGGCCGTTTTGTTCCCCGAGACCGTCGCCATGCGCCAGATCCCCACCTTTACCTGGGGTGCGATCTTCGCCGACCGCGAAGCTGCCCGGTTCCGCCGGGTCGTGCGCGCGGCCGCCGAGATCACCCGTCTCGAACTGCCCGCCGATGCGGCGGCGCTGCTCGACGACCAGCACCTGACCGAGGAAACCTTCGTCATGTGGGACCTCATCCACGACCGCACGCACATGCGCGGCGACCTTCCGTTCGACCCGTTCATGATCAAGCAGCGGATGCCGTTCTTCCTCTACTCCCTGGAGGAACTGCGCTGCGACCTGACCGCGTTCCACGAATCGGTCACGATCGAACGCGACGAGAACGCCAGCCCGGAAGCACGCCGGCACGCGAAACTCGTGCAGTACGCCGTGATCTTCGACCGGATCTTCCGATTCTCGATCAGCGGTACCCGGGTGCGCAACTACGACGGGCTGGGCGGGCAGCTGCTCTTCGCATGGATGCACCAGCACCACGTGCTGCACTGGACCGACACCCGGCTCACCTTCGACTGGGAAGCCGTGCCCGACGTGGTCATCGCGCTGGGCAAGCGAATCGACGACCTCTACTGGGCGTCGATCGACCGGCCGAAGAAGGCCCACTGGCTGGCCGCCTACGACATGATCGCGGAGACGCTCACGCCGAACCCGGCGTCGCAGTGGGCTCGCGGCCTGCCGCTGGACGTGCTTGCCGGCGCACCGAAGGGCTACACCGACCTCGTCCTGGACGACGAGTTCCCGCTGTCGATGTTCTTCGAGGCGCTCGACAAGAAGATGAAGCCCGTGATCGAGTCGACGGCCGGGCTCACCGGGCGTGACTGATACCGCAGGCAGGACCGTCGCTGGTCGCACCGTTCTCATCGCCGGTGCGACCAGCGCGGCCGGCCGCGCCGTGGCCACCGCGCTGACGGATGCCGGCGCGCACGTGATCGCGGTCGGCACCAACGCCGAGCGCCTGCACGGCTTCCGCGCCGAGGTTCCCGGTGCCGCAACCTACGTCTGCGACCTCGGCGACTTCGCCCAGGTCACGGCCCTGGCCGACGCCGTGCACGGCGAGCACGGTCCGATCGACGGCCTGATCCACCTGGTCGGCGGCTGGCGCGGCGGCGGTGGACTGGCCGGCCAGTCCGACGGGGACTGGGATTTCCTGCACGCGCACGTCGTCGCCACACTGCGCAACACCACCCGCGCGTTCAACGACGACCTGCTGGCGTCTTCGGCCGGGCGTCTGGCGATCGTGTCGTCGGTGTCGGTCGACAAGCCGGCCCCGGGCGGCGCGAACTACGCCGCCGCGAAGGCCGCCGCCGAAACCTGGACCCGCGCGGTCGGCCAGGGCTTTGCGAAGGCAGGCACGGATGCCGCGGCGGTCATTTTTGTCGTGCGTGCCCTCGCTGGGCTGGAAACCGAACTTGCGAGCGCGGTGGTCGGTCTGTGGGACGCGTCGGCGGCATCCGTCAACTCTTCTCGCGTGCTTTTAGCCCCCTGAACCCGACGGCGGCATCCCGCGGCGCGCTAGCGTGGAACCAGGCTACGGAGGGGTGGGCATGCTCGACATCAGGACCATAAACAAGCGTTATGGCACCCGGCAGGTGCTGACCGACGTGAGTTTCGTCGTCGAGAGCGGACGCCTGACCGGCTTCGTCGGCGCGAACGGCGCCGGCAAGACGACCACCATGCGGATCATCCTGGGGGTGCTGTCGGCCGACTCCGGCACCGTGCTGCAAGACGGCGTTCCGCTGACCAGCGACGACCGCCGCCGCTTCGGCTACATGCCGGAGGAGCGCGGACTCTACCCGAAGATGAAGGTGGGCGAGCATCTCGTCTACCTGGCCCGCCTGCACGGGTTGAGCCCGTCATCCGCCCGCCGCAACACCGCCGAGTTGCTCGGCCGGCTCGGCCTCGGCGAGCGGGCCGGTGACCTGGTGCAGTCTCTCTCGCTCGGTAACCAGCAGCGCGCCCAGATCGCGGCCGCGCTCGTGCACGACCCGGAGTTCCTCGTGCTCGACGAACCGTTCTCCGGCCTTGACCCGCTCGCGGTGGAAGTGGTCATGAGCGTGCTCTCCGACTTCGCCGCCCAGGGCGCGCCGGTGCTGTTCTCCTCGCACCAGCTCGACATCGTCGAGCGCCTCTGCGACGACGTCGTCATCATCGCCGACGGTGAGATCCGGGCCAACGGCCCCCGAGAGCGGCTGCGCGAGCAGCACAGCAGCCCCCGGTTCGAACTACGCACCGCCGCCGACGCGGAGTGGATCCACGCCGTGCCCGGCATCTCCGTGCTCGACCTCTCCGAGGGTGTCGCCGTGTTCGAGGCCGAAACGGATGCCGCCAGCCAGGCCGTTCTGCGCCAGGCCCTCACCCGGGCCCCGGTGACACAGTTCAGCCAGCAGCGGCCCAGCCTCGCCACCATCTTCAAGGAAATCGTGCAGTGAGCACCATCGGGAACGACCGCGCCGGCACGCCACACATCGAACGCCCGCAGGTTCGCCCCCGGTATCCGGCGCCGAGCTTCGCCCGGAGTGTGTGGCTTGTCGCGACCCGCGAGATCATGGCCCGGCTGCGCAGCAAGGCCTTCCTGATCTCGACCGGCATCCTGTTGCTCATCTCGATCGGTTCCGTCGTCGCCGGCAGCATTGCGAGTCAGAACCTGACCATGCCGAAGGTGGCCGTCGTGGGTTCCGCCGCTCAGGTCGTCGAGCAGATCGAGTCGTTCACGATGGTGAAGGCCGACGACGTCGGCGCTGCCGAGTCCCTGGTGCGGAACGGCACCGTCTCCGCGGCGGTCGTTCCGTCCACAAGGGCGGATGCCCTGCTCGGCGTGCGCGTCATCGCCCTCGACTCCCCGCCGGTGGGTGTGCTCGCGGCCCTGAGCGTCACCCCCGCGGTGAGCCTGCTCGAGCCGACTTCGCGGCAGAGCGGTGGCCTGGTCTACCTCGTCTCCCTGGGCTTCGGGCTGGTCTTCTTCATGTCGGCGATCACGTTCGGCTCGACCATCGCGCAGAGCGTCGTCGAGGAGAAGCAGACCCGGGTCGTCGAGATCCTGATGACCACCATCCCGGTGCGCGCCCTGCTCGGCGGCAAGGTGGTGGGCAACAGCATCATGGCCTTCGGGCAGATCGTGGCGATCGGCCTGCTGGTCGCGATCGGCATGGCCACGACCGGCCAGTTCGGGTTGCTGGGCACCGTGGGGCCGTCGATCGTCTGGTTCGCCGTGTTCTTCGCGTTCGGCTTCGTCATGCTTGCGGCGCTGTTCGCCGCGACCGCGTCGATGGTCTCCCGCCAGGAAGACGTGGGCTCGGCCACCTCGCCCGTGCTGTTCCTCGTGATGATTCCCTATTTTCTGGTGATCTTCTTCAACGACAACCCCACCGTGCTCGCCGTCATGTCCTACATCCCGTTCTCGGCCCCGGTCGGCATGCCGATGCGCATCTTCCTCGGCACGGCCGCCTGGTGGGAGCCGCTTCTCTCGCTGGCCATCCTGCTCGCCTCGACGGCCGTGGTGATCCTGCTGGGCTCCCGCATCTACTCGAACTCCCTGCTGCGGATGGGCGCCCGCGTCACGTTGCGCCAGGCCCTGCGTGGCTGACCTGCCGCCCCGCCAGCCCGATCCCGGCCCCGAACCTGAACCCTGCCCCGAACCAATTCGACGGTGATTTTGCTCCCACGGGCCGGTTTCGACCCGAAATCGCCGTTACAACGCAAAATCTCCGTCGAATTCGCACACCGAGCGCACAGAAGCGGAGCAGACGGATGCGCGAAGATGGAGGGGTGACTCAACTCCATGACCTTTCTTCGCGCGGGTTCGCCTCCGACAACTACTCCGGGGTGCACCCCGAGATTCTCGAGGCGATCGTCGCCGCCAACGGCGCGCACCAGATCGCCTACGGCGAAGACGTCTATACCGCCCGGCTGCAGCAGGTCTTCACCGAACACTTCGGCGCGGGCGTCGAGGCCTTCCCGGTCTTCAACGGCACCGGCGCCAATGTGATCGGCCTGCAGTCGATGCTGCCGCGCTGGGGCGCCGTGATCTGTGCATCCACCGCTCATATCAACACGGATGAGGCGGGCGCCCCCGAAAAGGTGGCCGGCATCAAGCTCCTCACCGTCGACACCCCCGATGGCAAACTCACCCCCGCACTGATCGACCAGCAGGCCTGGGGCTGGGGCGACGAACACCGCGCCCAGCCGCTCGTGGTGTCGATCACCCAGACCACCGAGCTCGGCACCGCGTACACGGTCGACGAGGTGCGGGCCATCGCCGACCACGCACACGCCCACGGCATGAAGCTGCACATGGACGGCGCCCGCCTGTCCAACGCCGCCACCTCGCTGGGCCTGCCATTCCGCACCTTCACCCGTGACGCCGGCGTCGACGTGCTCAGCTTCGGCGGCACCAAGAACGGCATGATGTACGGCGAGTGCGTCGTGGTCCTGAACCCTGAGGCATCCGCGGGACTGCTCTACCTGCGCAAACTGAACATGCAGCTGGCCTCGAAGATGCGCTTCATCTCGGCCCAGCTGATCGCGCTGCTCGGCGGCGACCTCTGGCAGCGAAACGCCGGCCACGCCAACGCCATGGCCACACGGATGCGCCACGCCCTTGAGACCGGTATCGCCGCCGGCGAGATCGAGGGCTTGTCGTTCACCCAGAACACCCAGGCCAACGCGATCTTCGCGATCCTGCCCCCCGGGGCGGCCGATCGCCTGCGCGGACACTTCCGGTTCTACGATTGGGACCCCGCGACCAACGAGGTGCGCTGGATGTGCGGCTTCGACACCGAGGAGGCCGACATCGACGCATTCGTCGCGGCCCTGATCAGAGAGCTGGCCGCCCGATGAACGTCTTCGAGAATAAACCCTGGCTCGGCTCCTACGCCCCCGGCGTTCCGAGTACCATCCAGGAACCGACCGACACGCTCTGCGACATGATCGAGACCTCGGCGCGCCGGTTCGGCTCCAGCGTGGCCCTCGACTTCTTCGGCGCCACCACCACCTACGCCGAGCTCGGCGAGCAGATCTCTCGGGCCGCAAACGGCCTCCTGCGCCTCGGCGTCAAACCCGGCGACCGGGTGGCCCTTGTGCTGCCGAACTGCCCCCAGCACGTGGTGGCCTTCTACGCCGTGCTGCGCCTGGGCGCGATCGTCGTCGAGCACAACCCGCTCTACACCGAACGCGAACTCCGGCACCAGTTCGAAGACCACGGCGCCCGCGTCGCCATCGTCTGGGACAAGATCTACCAAACCGTCACCGATTTCCCCGCCGATTTGGGCCTGCGCACCGTGATCGCGGTGAACCTGACGGAGGCGATGCCGCTCGCCAAACGGCTCCTGCTCAAGCTGCCGGTCGCCAAAGCCCGCGAGTCGCGAGACGCCCTGACCTCGGGCCCGCTGGGCAAGGATGCCTTCACCTGGTCCGGCATCGTCGGCTCACGCAAGCTGCGCCCCGGCCACCCGCGCCCGAAGGTCACCGACACCGCCGCGCTCCAATACACCAGCGGCACCACCGGCACCCCGAAGGGTGCGATCCTCAGCCACTTCAACCTGCGCTCGAACGCCCTGCAGGGCGAGGCCTGGGTGCAGGGGCTGCGGCCCGGCGAGGAGGTCTTCTACGCGGTCCTGCCCATGTTCCACGCCTACGGCCTGACCCTCTGCCTGACGTTCGCGATGGCAACCGGCGCCCGGCTCGTGCTGTTCCCCAAGTTCGACGAGGGACTGCTGCTCGATGCGGCCCGACGCACCCCACCCACATTCATGCCGGCCGTGCCGCCGATCTACGACCGGCTCGTGAAGGCGGCGGCGGCGAAGAATGTAAGCCTGCGCAGCATCCGTTACGCCATCTCGGGCGCGATGAGCCTGCCGGTGTCGATCGTGGAACGCTGGGAGGCCGCCACCGGCGGGCTGTTGGTCGAGGGCTACGGCATGACCGAGGCCTCGCCGATCGCCGTCGGCAACCCGATGGGCCCGAGCCGGCGCCCCGGCACGGTGGGCGTGCCGTTCCCGAGTACCGAGATCCGCGTGGTGGACCCGGACGACCCGACCGTGAACCGCGGTATCGAAGAGGAAGGTGAGCTACTCATCCGTGGCCCCCAGGTCTTCTCCGGCTACTGGGACCAGCCGACCGAGACCGCCAAGACGCTTCTCGACGGAGGCTGGCTGCGCACCGGCGACATCGTCCGCGTCTCCTCCGACGGCTTCGTGACGGTCGTCGACCGTATCAAAGAACTCATCATCACCGGCGGCTTCAATGTGGCGCCCTCCGAGGTCGAGGCCGCTCTCTTGTCGCATCCGGATGTCGCCGACGCCGCCGTCGTCGGGCTGCCGAGCGCAAACGGCGGCGAAGACGTCGCCGCCGCGGTCGTGTTGGCGGCGGGGGCCACCCTGGACGTCGACGCCATCCGCACGTATTGCCGCACCCGGCTCTCCGCCTACAAGGTGCCCCGCACCATCGTGGAGGTCGACGAGCTGCCCCGGTCGCTGATCGGCAAGGTGCTGCGCCGCGAGGTGCGAGCCGGCTTGATCAAGGAGTAGCGCCCTGACGGTCGCCCTGCTGCTCGAGCAGCCGACCTCCAGTTCGCCCGTGCGCGCGAATCGTCGCTATGTACGCGTCATACCGACGATTCACCCGCACTCGCGAGACGTGGTGGCGAGGATGCAGCGGAATAGTGTGCCGCCGCCCGCGTTGGAGTGGATGGGTCAGTGTTGCCCCGCCATCCCAGCCAGACTCCAGCGAAAGACGGGCCCATGAACCTCATCACCGACACCCTCAGCCGCGCCGCCCACACGACGTCGCCCCTCCTACCCGTGCTCGCCGGGCGCTGGAGCCCCCGCGGCTTCGACCCGACGGCCCTCGTCGACGAAGCCACTCTGACCACCGTGCTCGAGGCCGCCCGTTGGGCTCCCTCGGCCAGCAATATGCAGCCTGCCCGCTTCATCGTCGCCCGCCGCGGCTCGGACAGCTTCGCGAAGATCCATGAGTCGCTGATGGGCTTCAACAAGGCGTGGGCGGATGCCGCCTCCGTGCTGATCGTCAACGTCGCCACCCTGCCGATCGACGCGACCCGCGAGAACCCGTGGGCCCGCTACGACCTGGGTCAGGCCGTTGCCCATCTGACGATCCAGGCCCAGCACGAGGGACTGCACACCCATCAGCTCGGCGGTTTCGACGGCACCGCCCTCGCCCTGGCCTTCGGCCTCGCCGAGGACCAGGCCACCGTCTCCATCACCGCCCTCGGCGTGCTCGGCGACGTCTCCCTGCTCTCCCCCGAGCTACTCGAACGCGAGTCCGCCCCGCGCACCCGCAAGCCTCTCGTCGAGCTCCTCCTGGTCAACGACTAGTCAACGACCAGCGGCAAGAGTCCGACCCGACACAGTAACTCCACAGCCCCGTCAGGTAAAAACATTATCCGACTATTTTTCCCGGCAACGCGCCCGGGTGCTTCCAGCAGTGAACACCGGTGGAGACCACGATGACCGAAAACATCCCTAATCACTTCGACGTCGTCGTCATCGGCGCGGGGCCGGCGGGAACGGCCGCTGCGCTCCGTGCCGCCGAACTGGGAGCCCGGGTCGCCGTGGCGGAGGCCGACCAGCTCGGCGGGACATGCGTAAACACGGGGTGCGTGCCGACGAGGGTGCTCGCCAAGGCAGCGCGCCTGATGCGCGAGGTGCGCGCGGCAGATACCTACGGAATCGTAGTCAACGACCCGCGCATCGACTGGGCCACCATGGGAGATCGGGTGCAGTCGCGAGTGAACAAGGTGCGCTCGATCAAGAGCGAGGCCGAGAGGTTCGCGGCCGCCGGCGTTGAGCTGATGCTGGAAGGTCGGGCGCGCTTCATCGACCCACACTCCGTGGTTCTGGACAGCGGCCGCATCCTCACCGCCGCCACGTTCCTGGTCTGCGTCGGCGGGCATTCTCGGCGACTCGCCGTGCCGGGGGCGCACTTGGCGACGGTCCCGGAAGACATTCTGACGCTGCCGTCGCTGCCCCGACGGGTGGCCGTGATCGGCGCCGGAAACACCGGCGCCCAGTTGGTCACGGTGTTCAGCTCCTTCGGCTCCGACGTGACCGTGCTCGATGTGGCACCGCGCATTCTGATGGCGTCGGATTCCGACATCTCCGCCACGGTCTCCGGGGCGTTCCGCGAGCAGGGCGTGGCCGTGCACACGGGCATTGAAGCGGTGACGGCGATCGAGCAGGACGCCGACGGAACCCTCACCCTGTCCTGGCGCGAAAACGGAACGGAACAGTGTTCCGGCTTCGACGCCGTCATCATGTCCACCGGTTGGCCGGCGGATGTCGACGACCTCGGGCTCGACCGGGCCGGCATCACCATCGAACGTTCCGCCATCCCGGTGGACCAGTACTTCCGGAGTGTCGTGCCCCATATTTTTGCGGTCGGCGACGCGAACGGTCGGGACATGCTCGTACAGGCAGCCCAATTTGAGGGCGAGGCCGCGGCCGAGAACGCGGTGCTGGGCGCCAATCGCAGAACGCCGCACCACCTGCTCCCGGCCGGCGGTTTCACCGACCCCGACTACGCGGGCGTGGGGTTCACCGAGGAGGAGGCCCGGGCTCGCGACCCGCACTGCGTCGTCGCGACAGTTCCCTACGCCGAGCTCGACCGCGCTGTGATCGACGGGCGGGAACCCGGCTTCCTCAAGCTGATCGCCGACCGGCGGCGGGAGCTGATCCTCGGCGCCCATGCCACCGGGGAGAACGCGGTCGAAGTGATCCAATCCGTGACGACGGCGATGGCCGCCGGCGTCGACGTCGCCACTCTGGCCCGGGTGCGCTTCGCCTACCCCACCTACAGTGCCGTCATCGGCCTCACGGCCCGTCGACTACTGCTGGAAGCGCCGAAGCCGGCCGCGGTGATCCTGCCCGTCGAGATCCCCCTCCCGACACCTGCGATCTCCGTACCTACGGGAGCAGCATCACCTTGATGGCGCGGCGCTCGTCCATGGCGGCGTAGGCCTCGGCGACCTCGGCCAGCGGCAGCTGCAGGTCGAACACGCGGCCGGGGTTGATAGCGCCCGAGAGCACTTCCGGCAGCAACTCTTCGACGTAGCCGCGCACGGATGCGACGCCGCCGTTCAGGCCCACGTTCCGCCCGAACAGCGGGCGAACCTCGATCGGTCCGCCGGTGGGCACGCCCACGTAGCCGACCATTCCGCCGGGACGGGCCGACGCGATGGCCTGCTCCATCGATTCCTTGGTGCCGACGCACTCGAGCACGCAGTCCGCGCCGATGCCGTCGAACAGCTCACGGATGCGGGCCACGCCGGCCTCGCCGCGCTCCTCGACGATCTCGGTCGCGCCGAACTCGCGGGCCACGAGCTGCCGTTCGGGGTGACGAGACATGGCCACGATGCGGGAGGCCCCGAGCCGCTTGGCCGCGATGATGGCGCAGAGGCCGACCGCGCCGTCGCCGACGACGACGACCGTGCTGCCCGCGGTCACACCGGCGGAGACCGCGGCGTGGTGGCCGGTGCCCATGACGTCGGCGAGGGTCAGGAGGCCGGGAACCTGGGCATCGGTGGGCAGGGTCGGCGTCGCAACGAGCGACCCGTCGGCGTGCGGCACGCGCACCTTCTCGCCCTGGGCGCCGTCGGCGAATCCGCCGAGCTGGTCGTCCGAGCCCCACCAGCCACCGTTCAGGCAGGAGGTGCTGGTGCCGTTCTGGCAGTTGATGCAGGTGTTATCGCAGTCATAGAACGGCGCGATGACGAAGTCGCCGACCTTGACCCGGCTGACGTCGGCGCCGATTTCCTCGACGATGCCGACGAACTCGTGGCCGATTCGTTTCGGCTCCTCGGTGGGCTGGACGCCGCGGTAGGGCCAGAGATCTGAGCCGCAGACGCAGGCTGCGACGACGCGCACGATGGCGTCACCGCCGGTGGAGAGAATCGGATCGGATACTTCTTCGAGGCGGACGTCCCGTTCCCCGTAAATCACTGTTGCACGCATGCTTCGACCCTAGGCCAGCCCACTGACCGTCACCGGGGCAGGGGGCCCGTTCGGGCGTATTCCCGCCGAATTCCGCTGGACGCGAAATCCGGCGACGGACAGAGCTACAGCAGCGCGTCGTCGTCGAGGTCGGCCGGGTCCACGACCAGCAACGGGGCGGATGCGACGCTGAGCGATTCCCCGTCCGGCGCCAGATCCACCCGCACCGTCTCGCCGTCCCGCACGGCGCCCGACAGGATCGCGGTCGCCAACCTGTCGTCGATCTCGGTCTGCATCAGCCGCCTCAGCGGGCGCGCACCGTAGATCGGGTCGTAGCCGCGTTCCGCCAGCCACGTGCGGGCATCCGGGGTCACGCCCAGCTCGAGCCGGCGCTCGATCAGCCGCTTCTCCAGCCGGTCGACAAGCAGCCCGACGATCTGGCCGAGGTCCTCCATCGACAACGATTCGAACACGACGATGTCGTCGAGACGGTTGACGAACTCGGGCTTGAACGTCTTGCGCACGAGTGCCTGCACGGCCGCCTCCTTCTCGTCCCGGCTGAGCAGCGGGTCGATCAGGAACGCCGACCCGAGGTTCGAGGTCAGCACCAGGATCGTGTTGCGGAAGTCCACGGTGCGGCCCTGGCCATCCGTGAGCCGGCCGTCGTCGAGCACCTGCAGCAAGACGTCGAAGACCTCCGGATGCGCCTTCTCCACCTCGTCGAACAAAATCACCGAATACGGGCGGCGGCGCACGGCCTCGGTCAGCTGCCCGCCCTGCTCGTAGCCGATATAGCCGGGAGGAGCCCCGACCAGACGGGACACGGAGAACTTTTCCCCGTACTCGCTCATGTCGATGCGCACCATCGCCTTTTCGTCGTCGAAGAGGAACTCGGCGAGCGCCTTCGCCAGCTCCGTCTTGCCCACGCCGGTCGGCCCGAGGAAGAGGAACGAACCGGTCGGCCGGTCCGGGTCGGAGATGCCGGCCCGGCTGCGGCGCACGGCGTCGGCGACCGCGCGCACGGCCTGCCTCTGCCCGACCAGGCGGTGCCCGAGCTCACCCTCGAGGTTCAGCAGCTTCTCCGTCTCGCCCTGCAGCAGCCGCCCTACCGGAATGCCGGTCCACATCGCGACCACGGCGGCGATGTCCTCCGCGGTGACCTGGTCACCGACCATCCGCGGCCCATCCTGCTCGGTCTGCTCCGCCTCGGCGAGTTCCCGATCGATCACCGGAATCTCGCCGTAGAGCAGCCTGGACGCTTTCTCCAGGTTGCCTTCGCGCTCGGCCACCTCGGCCTGGCTGCGGGTGCTCACCAGGCGCTTCCTCAGATCGCCGATGCGGTTGAGCGAGGAACGCTCCTTGTCCCAGCGGTCCTGCAGTTCAGCAAGGGCCACCGTGTATTCGGCAAGGTCAGCACGCAACTTCCCCAGGCGAGCCTTAGAGGCGTCGTCCTTCTCCTTTTTCAGCGCGAGCTCTTCCAACTCCAGCCTCTGCACCCTGCGACGCAGCTCGTCGATTTCCACGGGAGCGGAGTCGATCTCCATCCGCAGTCGGCTGGCCGCCTCGTCGATCAGGTCGATGGCCTTGTCCGGCAGCTGGCGGGCAGTGATGTACCGGTTGGAGAGGGATGCCGCGGCCACCAGCGCCGAGTCCGCGATCGACACCTTATGGTGGGCCTCGTAGCGCTCCTTGAGCCCGCGCAGGATGGCCACGGTGTCTTCCACACTGGGCTCGTCGACCAGCACCGGTTGGAACCGGCGCTCGAGGGCGGCATCCTTCTCGATGAATTCGCGGTACTCGTTGAGCGTGGTCGCACCGATCAGGCGCAGCTCGCCGCGGGCGAGCATGGGCTTGAGCATGTTGGAGGCCGCCACGGACCCTTCGCCGCCGCCGGCACCCATCAGGGTGTGCAGCTCGTCGACGAAGGTAATGATCTGCCCCTGCGCGTCGTTTATCTCCTTGAGCACGGCCTTGAGCCGCTCCTCGAACTCGCCGCGGTACTTGGCCCCCGCCACCAGGGCCGCCAGGTCGAGGGAGACCAGCTGCTTGCCCTTGAGGGAGTCGGCCACATCGCCGGCCACGATGCGCTGGGCCAGCCCCTCCACAACGGCGGTCTTGCCCACTCCCGGTTCACCGATCAGCACCGGGTTGTTCTTGGTGCGGCGGGTGAGGACCTGACTGACCCGCCGAATCTCCGCGTCCCGCCCGATCACCGGGTCAAGCTTGCCGCTCTGGGCGATCTCGGTGAGGTTGACGCCGTACTGCTCCAGCGCCGTCTTCGCTTCTTCCTGGGGAGGTTGCTGACCTGCTTGCATCGGAAGATCCTCTCTCGGGCCCGCCGCTCTCGCCGCAGGTCGATAAAAAGCTGAGCCTGTTGGACTCAAGTTTACGGGACATTGAGAAAACGCGCCAGCGGTCCGGGGACAACTCGGTGGTGCTGCGGCGGCGGTATCAACACGACCCAGTTCTGGTCCGGGGTATCCGAATTCCTCCGTCGGATGCCATACTTACCGAACAAAAGACCCGTTTCTACACTCAGCGCAGAGGATCAGGCCCGTGGCCACGCCCACCCTTAATAACTTCATCAACGGCCGCTTCGTCACTCCCGCCGGCACCGAGCTGCTCGACATCGTCGATCCCACAACGGGGCGCCGGGTCGCCCGGGCCCCGGTCTCCACCGCGGCCGACGTCGACGACGCGATGACCGCCGCAAAGACCGCCTTCCGCACCTGGGGCCGCACCACTCCCGCCGAGCGGCAGCGCGCGCTGCTGCGCCTCGCCGACGCGATCGACGCCGAGAGTGACGCCATCGTGGAGGCCCAGCACCGCAATACGGGCCAGCCCCGCGCCACGATCGCCGTCGACGAGGTCGCGGCCGGCGCCGATCAGCTGCGCTTCTTCGCCGGTGCCGCCCGACTGCTCGAGGGCAAGTCCGCCGGTGAATATCTACCCGGCATGACCTCCTGGGTACGCCGCGAACCGATCGGCGTGATCGGGCAGGTCACCCCGTGGAACTTCCCCTTCCTGATGGCCATCTGGAAGATCGGCCCCGCGCTGGCGGCCGGCAACACCCTCGTGCTGAAGCCCAGCGACACCACCCCGGAGTCGACCCTCGAACTCGCCCGGATCAGCCAAGGCATCCTCCCCGACGGCGTGATGAACATCGTGCTCGGCAACGGCGGCACCGGGGCCGCGATCGTCGAGCATCCAGTGCCCGGCCTGGTCTCGATCACCGGCAGCGTGCGGGCCGGTATGGCCGTCGCCGCCGGCGCCGCGAAGACGCTCAAGCGGGCACATCTCGAGCTCGGCGGCAAGGCGCCGGCCCTGGTCTTCGCCGGCGTCGACGTCAGCAAGACCGCCGCCGCCATCGCCGACTTCTCCTTCTATAACGCCGGGCAGGACTGCACGGCCATCACGCGAGTGCTCGTGCACGAGTCCATCCATGACGAGTTCGTCGACGCACTCGTCGCCGAGGCGCGCAGCCGCACTACCGGGTCGGCCGACGACGCCGACAACTACTTCGGGCCGCTCAACAACGTCAACCACTTCGGCGACGTCGCGCGCAAGGTCGCGGCCCTGCCCGACCACGCTGTCATTGCCACCGGCGGACACCAGGTCGGCACCGAGGGCTTTTTTTTCGAGCCCACGGTCGTCACGCAGGTGCGCCAAACGGATGCGATCGTGCAGGAGGAAACGTTCGGCCCGGTGATCACGGTGCAGCCCTTCACGTCGGAGGAGCACGCGGTCACGCTCGCGAACGATGTCAACTACGCACTCGCCTCCAGCGTGTGGACCCTCGACCACGCCACGGCCATGCGGGTCTCCCGCGACCTCGACTTCGGCGCGGTGTGGATCAACACCCACCTCCTGCTGACCGCCGAGATGCCACACGGCGGTTTCAAGCAGTCCGGATACGGCAAAGACCTGTCGATGTACGGTGTCGAGGACTACACCCGGATCAAGCACGTGATGAGCGCGCTGGAATAAACACGGGTCTCGACAGGCTCGAGCACCGCCAGGCTCGACCACCGCCTACGAGAACAGAGGCCCCTCGATGACTTTCCATCCGCTCGACCCGCTCTCCGCCGCTGAGTTCACCTCGATCGAGCTGGTCGAGCCGCCCCGGAGCGCCCCGCTCGACATCGGGCAGCCCGACGGCCCGAGCTTCACGCTCGACGGCAACCTGGTCGAGTGGCAGAGCTGGTCGCTCCGGGTGTGCGCCGGGCGAGCACGCCGGGCATGACCATGAACATGACCAGCCCGCCCGCCCATAATCCACACCACCATGACCACTGAGTGCGACACCCGTCGCGAACCGAGGGAGAAACCAGCGTGACCCGAGTAGCCAACTACGTCGTCGCATACGAAGCGACCGAACGGGGCAATGACACCGTCGAGCTGGGTGTCGCGCTGGCGCGCCTGACCCGCTCCGAGCTGCGTCTGTGCCTCGTGCTGCCACATCATTCATCCACCGTCCCGGCCCGGGTCGGTGCGTCCACTTCCCCCGACTACCAGGCTCTGCTCGAGGAGCAGGCCCTCGAGTGGCTGGAACAGGGCAAGGCCCTGGTTCCCGATGACGTGGTCGCCACCACGCATCTCCTCTACGCCGACTCCACCACGGAAGGCTTGCTCCAGGCCGCTCGCGCGTTCGACTCGGACCGCATCGTCGTCGGGGCCTCACGCCGCGGCCTGATGAACCGATTCACGATCGGCAGCGTGGCCAACGCGCTCCTGCACGCCTCGCCGGCGCCCGTCGCCCTCGCGCCCCGCGGCTACAAGGCTCCCGCGCAGCTGACCCGGATCACCTGCGCCATCGGTACCCGGCCGGGCTGGAAGACGCTGCTCGACTCACTGGTGGCCTTCTCGGAGGACCTCACGGTCGACCTGCGTTTCGTCACGCTCGTGGAGGTCGACGCCGGTCGTCGGCACCCGGTCGACGAGAGCGAGAGCCAGGCCCACCTCGACGGCGTCCTGGAGTACTTCCAGAGTCGGTCGAAGGCGCGCGGCACCATCACCACCGAGGTCGCGTCCGGGCACACCGTGGAGGCCGCGGTCGAGGCCCTCGACTGGCAGCCGTCCGAAATCGCCTTCGTCGGCTCCAGTCGGCTGGCTCAGCCCACCACGATTTTTCTCGGCATCACCGCGCACCGCATGCTGCACGCGCTCCCCGTTCCCCTCATCGTGGTTCCCACCGGCACTGACGCCCGTAAGCCGCACTGACCCTAAGGACAGTCCATTGACTAGCCAATCTCCCTCCTCGGGCTCCACGCCCGGCACCTCCACCCTCACCGGCGGCCTTTCCGAGAAGGGTCTCAGCGCCGGCTCCATCGGGCTTCTCGGCGCCACGGTCATCGGCATCTCGTGCATCGCACCGGCGTACACCCTGACGGCCTCCCTCGGCCCGACGGTCGCGGCCGTCGGCACCCAGATGCCGGGCATCTTCCTGGTCGGGTTCATCCCCATGCTGCTGGTGGCGCTCGGCTACCGCGAGCTCAACAACGCCATGCCGGATGCCGGCACCTCCTTCACGTGGGCCACCCGCGCCTTCGGGCCGTGGCTCGGCTGGATGGGCGGCTGGGGTCTGATCGTCGCTACGGTGGTCGTGCTCTCCAACCTCGCCGGGGTCGCCGTCGACTTCTTCTATCTGATGCTCGCCCAGCTTCTCGGCAACCCGAGCCTCGCCGACCTGACCAACAATGTTGTGATCAACGTGCTCACCTGTCTGGTGTTCATGGTGGCGGCCTGTTATGTCTCGTACCGCGGCATGGAGACGACGAAGGCCGTGCAGTACGTGCTCGTGGCCTTCCAGCTGATCGTGCTGGTCTGGTTCAGCGTCGCCGCCCTGCTGCAGGTCGCAGAAGGCACCGCCTTCGATGCCCTTGCGTTCAGCGCCGACTGGTTCAACCCGTTCCTCGCCCCGTCGTTCTCGGCCTTCGCGGCCGGGGTCTCGCTCTCGATCTTCATCTTCTGGGGCTGGGACGTCACCCTGACCATGAACGAGGAGACCAAGAACCCGAAGACAACCCCCGGGCGTGCGGCGACGTTGACCGTGGGCATCATCTTCGCGCTCTACATCCTCGTGGCGGTCGCCGCCCTGATGTTCTCCGGCATCGGCGCCGGCGAATTCGGGCTCGGCAATGAGGAGATCCAGGGAAATGTGTTCGCCGCCCTCGCCGGACCGGTGATGGGTCCCTTCGCCATCCTGATGTCGCTGGCCGTGTTGTCCAGCTCGGCCGCGTCGCTGCAGTCGACCTTCGTCGGGCCGGCACGCACCATGCTCTCGATGGGCCACTACAAAGCGTTCCCGAAGCGGTTCGCCTCAATCAGCCCGCGCTACAAATCCCCGGCCTTCGCCACCGTGACGGCAGGAATCGTGGCCTGGGGCTTCTACGCGATCATGCGCGTACTCAGCACCGATGTGCTCACCGACACGATCCTGACCCTGGGCATGATGATCTGCTTCTACTACGGGGTCACCGCGTTTGCCTGCGTCTGGTACTTCCGCGACTCGCTGAGCGGGCCCCGTGCCATCCTGCTCAAATTCCTGGCGCCGCTGATCGGCGGGGTCATCCTGCTGGTCATCTTCGCAACCACGCTCTACGACAGCATGAACCCCGACTACGGCAGCGGATCGAACATCGGTGGGGTCGGGCTCGTTTTCATCCTCGCGATGGTGCTGTTCATCGGCGGCATCGTGCTGATGCTGATCCAGCGCAGCGTCAACCCGGCCTTCTTCCAGGGAAAGACGTTGACGAAGGGGTCCTCGAAGGAACACGGGCACGTCGAGTAGCCCCCTGATGCGCCCGGCCGGGCCTGCCACGGCCGGGCACGGCAGTGCCGGACCGTGGAAGAATGGTTCCCGCCATGGCCCACACGTTCAGCTCCCACGACATCGCGCTCCTTGTGGGCAGCCAGGCGTTCTCACGCGGCGAACGCTACGCCCGCAACGGCCACGTTGAGGCCGAGACCTGGTTCGGCTCGAACACCCAGCTCTTCGGCATGGTGCGCGGTTCTCACCCGACGCCGTATTCGGTAACCGTCTCGTTCACCCTTGATTCCACCGGCGCCGCGGTGCGGGCATCCGGCGTCTGCACCTGCCCGATGAAGCGCAACTGCAAGCATGTCGCCGCGCTGCTGATCGAGAGCCAGGGCGGCGCCGTGGGCCGCAGCCTCGGCGGAATGCCGGGTGCCCCCGCCACCACCCTGGGCCGCGAGCCCGGCTCGGCCGTCGGCACCGCCGAGTTCTCCGCACGGCAAGCGTGGCGAAGTGCGCTGGCTCCTCTGGCGCGACCGGATGCCGCGCCGTCCGCAGACACCCGCCTCGCCCTCCAGTTCCAGCTTCTCGCTCCCGAGCACGGGCGTTTCGCCAGTCAGCCGGGGCTGCGCCGGCTGGCGGCGCGGCCCGTGATGATGGGCAAGCAGGGCAAGTGGATCCGGGGCAGCGTCACCTGGGAGAACCTGACCACCGACGGGTCGCTCGATCGTGGCCAGCTGCGGGTGCTCTCGGCGCTCTACGCGCTGCAGTTCGCGGCGCGCCCGTACTACGCCACCTCCACCCAGTGGATTCCGGTCGACGCTTTCCCCGACCGAGCGCTCTGGGATCTGCTCGACGACGCGGCGAACGCCGGGCTCCGCCTGGTCTCCGCCACGGCGCAGCAGGATCCCGTGCTCGTCTCGCCCGTTCCTGCGTGCCTCGAGCTGGACATCCGTCGTGTGTCCGACGGCCTCACCCTGCGTCCCCTCCTGCTGCTGGGCGACGAGCCGCAGGCGCGCGGCACATTCGGGTTCATCGGCAACCCCGCCCACGGCGTCTACACCTGGGCGGGCCGGTCTGGCAGTGACTCCCCGCAGATCACCCTCGCCCCGCTGTCAGGCGAGATCAGCCGGGAGCTGCGGGCCATGGCGGCCTCCGACACCATCGCGGTGCCCGGCGCGGACGAGGCCGACTTCCTGGCCGAGTTCTACCCGTTCCTTCGACACCGGGTCACCATGACCAGCCGGGACGAGTCGTTCGCCCTGCCCGAGACCCCGCAGCCCGTGCTGGCCCTGACCGTCACGCACCAGATGGATGCCCGCATCACCCTGCACTGGGCGTGGCACTACCCGGAATACCACCAGCCACTCCGCCCGGTGCCGGACGATGGCAGGTTTCGCGACGGCACCCGGGAGGGGCGGATCCTTCAGGACGTGCAGGCGCTCCTCACCTCCGTGCCGGCCCTGGTAGGGCAGCAGAGCGGCCTGCCGGTACTCATCGAGCGCGCCACCCTCGCCGGCACCGCCATGCTCGGCTTCCTCGACTCCGTGGTGCCGACCCTGGCGGCCGCAGACCACGTCACCGTGCTGATCGCCGGCGATGCCCCCGACTACCGCCAGGCCGACGAGGCGCCGGTGATCACCGTGGGCACCATCGAACGCCCGGATGACCGGGACTGGTTCGACCTGCAGGTAGCCGTCAGCATCGACGGCGAGGAGATCCCGTTCGACAGCCTGTTCCGGGCCTTGGCGGTCGGTCAGCAGCTGATGATCCTGCCCAGCGGCACCTGGTTCAACCTCGACCGCCCCGAACTGTACACGCTCCGCCGGCTGATCGAGGAGGCCCGAGGGCTGCAGGACGTCGGCGCCGGGTCCCTGGGGATCAGCCCGTTCCAGGCCGACCTCTGGGAGGAGCTGCAGTCCCTCGGGGTCGTCGCCGGCCAGGCGACCGCGTGGCGCGACACCGTGTCCGGGCTCACCGACGTCGCCCAGATTCCGGAACAGCCTCTGCCGGCCGGGGTCGACGCCACCCTGCGCGGCTACCAGCAGGCCGGTTTCGAGTGGTTGAGCTTTCTCTACGACCATCAACTGGGCGGCATCCTCGCCGACGACATGGGCCTCGGCAAGACCCTGCAGGCCATCGCCCTGATGGAACGCGTGCGGGAGCAGCCGGGGCAGAGCGCGCCGTTCCTGGTCGTGGCACCCACCAGCGTGGTCTCCAACTGGGCGGCCGAGTGCGCCCGGTTCGCGCCCGGCCTGCGGGTGGCCGCGATCACCGAGACCTCCGGCAAGCGCAGCAGCACCCTGGCCTCGCTGCACGGCGGCGCGGACGTCGTCGTCACCTCGTACACGCTTTTCCGGCTGGACTTCGGCGACTACGAGGCCCTGGCCTGGTCCGGGCTACTGCTCGACGAAGCCCAGTTCGTCAAGAACCGCAAGTCCCGCGCCCACCAGTGCGCCCGCCGCCTGGCCACCCCGTTCAAGCTCGCGATCACGGGCACGCCGCTGGAGAACAACCTGATGGAGTTCTGGTCGCTGCTCTCGATCACGGCACCGGGACTGTTCCCCAGCCCCGGCCGCTTCGGCGACTACTACCAGAAACCGATCGAGAAGGATGCCGACGGCGACCGGCTCGACCAGCTGCGCCGCCGCATCCGCCCGTTCATGCTGCGCCGCACGAAGGAGCAGGTGGCCGGCGACCTGCCCACCAAGCAGGAGCAGGTGCTTGAGCTGACGCTGCACCCGAAGCACCGCGCGGTCTACGACACCCACCTGCAGCGGGAACGGCAGAAGGTGCTCGGCCTGATCGACGACATGAACTCCAACCGGTTCGAGATCTTCCGCTCGCTCACCATGCTGCGCCAACTCAGCCTCGATGCCAGCCTCTACGATACGAAGTACGACGGCATCCCGTCGACCAAGCTCGACGTGCTCCTCGAACTGCTGGAGGACGTCGTCGCCGGCGGGCACCGCACCCTCATCTTCAGCCAGTTCACAAAGTACCTGGGCAAGGCCCGCGCACGCCTCGACGACGCGGGCATCAGCTATTCCTACCTCGACGGCAAGACCCGCAACCGGGCGCAGGTAATCGAGAGCTTCAAGACCGGCGACAATTCGGTCTTCCTGATCAGCCTCAAGGCCGGCGGGTTCGGCCTGAACCTGACCGAGGCCGACTACGCCATCCTGCTCGACCCGTGGTGGAACCCGGCCACCGAGGCGCAGGCCGTGGATCGCATGCACCGGATCGGCCAGACGAAAAACGTCTTCGTCTACCGCCTGGTCTCCCGGGACACGATCGAGGAAAAGGTGATGGCCCTCAAGGCCACGAAGGCCCGCCTCTTCGAGAGCGTGATGACGGATGGCGCCGCGCGCGGGACCGCCCTGACGGCCGCCGACATCCGTGAGCTGCTCGCTTAGCCCTCGCACCGGTACCCGCCCGCTGAGTCGCCCACGCTGGCGCCCGCACGAGTGCCCGCCCCGGGCACGCGAGTAGGCTTTCAGCTGCCGGTCACGAGACCGCCGTCCCAAGCAAGAGGTAACCGATGCCGCAGCACCGCCCGTTCGCTCCCGCCGAATCCACCGTGATCGGAGCCGAGGGCTGGCCGGCCGGGCTGGTCGCCGCCGTGCGCGCGTCGACCGAGGCGGCGGCACGCGCCACCCGCTCTTGGGTGGGTCGCGGGGACAAGTTCGCCGCCGACCAGGCGGCCGTCGCCGCCATGCGTGCCGTTCTCCTGGTCGCACCTTTTCGCGGAACCGTCGTGATCGGCGAGGGAGAGAAGGACCAGGCCCCCATGCTTGCCAACGGGGAGCAACTCGGCACAGGGAACGGACCGGACTGCGACATCGCAGTCGATCCGCTCGACGGCACGACCCTCGCCGCCCGGAACCTGCCCGGGGCGGTGTGCGTGATCGCCATCTCCCCCCGAGGCACGATGTTCGATCCCGCCGGTGTCTTCTACATGGAGAAACTCATCTCCGGCCCAGCCGGCCATGGCGTGCTCGATCTGCACGCCTCCGCCACCCGCAACCTCCGTGCGTTCTCGCTCGCCAGCGGCATCCCCGAGACCGCGCTCACCGTCGCTGTGCTCGACAAACCGCGCCACGGCGAACTCATCCGCGAACTCGAGTGCGCCGGAGCGCGCGTGCTCCGCACGGCCGAGGGTGACATCTCCACGGCCATCGCCGCCGCATCGACGGATGCCACGGTCGACCTCTCGATGGGTATCGGCGGTACCCCGGAAGGCGTCATCGCGGCCTGCGCCGTGCGCGCCCTCGGCGGCGTGATGCTCGGGCGGATGGCCCCGCAGAGCGAGCCCGAAGAGCGCGGCGCCCGGGCTGCGGGCCTCGACCTCGCCCGCATCTACGACGCAGCAGACCTGGTGGCGAGCAAGCACGTGCTTTTCGCGTCGTCCCCGGTCACCTGAGCCACCGCGCTCTGTTCCACAAGTCGAGCCGCCCGAGATTCGACCCGGTCGAGACCCGATTCATCTCACGACCTCGGCCCGAGGCAGAATAGAACGGTGAGTGCCACAACTACCTTCGCCCTGATCCGCCACGGCCAGACCGACTGGAATGCCGCTTTGCGTATCCAGGGTCACTCCGACATCCCGCTCAATGACACCGGGCGTGGCCAGGCAGCGGATGCCGTCGGCCACCTGGCCGCAGAGGAGTGGGACTTCGTTGTCTCCTCACCGCTCAGCCGCGCAGCCGAGACGGCCGATCTCATCGCCGAGGGCCTCGGCCTGACCGTCACCGGTCGCATCCCTGGGATCGTGGAACGCAACTACGGTCCCGCCGAGGGACTGGGCGCAGGCCCCGAGCTGGACGCGCTCCGCGTCCCCGGCGGTCCCACCGGAATCGGCGGCTTCCACGGCGCCGAAACCGAGGCCAGCGTCGCCGACCGCGGGGTCGAGGCCCTGCAACTGCTCGCCCGCGACCACCCGGGTGCTCGCATCATCGTCGTCAGCCACGGGACGCTGATCCGACTGACGCTGATGCGGGCGCTCGAGAAGCCCGTCGACACGATCAGGAACGCCTCCCTCAACGTCGTCGTCCATGACCAGGTCGGCTGGACCCTCGACATCCTCAACGGCGAGCCCGTCCCCTCCGACAACCTCCTCCCCACCAACTAGCAGCCGCCGGGCCCGCAGCCCGCATGACTGCTCCCGGAACGGGTCCACTCACCCGCGCTTGACGACGGCAGGCCCCCTCGCAGGGTGGCCCTCTGTCGTTGGTGCAGGTGTGCACCCTCGCACCAGGACCCGTGTCCCGGCGCGGCCTGGTTGGATCTCCTGAGTTGGCCACGACCGCTACCGGATGGTGTGCCCCGCCGGGTGGGTGGGGCGGGGTGGTGGTTAACGCACAATGGCCACCCGTGAGGGTGGCCATTGTGTGTGTTGC
>NZ_SOFT01000044.1:0-99520 GCF_004402645.1 Cryobacterium sp. TMT2-42-4
TCGGCCTCGCGGCCGCTGCAGCCGCGGCCGCTGCGGCCGCCCGCGCGCTGGCCGCAGCGCGCTCGACGCGCACCCGTTCCGCTTCGATGGCGGCCAGTCGCGCCCGCTCGACCACGCCGGCCTCGTAGCCGGCCGACGTGGTTGCCTGCGCATCCTGCATGAACGCCAGCTGGGCGTCGAGTTCGACTCTCTTCGCCTCCGATTCGGCCAGGGCTTTGGCGGCCGCCTGCGCGGCGGCCTGCGCGGCGACGAGCGCTTCCTCCGCCGCGATGCGGAGCTTCTCGCGCTCTGCCTGGGCGACCTTGGCCTGGTCACCCAGAGACTCGGCCACATTGGTGGCGGTCTGCGCCTGCTCGTAGACGCTGCTGCTGCGTTCGACGAGCTTACTCATGCTGCCGAGCTTGGACAGGAGCGCATCGGCGTCTTCGCCGCGCCCCTCGCCGTCGAGAAAGAGGTTCACGCTCAGGTCGGTGCCGCCGGTGCGGTAGAGCTGGGCGGCAAGTTGGCCGGCCTGGCGAGTCGCGGTCGCCGCCACCGCGGAGCTTGCAGCGGACTGCGCCTCGAGGTCGGCGGCGCGCCGGCTGGCCTCGTCGAACTTCTCTTGCGCCGCCTGCAGTTCCGCTCCGCGGGCCTCGGACTCGGCTTGGGTCTGCGCCACCTGGGTCTGCAGGTCGGCGATCAGGCCCTGGATCTGGCTGACCTGCGCCGAGGCGGCGGCCGTGTTGGACTTGGCGTTCTGCACGTCCTGCCACGTTGGATAGTCGATGGCCTGGGCCGGGCTGGCCGGACCGATGAGGGAGATAAAGAGGGAGAGGGCAGCGACGAAACCGGTCGCCAGGCTGACACGGTAGCGGCGACTGCGCCTGCTGCCCGCGGATCCGTCACCCCCCTTTCCCGCTCGTGCTTCCCGGCTGAAGAGAACTGCCGTGCGCTTCATTACTCCCCGATCGGGCTCGTTACACACATCTGCTACTGCTTGAGAACGGCTCAGAGTAACAACTACAGGGCAAAATCACCCCCCTTGAATCTAGCGGCCCGTCAAGCGAAACCGGGGAAATTCACGGGCTCAATGCCTGCGACACCCCCGGGAGGAACACTTTTTGCTCTCGATTTGAGATTCCCGGGCGGTAGACCGTATGCTTATGCGTCGGAAGCCATGAGGTCTATGGCGTCTCGGCCCCATCGTTTAGCGGCCTAGGACGGCGCCCTTTCACGGCGTTAACACGGGTTCGAATCCCGTTGGGGCTACGCATCCTGCCGGTCTGGGATGTGCAAGAATAAGAAAGTACGAAAACAGCTAGACAAAGTTCCACTCTCGTTAGTTCTTCTTACGAGGCCCTGTAGCGCAGTTGGTTAGCGCGCCGCCCTGTCACGGCGGAGGTCGCCGGTTCAAGTCCGGTCAGGGTCGCACAGGCAACAAGCCCTTTCGGAAGAGAGGGTTTTTTTCCTTGGAGCGGCTTTTCGAAGCCACTTCTGGCCCTGTAGCTCAGTTGGTAGAGCGTTCGACTGAAAATCGAAAGGTCACCGGATCGACGCCGGTCGGGGCCACTGAAGGTCACTCCCAGGCTTCTACTGGGGTGGCCTTCTTTTTTTGCCTCGCAGCCCGGTCCGTAGGCCGATCGGGGAAGACTCCGGCTCGCAGCGCGTTCATTTCCCGAACCAGGCTGTCCCCCGAAGAGGTCCTAGTAGCTCGCGTCCGAACGGGGGTACATTCCGTGCTGTGACACGCTGAGAAAACGTCAGATTGTTCGCAGATGTCGTGCGAGGATTCCCGGCAGCGGCGCACGCGGCACCCACCGCGGCAGCACTTCTCCGACCTGTAATCCGAACTGCAGGGAATCACCGTGAATACGCTTCTGCTTCGTCGATTCCTCCGCCCCCTCGCGGAGCACCCGACCCTTTTCCTGCCGCCCGAGGGGCCGTGATGGGAGTCGCGGCGTCGGCCGAGATCGATCCGAGCGCCGTCATCGGCCCCGGTTGCACGATCCACCCGCTGGTGCAGGTGCGCGAATACGCGCGGTTGGGCCCCGAGTGCGTTCTCGCCCGCGGCGCCTATATCGGACCCGGCGTCGTGGTTGGGCGGCACTGTACGATCCAGGACTACGCCGTCATCTACGAGCCGACCCTCCTGGAAAACGGGGTCTTCGTGGGCGCCGCGGCGGTCTTCACCAATGACACGCATCCTCGAGCCGTGACTCCCGACGGGACGATCCGCGTCATCGACGACCGCGATCTCGTGGGGGTGACCGTGCGTGCCGGCGCTTCGATCGGCGCCCGCGCGGTTTGCATCGCCCCGCTGACGATCGGACGATGGGCCATGGTGGCAGCCGGCGCGGTCGTTACCGAGGATGTCCCGGACTACGCCCTCGTGGTCGGAGTGCCTGCCCGGCGCACCGGCTGGGTCGGGCGCAGCGGCCTGCCCCTGCGGGCCGAGGGCGACGGCCGGTTCGTGTGTCCGGTCACCGGCGAGGAGTACACCGAACTCGACGGCATACTCAGGCGAAACTGACCAGCCCGCTCTACAGCACCGCGTCGGCCGGAGCGAACGTGTCGCAGCTACCGGCGCCTTCGTCGAAGCCGGTCTGGAACCACCGCTGGCGCTGTTCGCTGGAGCCGTGGGTCATGCCTCCGGGTTGACCTGGCCTTGCATGGACTCCTGGATGCGGTCGACGCCGATCGCGGATGCCGCACTGAGCGCATCGTGAATCTGTGCCGGGGTGATGGGCTTCAGGAAGGGCACTCCGCCGGTGTCGCGGGTGTCGGAGGCGGACCCGGCCCAGGCGCCGGCGAAACAATCGGCCTGAAGTTCGACGCGCACCGCGCTGGAGCCGGCCCCGGTCTGTCCATCCTGGGAGGCCGCGAGGGTTCCTTCGAGATTCTGGATGTGGTGGCCCCATTCGTGCGCCACGACGTACATTTCGGCGAGCGGGCCGCCCGACGAGCCGAAGCGGGTGCGCCGGTCGCCGAAGAACGCGGTGTCGATGTAGATGGTCGCATCCGGCGGGCAGTAGAACGGCCCGGTGGCGCTGGTGGCACCGCCGCACCCGGTTCCGACACTGTCGGTGAACAGCGCAACCGGCGGTTGCTGGTATTCGGCTCCGCGGGCGGGCAGTTCCTCAGCCCAGAATACGTCGAGGGACGCCGCGGCGCCCTTGATCCGGCACTCGACGTCTTCGTTCGCCTGGGCGCCGGTCGTGCACTCAGCCAGGTTCGACACGCTGCCGCTGTCGACGGGCTGCGTGCCGCCGCCGGCCAGGCCGCTCAGGTCGACACCCAGGAGCTGTGAGAGCAGAAAGAGGGCGATCGCACCCACGCCGCCGCCCACTGCGATGCCCGTGGTGCGGCCCCTTTTGCTGACCCGGCCGCCGCCGATGTTCGCGTTGTCGTTGAATGTCATGAGAAAAAGCTACCCGTCGAAGTGGTCCGCTGCCGCGATGATGGCGTCCGGGTTATGAAGCTCGCTAATGCAACAGCAGGTGCCTTGCGCACGATGTGCCCGCCCGCCAAAATTAGTGAGCTCCGCCCGCCCCGTTACTTTCTTCGTAGCCCTTGATCGCGTAGTTATGTGAGGGTGTTGGCCTGTCAGGCCCGGCATGGTTCTTGCCCCCAGTCGCCCATGATCCGGGGGGTGTTGTCACCGGGCCTGACTGGCATCAGGTGATCGCTGATAGGGGCTGGACCGGGACTCGTCTCAGGCCGTTCGTAACGTGGATGCCGAGACTTGATGCCGCGGTTCAGGCCGGCTTGTGGAACCTGAGACGGAGGATTCATGATCGAGAACTACGACAGCGTTGACGTCTTCATCGGCGTGGACGTCGGTAAGGGAGAACACCACGCGGTCGCCCTCGACCGGGCCGGCAAGCAACTCTTCGACAAGGCACTGCCCAATGACGAAGCGAAGCTCCGCGAGCTGATCGGGCAGCTGAAACGACACGGCCAGGTCTTGTTCGTCGTCGATCAGCCCGCGACCATCGGCGCCCTGCCGATCGCCGTCGCCCAGGCCGAAGACGTGCTCGTGGGCTACCTGCCGGGGCTGGCAATGAGGCGCATCGCGGACCTGCACGCGGGCGAAGCCAAGACCGACGCCCGCGGTGCCGCGATCATCGCCCAAGCCGCGAGGAGCCTCCCGCATGCTTTGCGGTCACTGCAGCTGGCCGATGAGCAGGTCGCTGAGCTCTCCATGCTCTGCGGCTTCGACGATGACGTCGTCGGCCAGATCACGGCCACCAGCAACCGCATCCGAGGCCTGCTCACCCAGATCCACCCTGCGTTGGAGCGGGTCCTGGGCCCCAAGCTTGCCGAACAGCTCGCCGCCCTCCGCCGGCAACGGGACGAGATCGCCGTCGAAGTCGAGCGGCTTGTGGAGGCTCACTCTCTTCACCCCGTCCTGATCAGCATGCCCGGAGTCGGGATCAGGACCGCAGCCAGACTCCTCACCGAAGTCTCCGGCAAGGACTCCGCGACCGCCGGCCACCTCGCCGCCTACGCTGGCCTGGCCCCCGTGACTAGGCGCTCCGGCAGCTCCATCCGCGGTGAGCACCCGTCCAGACGCGGGAACAAGATCCTCAAACGGGCGCTGTTCCTCTCGGCTTTCGCCGCCCTCCGCGACCCGGTCTCACGGGCCTACTACGACCGCAAGATTGACCAAGGCAAGCGCCACAACCAAGCCCTGATAGCCCTCGCCCGACGACGCTGCGACGTCCTCTACGCCATGCTGCGCGACGGCACCCTCTATCAAACCGACCATCAACTCGCGGCTTGACAAGAACATAGGGGCACCCCCCCCATTCGGGGTCCGAGCCGACTTGGGCGTTCGGGGGTATGGTCACCTCGCAAGCAGTTGAAGATTCATCACTTGTTTGTTTGTTCGGGTTGTCTCGTTCCCTAGACAGGCTTCCCGGGCGAATCCCCTCCCGCTCTGTACACCCGAAATGCAGAGGATTCACGTGAAGACGTTCGCGACGTGTCGACCTATTCGTCGACCCATATTCACCGGCCCCACCCAGGCCGAGTACCGAGCGCTCCACCGCGTCTTGCTGGCGGGGTGAGCAGACGGTGACGCACCCACAACCGCGCCTGCCCCTCGCCGGGCGCCTCCCCATCACCCAGCCTAAGCTTGCCCTGGTTCCGGCACCGGCTCTCGAGAACCCGGTCAGCGTCGACGCGAAGTCGTCCGGCCTGGTCTGGGCCAGACAGTTTCGGACGAAACTTCTGATGAGCGACGTGGGCATCGTTATGACCGCCGTCGCGACGGCCCTGCTCGTGAGATTCGGCGGAGAGGGTGCCCAGGCATCCGTCGGCGGATATCAGGCAGACTACTGGCTCGTCGCGCTGCTCATCGCGCTCAGCTGGATCGCGACCCTGGGGGCATTCCACACCCGGAACTCGCGCGTCATCGGCATCGGCGCCACCGAGTACAAGCAGGTGATCAACGCGAGCGCGCTCACTTTCGGGCTGCTTGCCATCGGCTTCCTGGCGTTTCAGGTCGATGTCGCGCGCGGCTTCTTCGTGCTCGCACTCCCCGTCGGTATGTGCGGCCTGGTCCTGGAACGCTGGCTGTGGCGACGGTGGCTGCTGCGCCAAAGGGCCTTCGGCCATTACCTTGCCCGAGTCATCGTGGTTGGGAATCGCGCCGATGTCGAATATGTGGTCGGCCAGATCGAGAACGCCGGCGCCACCTACTACGTGGTGGGGGTCGCACTCGCAAATGGCTCGAAGTCCCCGGTTAAGGTCCGAAACCGGACCATCCCGGTGGTTTCCGACCTGGCCCATGTCGGGGCCGCAGCCACGAATTTCGCCATCGACACGGTGATCGTCGCAGGCGCTCCCAGCGGAGGGAGCGAGTATATCCGCACCCTGGGCTGGGAGCTGGAGGGGACATCCGCCGAGCTGGTACTGTCCAACCAGCTCACGGACGTCGCCGGTCCCCGCATCCATTTCCGGCCGGTCGAGGGGCTGCCCTTGATCCACGTGGAGATCCCCCAATTCGAGGGCGCAAAGCACGTACTCAAGCGCATCCTCGATATCGGCGTGTCCGGGATCTCACTTCTTATCTTCTGGCCGCTCCTGGTGGCCATCGCGATCGTAGTGAAGCTCGACTCGCCTGGGCCCATCCTCTTCCACCAGGAGCGGTGCGGGCGCAATGAGCGTACTTTCCAAATGGTCAAGTTCCGTTCCATGGTGCAGACGGCGGAAGACGACCTGGCCGGCCTGCTCGACCAGAACGAGGCCTCCGGGGTGCTGTTCAAGATTCAGAACGACCCACGGATCACCAAGTGCGGGCGACTCCTGCGCAAATATTCGCTCGACGAACTTCCCCAGCTGTGGAACATTTTCGTCGGTGAGATGAGCCTGGTCGGGCCGCGCCCGCCGCTGCCCGAGGAAGTCAAATCCTATGACACTCACGTTCGGCGTCGCCTCTACATCAAGCCTGGCCTGACCGGCATGTGGCAGATCAACGGTCGGTCGAACCTGAGCTGGGAAGACAGCGTGCGCCTCGACCTGTATTACGTCGAGAACTGGTCGCTAACCGGCGACCTCTACATAATCTGGCGCACATTTCGCATGGTCATGCGGGCAGAAGGAGCGTACTGATGGCGAACGAAAGCGTCTCGATTAATGAAGGAAGCGCCTTAGCAAAAACGGTCGGCTACGCTGGCGGAGCTTTCGACCTCTTCCACATTGGCCATCTCAACATCCTCAAGCACGCGAGGAGCCAGTGCGATCATCTGATCGCCGGGGTAGCAACCAATGAGATGCTCCTCGTGACCAAGGGTTCGCTACCCGTGGTGCCGTTGGCTGAGAGGCTTGAGATCGTTCGTCATATCGACTTCGTCGATGAAGCGATAGCTGAAACGGACGAAGACAAGTTGGATACCTGGCGCATGCTTCGTTTCGACGTTTATTTCAAGGGCGACGATTGGAAGGGCACGGAGAAGGGTCGCCGACTTGAGCGCCGATTCGCCGAGGTGGGCGTAGAAATCATCTACTTTCCGTATACCGTTTCGACCTCGAGCACGGCCCTCCGCCTTGCACTGAAGGCCCTGTCCTCCAACGCGCCGAGCAACCAACCGGTTCATGACTTCAGCAACAGCGAGCGATAGGACGACCATGGTTCCGAAAAGGGCACTCATCACCGGGGTGACTGGCCAGGATGGTTCGTATCTGGCCGAGTTTCTCCTGTCCAAAGGCTACGAGGTTCACGGCCTCAAGCGCCGGTCGTCGCAGCTCAACACACAGCGAATCGACCACATCTATCAGGACCCGCACGAGCAAACCGCGCGTTTCTTCCTCCATTTCGGGGATCTTTCCGACTCATCAAACCTCACCCGGATTATCCAGGACGTGCAGCCGGACGAGATCTACAATTTGGGTGCACAGTCCCATGTGGCGGTGAGCTTCGAAATGCCCGAATATACCGCTGACATCGATGCTCTGGGCACCCTGCGCCTACTGGAGGCGGTGAGATTGCTGGGGATGACGGACAGGGTCCGGTTCTACCAAGCCTCGACATCTGAATTGTACGGACTGGTCAGGGAGACACCTCAGAGCGAGATCACGCCCTTCTATCCCCGTTCTCCGTACGCGGTCGCCAAGCTGTATGCCTATTGGATGACCGTGAATTACCGAGAGTCCTACGGGATGTACGCCTGCAACGGGATTCTTTTCAATCACGAATCCCCACGCCGCGGTGAGACGTTCGTGACGAGGAAAATCACCCGGGCCATCGCCAACATCGCGCAAGGTCTCGAGTCCTGCCTGTTCCTCGGAAACCTGAACTCTCTTCGTGACTGGGGCCACGCACGCGACTACGTTCGGCTGCAATGGATGATGCTCCAGCAGGGTTCACCGGAGGACTTCGTGATTGCCACGGGAGTCCAGTATTCTGTGCGCGAATTCGTCGAATGGTCGGCGAGCGAGCTCGGTATCACCCTGAGATTCGAGGGTGAGGGACTGAACGAGATCGGCATCGTCGACAGCGTCGTCGGCGACATCTCGCCTGCCGTTCACCCCGGTGACGTCATCGTGCGAGTCGATCCTCGTTACTTCAGGCCAGCCGAAGTCGACACCCTGCTCGGCGACTCGACACGCGCGCGGCTCAAGCTCGGCTGGCTGCCGGAGATCAGCGTGCGGGAGATGTGCGCGGAAATGGTCGCCTCCGACCTGATGATCGCGCAGAAGGCCGCCCTCCTGAAAAGTCTTGGTTTTCCCTCCCTCGTTTCCTTGGAAAGCTGGTGAACCGCAACACCGGCGCTGCTGTCTATGTCGCGGGGCACAACGGAATGGTGGGCTCGGCGATCGTGCGCCGACTCACGTCGTTGGGTTACGTCAACATCGTGACCGCCAGTCATTCGGAACTCGACCTTGTCGACCAGCGAGCCGTTCGGGCCTTCTTCGCGGGCAATCGCATCGATCAGGCCTATCTCGCTGCCGCGAGAGTCGGCGGGATTGAAGCCAACAACTCCTCGCCGGCGGATTTTATCTACGACAACCTCCTGATAGAGGCCAACATTATCAAGTCAGCACACGACTTCGGCGTTCCGAGGCTCCTCTTCCTCGGCTCGTCCTGCATCTATCCCAAGTTCGCCAACCAGCCGATGGCCGAAGATGCGCTCCTGACCGGCGCACTCGAAGCAACCAACGAACCGTATGCCATCGCCAAGATCGCCGGAATCAAACTGTGCGAGAGCTTCAATCGCCAGTACGGGCGGGACTACCGAAGCGTGATGCCCACAAATCTCTATGGTCCCGGGGACAACTATCACGCATCCTTCAGCCATGTCATCCCCGGTTTACTCAGGCGGTTCCACGACGCACGAGAAGGCGGGGAGGATAAGGTCGTCATCTGGGGCAGCGGCAGCCCGCGACGGGAATTCCTTCATGTAGACGATATGGCGGCGGCCAGCGTGCACATCATGGAACTGGACCGGGAGGTGTACCAGACCAGTACTACGCCGATGCTGTCGCACGTCAACGTCGGGACCGGCTCTGACTGCAGCATCAGCGACCTGGCATCGGCGATCGCGAAAGTCACCCGCTTCACCGGCCGTCTGACCTTCGACACCAGCAAGCCCGATGGCGCTCCTCGGAAGTTGATGGACGTCACTCGCATCCAGGCGCTCGGATGGAAGCCGACGATCGACCTCGAAGACGGCTTGGAAGACGCTTACGCCTGGTTTGTTTCCCATCAAGCAGATTTACGCGGGCGGTGAGCGGGCAGATGAAGGTCACCATCATTGGACTCAACTATTCCCCCGAGCCAACCGGCATCGCCGTCTACACCGCTGGGCTCTCGGAAGCACTGACCGCGACCGGTCACCCGGTCACGGTGATCACCGGCAATCCGCATTACCCGCAATGGCGGATCTACGACGGCTACGGCGGCCACAAGCGCGGAGACGGGCGCGAGCATGAGCACGAAAGAATTAGAGGCGTCAACGTCACCAGGGTCCCTCACGGTGTGCCGTCTAAACCGCGTCTGTGGAACCGCCTGGGCTTGGAACTCAGCTTCGGGATTCGGGCAGTATTCAGCAAGTGGGACAAGCCCGACGTAGCCGTGCTGGTTACACCTGCCTTATTCTCCGTGGGCGCGGCAATGCTGCGCGCGCGCCTGGTCCATACCAAAACCTGTATTTGGGTGCAGGACATTTATAGCCTCGGAGTGTCCGAAAGCGGAACAGGGGGCCACCTGGCCACTTGGCTGCTCCGTGGGATCGAGCGGTCCATCCTCCGCAGTGCAAATACAGTCGTCGTGATCCACGAGCGGTTCAAGCGCTATCTGGTTGAGGAGATGGCCATCGACGCCGACTCCGTCGAGGTCGTTCGCAATTGGTGCCACACCGGCTACCCGAACGGTGACCGTCGGGAAGAAGTGCGCACCACACGCGGCTGGAAATCGGATGATATCGTCGTTCTCCACGCGGGGAACATGGGTGCCAAACAGGCCCTCGAGAACGTTGTCCACGCTTCGAAGATCGCAGAGCAGCGGGGATCGAAAGTGAGATTCGTTCTCCTCGGCGACGGAAACAAGCGTCATCAACTCGAAGCCATGGGCGTAAACCGCCGTCTTGAATTCATCGATCCCCTACCCGAAGAAGCGTTCCAGGCGACCCTCTCAGCCGCGGACATCCTGCTCGTCAATGAGCGGCCTGGCTTGACGGAAATGTGCGTACCGAGCAAACTCACGACGTACTTCAACACCGGGTTACCTGTCATCGCGGCAACTGATGAATTCAGTGTCACCGCCGATGAGCTGGCGTTGGCCGGCGGCGGAATCAGAATCAACGCCGCGGTCCCCGGCGACCTTGTGGACGCAGCGGAGATGCTCGGTCGTGATGCAGAGTCTTCAGCCGCCTACGGAGCGGCCGGGCGGCGGTTCTCTGCCGGCTTCCTTTCCTCAGACGCTACAATCAGCCGGTTTCGGCGAATTCTCGAGCAGGGAGCATGTGACAGCGGTGTCGAGAGAGGTCGGTTGGCACGTCCGTTTCTGACCGGGGCGACGGATGCTGTCGAACCGAAATGAAGCGGAAATGGACAGCCCAGAACGAATGGTCATCAACTGACGAGGATTGACCTGAATTCGACCGGCGGTCCGTCCTGGTAGTTCTTGCACAGCCAGAAATAGCCTCCCCGGTAGCTCGCATCATCGATGTCCATCGACCAGCCCTCACCGTCAAGTCGCAAAATGCGAATACTGTTTGCGAGGACTTCGATCTGGAGACGCACCCATTCCGAAGCCCGGGGTGGGGCAGTCAGCACCGCTTTCAACCGCGTGCCCTCGGTCGTCCCCGCGACCCGGCTGAACAATTCAAGGGAGCCATTCGCCCGAAGAATCATGTGGTACCCGGGCACATCGCTAGCCGCCCTGACTCGGTAGGGCCGGTCGTCTGCGGCACCAAAGGCGATCCCGGCGTGCTGCTCCGCCCTCGGGAGCGACTCCGGCCAACGGAGCTCACACGTGATCCGATACGAGCCGGGACTCACCGGGCACATTGAGCCCATTAGGTAGCTCTGCACGTCCCGGTGGCCCAGTGCCACGGATGCGGCACCCGCATCGATCAGGGGCTGCACCTGGGTGCCCTCGTCAATGGTCCAGGGCAGGTCGCCGGCGGCCCGCAGCCCGGTTCCGAAGGAGTCACTTTGACTCCCCGCGGTCGTCCCGGTCACGTAGGGCAGATTGGAGCACATCATCCCGGCCACGCCCAGGTCGCTCATCCGGTCACGCATCGAGCGATAGTGCACCTCCCACGCAATAACCGGTTTTCCGAAGCCCACCAACATGGCCACCTGCGCATCCGTCGCCCGGTGTGAGACCCCGAGCAGATCGAAACGCGGTGCAAGTTCATCTGCACGCTCGAAAAGTTCCGGAGTGAAGTATCCCCAGGTTGTGTAACCGTGCTTGTCGGCCAGTGTGTATTGGGTTGCACCTGCCCATTGTTTCCAGACGAAATGGTCCGTGGAGTGCGAGTAGCTGTCCATGACCTTGAGCAGGGCTTCCGTGTTGGTGCCTTGCTTGTCTTCGAGAAAGATCACGTGCGTTGTGGCGAAGGCATCCAATACGTCCGCGAGCAACGGCAGCGGCTCCTTTTCAGCCGCTGGGCCGAGCCAGGCTCTCGCGTCGCTGCGAAGTTGCGACAGTTCCTCCCAGGTGACTTCCGCGATCGAGCGGTCGACACCCGTCATCCGCTTGGTCGTCAGATCGTGATGGCACACGAAGACGCCATCGGAGGTGGCGCTGACCGAGACTTCGATCGCTTCGGCCCCACTGGCGATCGAGCGGCTGTACGAATCGAAGCTGTGCTCAACCCAGTTGTCTCCGGAGCCACGGTGAGCTACATAGAACGGTGTCGTTCCGAGGAGATCTCCGATCGCATATCGTGCCGCAGCAGCCGGGGGAACGGAGACCGCGGGCGCGGGCGTTGGCACTGGTGCGGCTTGGCAAGCCGACAGCAGCAGCGTCGAGGCGCCGGCCAGGAGGAGCTGTCTGCGGTTCATCGACGGCAGGAACGGAGCACGGCTGGTGTCAGCCGTGCTCCGCCCCTCGGTACCGCTGGACATTCAGCCCGCTGTGTAGGTCAGGGTGAGCAGTGGGCGATAGGTGGCGCTGGTGCTGTTGGTCGACCACAGCCGGAGGTTGTCCAGGCCGGCACTGACCAGCGCGACGGACACCGTTGAACCAGTGAGAGCTCTCAGCTGCGCCGCATCGAGCGGGACCGAGTAAGCCGTGTTCGTCGCCGATGCGCCGGTGAGGCTCCCCAGGTCCGGTCCCAGACCGGTGGGTCGGTTGTTCCAGTTCACCGTGCCCTCCGTCCAATTCCCACTCAGCAGCTTGAACATCTGGGCGTCCACCGAGGCGGCGGTCGAGTCGGTCGAGGTTCGAACCCGCAGGGTCGCCCCGCTGAGCACAGTGCCCACCGGCGCCGCCGGGATTGCGAACTTCAGGTACGACTCGATCAGCGACGTGCCCGCCCCCCGGGACGACAACTGGCTATTGGACCCGAAGTTGGTCGTGGGAAGCACCTGGTACGTCGTCGAGTCTTCGCTGGCACCGGTCGTAAGGACCACCGGTCCCACAGGGGCGGCCTGAACCGTCGCCTCCACGGCACCAGAGGCAGCACTCACATTGCCGGCGGCATCACGCGCCACCACCTTGTAGAAGTAAACCCCCGCAGCCAGACCGGGATCCGAATACGACGCACCCGAGACATCCGCGATCTTGCTTGACGCATCAGCGACGAACTCGGCCGTAGTCCCTCGGTACACCGAGTAACCCGTCACCGTGACGTTGTCTGTCGACGCCGTCCAGGCCAACGAAACCGCACTCCCCGACACCGACGCCGTCAGACCAGTCGGAACGCTTGGTGCGACAGTGTCGGGGGTCGCCACCGTCGCGGGAACCGACGCGGAAGCCGGACTGGCGTTGCCTCTGGCGTCGTAGGCGATCACGACGTAATGATACGTACCGTCGGCGAGCCCCGGATCCGTATAGGACGAAGCTGTCACGTCGGCGATCTTGTTGGTGGCGTCAGCGACGAAGCCGGATGCAGACCCGCGGTGCACCGCGTAGCCAGTGACGCCGACATTGTCTGTTGACGGAATCCAGGCCAACGCGACGGAGCCGTTTGAGACGGTTGACGTCAGGCCGGAGGGAGCGCTCGGCGCCATGACGTCGGGAGCGGTGTTGGAGCCCAGCTCATAGTGAGCCGCGACGGCCGCCGCGCTCAGGGCCGACGGATAGACCGCCATTTCGTCGAGCGTGCCCGCAAAGTAGGGACTCGCGGGCTGCGAGGGCCAGCTGTTGAGGTTGCCACCACCGGCACGCCAGTAGCCGTCAAACGCCTGGTTGAAGTTGGTAGGGTTCGAGCCGACCTCTGTGCCATCCAGGTAGAGCTTCATCCCATCGGGTCCCTGCGTGCCCACTACGTGATGCCAGGCGTTGTTGTTGAATCCCGCCGGTGATTCGATGAGTTGGAAGCCCCCGACGTACACGCCGAAGATGATGCTCCCGGAATTGGTCATGTAGATCTGCTTGTCGTAATTCGAACCCTGCCCGGTTGCGACGTTCTCAAAGCCGACGATCTTCCCGCCGGATGTCGTGTCCGTCTTGAACCAAGCTTCCGTGGAGAACTGGGCAACCGATGAGCGTGCGGTCTTGGTCGCAATGCCGCCGTCCTGAGTTCCGCTGGTCTGCACGGCAGTCCCGACCTTGATCGCCTTCGGCTGCTGCAGCTGGACTGCAGCGCCGTAATCTCCTTCGCTCTGGGCGTCGGACGATGAGTCTTTCGCCGTGCTTCCAGAGGTTTCGTCGAGGCGCCAGTACACATCAGGCTCGTCCGTGTAGATCCTGGCTCCGTACGCGTCTGTCGGGGTCGGCGGAACGGCGAGGGTTCCCCCAGCGAGAGTGTAGTGCTGGGCGATCTGCGCGGCGCTCAGGGCGGATGCATAGACCGCGGTGTCGTCTATCTGGCCGCCGAAGAAAGCGCTAGACGGCTGGCTGGGCCAGCCATTCAGGTTGTCGCCACCGACATGCCAGTTACCGCTGTATTGCTGGCTGGTGCTGGTGGCGTTCTGGCCCACCCGGACGCCGTCCACGAACAACTTCATCCCGGACCCGCTCTGGGTTGCCACGATGTGGTGCCACTTATCATCATTGTACGACGAGGCCGTCTTGATCGTTTCGGTGCGACCGATGTAGACACCGAAGGTCAGGCGACCCTGGTTATCCATGTAGATGTGTTTATCGTAATTCCCGCTCAGGTTCGTGTTGCCAGTCCCGGTGCTCGGCCGACCATCCCCAAATCCGATGATCTTCCCCCCTTGGGTGGATGTCGTCTTGATCCAGGTTTCGATCGAGTAAGTGGTGGGTGCCGGTTTCTGCTGGTCGCTCCAGATGTAGCCATCAGTCCCATTGAACGTAGCGGAGGTGTTGGTGTCACCGACGATCGCGCCAGGCGCCCGGTAGGTGACGCCGTTCTTGTATAGGCCGTTCAGGCCGGTGACCGTCGCACCGGACTTGTCCTGTGCCCAGGGACCGGAAACCTCATCCAGACGCCAATACAGCCTGGCTCCGTCCTGGATCACCTGAGTGGGATAGTCAACCCCCTTGGTGACGGCGCGGGCTGCTACTGACGCCGACAGCGGACTGGTGTTGACCCCGTCATTCGCCGTCACCCGGTAGGTGTAATTCGTGCCCGCGGCGACATTCGTGTCAACGACGGTCACCTGGGGACGGGTCCACCACAGCGAGTTGGCTGGTCCGGTCCAGATTGGGGTCGCTCCGCCGTTCCGGTAGACGTTGTACGTCAAGGCACTGTCGTCAGGGTCGACCACGGTGCGGAAGCGAATCTGATTGGCACCCGAAGTGAGCGCCTCGGCTGCAACGACCGGGGTGGGCGGCGCACCGACGTCATCCGGACCGAAGCGTGTGAGTCCCTGTTGGACTACGCCGTTGATGACAGTGAACTCACCGCCGTACCAGAGGTACTTCTTTCCCGTTGTGGCGCCGGTGGCAATGGTGAGAGCACGCGGGCCGATTCCTTCGCCCGTACCGTCATTGGAAGTCGGGAACCATCCCAGCAAAGCCGCGTCCGAGGTGTTCTGTGCCATCAAAAACATCCGTCTCCCGTCAGGAAAGGCGTTGTTCGATGAGCAGTCGTGCGCGTGACTCGCGGAATACAGGGTGCCCTGGTATTCGAGCACCGCCTGCGTTGCGCCCAGGCAGTTGTCCCGCCAGGTCTGGTCGAGTGTGCTCCAATTGACGGCGAAGCGACCGTCGAAGACTCCGCCCCCCGTTCCTTCGTTGCCCCCGTAGAACGCCGTGCCGTCCGACCACAGGGTCTTGGTCACCGAGGTACGCGGGATGAAGCCGAGGGGGTAATTACGCACGTTTGCGCCGGTGGTCGCATCGACGACCGCGATGGAGTGGGAATCCTGGTCATTGACCGTGAAAAAGTCCCCACCGATGGCTACCCTGCTGCGGTCGGGAGAGACGGCCACGGCCCGCCCGACAGTGTCAGCCGCCGGGGCCCAGGGCAGAAGCGCGCCCGACGTCGCGTCCACCGCTGCAAAGCGCTTGCGCGCCTGGCCGCCGACGGTCTGGAACTCCCCAGCCAGGTACAGGGTGGACGAGGTGGCAGCCATGCCGCGGACGAGGGAAGACACCCCCGCCACCCGGAACGGCTTGACGGTGCAGGCGACCGGGTCGATCGCGGCTACCCGCGCGGCGTTCACCCCGCCGACGGAGGAGAAATTGCCCCCGATGTAGATGGTGTTGCCGTCGGGTGAGGCAACCACCGACCGCACGGTCGGCGTGGCCCCATTAAGGGTCATGGCGAACTGACAGCTGTCAGGGGCTCCTGTCTCCGCGTTGAAAATTGCAAGCGTTCCCTGGTTCCTCGGCACTCCCGCACCGCCGCTGGGCGGCCTGATCTGAGAAAATGTTCCGCCCGCCACGACTTTTCCGTGCACCGTTCCGACTCCGTAGACAACGCCGTTCGTCTGCCAGGTCGACAGGTTGTCCGCACTGAAGGCGACGCCGCCGGAGAGCGCCGACGCCGGTTGTGGCACGGGACTCGCTATGACGAGTCCGGCCACGACAGCCACGGTCGTGAAAATTGCGGCAAGCTTACGCATAGCTACCTATCCCTCGGGTGAACAGCCTCATCGCCGAAAAGCTCTGATGACCGCGAATGAACTATGGAATCCAGCCTCACGCGGCCTTGGAGCGCTTTGGGTAAGAAAGCATTGCTCACGTTTAGCGAAAAGTGGGATCGGCGGAAACGTACGCCCTGTGCGCCACACCCGCAATGCCCCGGAGGAGTGACGTCCGACGAGGGGCTAACATGTGCCGAGGACGGGGCACGCTGCCCACGCTCAATCAATCCGAGGATGGCCCGTGATGACACAGTTTCGTGAAGCTCACGCACAGCTTGCGAGTGCGCAGAAGGCACAGACCGGGGTGTCGCTGTACACGCGATACGTCAATCGACCGTTGGGGCGCGTGCTGGCCTCGGTGTGTTTTGGGCTCAGGATGACGCCCAATCAGGTGACCGGGCTGTCGGCCCTTGCGACCGGGGCGGGTCTTGTTCTCCTGGTCAGCGGAGAACCAAGCCCGATCCGAGCCGTCGGCGTTGCGGTCCTCCTCGTTCTCGGCTTTGCGCTGGATTCGGCAGACGGTCAGGTCGCGCGCCTGACCGGCCGCGGTTCCCCCGCTGGCGAGTGGCTCGACCACGTCGTGGACGCCGGCAAGATCGTCGCCGTCCACGCAGCGATCCTCATCACGGCGTACCGCTTCTGGTCCACGGAGCCGATCTGGTATCTCGTGCCCCTCGCATTCCAGGTCGTGTCCGTTGTCACCTTCGTGGGTGGCCTGCTGACTGAGCTGCTCCTGCGCCGTTCAGCCAACGCAACCTCCACGACCTCGGCCATCGGCGAGGGCGGGGCTCGTCGCCCCTCGAGAGCCAGGGCCATTGCTCTGCTGCCGGCCGACTACGGGATCCTCTCGCTCAGCTTCATCCTCACTGGCTGGCCCGGTGCTTTCGTGGTGGTCTACAGCCTTCTCTTGGCCGCCAACGCGCTGATCATGGCGTTACTGCTCGGCAAATGGTTCCGGGCACTGTCTGCCCGCGGCTAAAGCGCGTCTTCCACCGTTTCTCCCGTAGCCGGGATGAAGACCCGACTGGTTCCCGTGGTCGAACGCTCGAACCACTCACCGTCGATCGGCCCGCGGAGCGCGGCCGGAACACCCGCCCATAGTCCGGGCAACCCGCCCGATCTCGCACGGGCGAGCACCGATCCTCCCGCCAGGACCGACCGATCCGGCAAGATAGCGCCGCCGAAGAGCAGACAGCGCGCTCCGACGAAACTCCGGGCTCCAATTCGCACCGGATATGCCGCCTGAGCATTTCGTCGAACGTCGATGCTGTGCGTCACAATCTTGGTTTCGTGCCCGGCGACACTGGAGTACTCGCCGATCACTATGGAGCCGGAGCAATCGAACTGATGCCGGCTCGTAATTTTTGAATGAGGCCCCATTTCCAGTGCCGCGCCGTCCGGGTAGAGCCGCTTGTACACGGGGTGGGATGAAAAAACGTTCAAGCGGCCGATGGTTGCGTGATCACCGATTGACACCCGGCGCATGTTTTTGAGCAGGTTCCATCGGCCTATCCGGCTGTTCGCTCCCATCGAGACCTGTGTGACCCGAAGGACGAGACAGGATCGCGCCATTGCGGTCGGATGAATGTCGTGGCCGATCGAGCGAAGGAGCCGGTTCTTAGCCGTGCTCGCCGGCAGCGCCCAAGCCAGCGCCCTCATCGCGTCTTTGATCTGACTCAAGAGCCGCTCACCCCGATTTCCGGAACCATTGTCACGTCGAGCGCATCCTCGCTGCGCTGGGCGATTGCGCGGCGCATGCCCATGAGTTCAAGCAGAAGCCTGAGCGAAAGCCCAGCGAAGATACCACAGAGCGCCCCCTCTGCCCCCCAGGACACGGCTCCGATCGCGACGCAGGGTAGACCGACCAGAGTTCCGATGGCCGTCGCCCTGGTCACCACATCGAGTCTGCGCAATGCCGCCAGGCAGGCCTTGCTGACGACCGCCTCGATCAGGCTCACTCCGGTGATCAGCGCCATCAGTATCAAGGTGACAAAGGACGGTTTGATCTGGCCGCCGCCGAGCCAACGCACCAGTTCCGGGGCTACGGCCAGCATGAGACCGGCGAGCGCAACCGCGAACACCACGGCGGCGACCAGCCCCGTCCTGACTCGGCGGACGAGGTCCTGCCTTCGAGCTTTGGGCACCCAGCCCTGGAGGATCGTGACGAATGGGCCGAGTCCCACGATCACCTGGCGCTGCACCTTCTCGACAACGGCGTAAACCGGCTGCGCGCCCGGGGCGATCAACGACACAATGACAATCGGGGTCGAGGTATACAGCGAGGAAAGCACGGTCGAGGTGACACCCAGCCGCTGCGAAGAAAGCACCATCCCTATCCGCCTGCGCGGAAGCGACCGGAGTCGACGGAGTCTCCACGGTTGCAGGATCCATATGGTGGAGGCCACGAATGCCGTCACCATACCGATCAGCTGCCAGAGCACACCCACGAGAGCACTCGACCCGTGAGTCATGTAGAAAATGCCGATGCCGGTCCCGAGAACCCGCGGGACGGTTTCGAAAACCAAGAGTCGGTACGGTTGCATGAGACCGACGAACCACCAGTTCGCGGTCAGTCCCACGGTCGCCGTGGACAGGGCACCGACTCCGGCGAAGATGGCGTAGTCGCGACCGACACCCCAGGCCACCAAAAAAACAAGAAGGCCGACGGGCACAATGATCAGCAGCTTGCAGATAACCGACTCCGCATATGCGGTGAGTCGCATGTTCGCGTCTGCCCTCGCCACGGAGGCCGGCCCGGAGAGACCCCAGCCGTAAGCCACGATCACCGCACCCACGCCGCCGATGGACTGGCCTGCCGCAATCATTCCCCACGCTGCCGCGCCGCTTGCCATGACCATTGAGGGGATGACCGCAAGCGAGACGACAGCCAGGAGCACCATCGAAATCGAGTATCCGACGATGGTGTTCATGCTGGCGCGAACGCGCCTCAGCCGTCTACCCCTCGGCGCACCTGCCTTCATCGGACCCTCATCTCGCCTGCCCACGCTCAGTTCGACGGGGTTGCATGCGAACAAGCTAGCAGCACATGGTTCAACGGGATATCTAGCCGCTGATCGGTTGTCTGCGTACACTGACCGTCATGTCAGTCAGCGACGCGAGACCACCGATGGCCCAACCGTCAGGTCTCCCTCGCCGGAACCTGGCCGGATTCTCCGGCGCAGGCTACGAACGGGGGCGGAATTCGCTCTGGCAGATCGCCTGGCTTCTCCTCTCCGGACTCGTTGTTGTCCGGTGGTGGTGCCCGCCCCGTCTCCGCGTGGCGCTCCTTCGGCTTTTCGGCGCCACGATCGGTGACAATGTTTTGATCCGCCATCGCGTGCGCATCCACTGGCCATGGAAACTGGTCGTCGGTGACAACTCGTGGATCGGTGAAGAGGTCTGGATTCTGAATCTCGAGCCGGTGATCATTGGCAGTGACGTGTGCATTTCCCAGGGTGTCATGCTGTGCACGGGCAGCCATGACCGCACCTCGCAGACATTCGAATTCGACAATGCGCCGATTATCGTGGAAGACGGCGCCTGGATCGCGGCCAGGGCAACAGTTCTCCGTGGAAGCCGGATCGGCCATGACAGCGTTATCGGCGCGACGGCTCTCGTCTCCGGGACCGTGCCCGCCCGGGCACTTCTGCGAGCTCCGCGCGCGGAACGACCAGCACTCTCACAGGACCGGGACCAGACCTGAATGCGTGTGCTCTCCATCGTGACGCTCGTCAGTCCCAACGGTGAGTATGGAGGTCCCGTTCGCGTCGCGTTGAACCAGGCCAAAGCCCTCCGTGAAGCAGGCCACGACGTAGTGGTAGCCGGCGGCGCCCGCGGATTCGGCGAAGCGGCCCCCCATGAATTCGACGGGGTGCCGCTCCGTCTGTTCCCCGCCCGAACGATCATCCCAGGTATCGGTTTCGCCGGCCTGTGCGCACCCGCCCTGCAGCACTGGCTCAAGCAGGCCGCGCGCTCGTTCGACGTTGTGCACATTCATGCCGCCCGTGACCTCGTCACGCTCCCTGCGGCGCGCTGGTTGCGCAAGGCCGGGATACCGTACGTGGTGCAGACTCACGGAATGATCGACCCTTCAGACAGTCCATTGGCGATTCCTCTGGACGCGTTCGTCACCCGACCGGCTCTGAGGGGGGCGAAGGTGGTGTTCTACCTCACCGACCAGGAACGGAATGATCTCAGTGCCGTTGCGGGCACGGCGCTCAATCTGAAGCATCTCGCCAATGGCGTACCGGCGCCGGGGAGCGCGAACGGTCCCGCTGAGGGCACGGAAGTTCTCTACCTAGCCCGACTCGCCCGCCGGAAACGCCCGCAGCTCTTCGTGAAAATGGCGCTCGCACTCGCTGATGAATTCCCGACGGTGTCGTTTACCCTGGTCGGTCCCGATGAGGGAGAGGGGCCAGCGGTACAGCGCCTCATCGACGCGGCCGGTCGTAAAGGCGTACTGTCCTGGGAGGGACCCCTGGCCCCGGGTGCAACCAACGAACGGTTGTCGCGGGCCGCCGTATACGTTCTGCCTTCCATCGATGAACCGTATCCGATGTCAGTTCTCGAAGCCATGTCACTCGGCGTGCCAGTGGTCATCACGGATAGCTGCGGACTCGCTCCGGCGGTCACTGAGATCGGATGCGGAATTGTGGTGGATGACTCTCTCGAGGCTCTCGTCGGCGCCGTTGCAACGGTTCTACGCGACGACGTTCTGACTCACAGCATGGGCCGCGCCGGCGCGCTGGCTAGCCGGAACCGGTTCGGGATGCAGGCGATCGCTGAAGCTCTGGCCACTTCGTACCGCTGAGCGAGTCGCTTCCGGGGGGCCTGCCCGGCTGTCGGACGAAAAGCAGACACGCCAACGCGACCGCCACCACTCCCGTCGCCTGCAGCAGCGAACCGCGCAAGAGAATTGTCATATAGACCGGAAAGATCGCGCCGACAATGGCCCAATAGCCCGCGGCATTGAACGCGGGGAGAAGTCGACTGTCCATGACACGCAGGGAGTAGCCCAGCAGGAGAAAACCCACGATGAGTACGCTGATACCTCCATTGACCAGTAATTCCGCCCAGAGTGGGGCAGAGAGGTTCTGAAAGCTGTAGCCGCGATATTGGGCAAGCAGAATTCCCGTGTCCACAGGCTTGTCCGACCAGACGCCTCGGGGCACCCAGAAGAGAACACTGCCGAGCGCCTGGCGCCCCGGTTCAATCAGCCCGTCAAGGCCGTACGAGAATGCATTGGCGACTTGCCAGAATGCGTCATAGTCAGGGTTCCCCTCGTACTCCCCGAAGAAACCGTTGCGCACCAAGTTGACTTCCGGGCGCCGGAAGGCATCCGCCAGAGGGAACAGAAAAATCAATCCGACGAGTGCTGCAGTCAGGGTCGCTCGAACACGCGCGACGGTGAGCAGGGCTCCCGCGAAAACGGCGAGGGCGAAGAGGACAGTGCCCAGGCTGTAGCGTGCACTGCTGACCGGATTCACGACGGTGAGAAGGAGTGCAATCCCGACAACGATCAGGCCGCGATAGGCCATCGACAGCGGCCCCGTCGTCCTCCGCCTCAGCTGCACGAGCGCACCGATGCCCACCAACAACGGATAGATAGCACCGGCGTACATGATCGAGCGCACCGCGGGGTCCGTCCACGCCGCTGAACGCGCGGCAAAGGCTTGATCCCTGCTACCGAAAAGCGATCCCGCACCGACCCTGGAGATGAAATACAAGCTGAGTACGATGCCCGCGCCGACGAGCACCAGGGTCGGCCAGGTTCGCACCTGGGTCACCACCCGAACGGGGGCACTCCCCCGTTCTCGAATCCCGGTCGTCAGCTTGCTGCGCTCATGCCCGTAGGCACCCAATCGCCCGATTTCATAGCAGGCGACGCCGAGACAGACCAAGGCGGCCGTAGGGAGCTCGAGCGACTCGTCGATACCTTGCGTCGTCCGCGAGATGAGACCACTTCGGATCTGGACGGTTGGAGCAATCCCCATGAAGACGTAGACGAACATCCAGAAGAAGAAGTCGAACAGCATCGGACGGCCGACAACGATGATGAGGGCGAGTCGCAGACCCGCCCACACGACGAGGATCAGAGTCAGAATCCACGCCTGTCCTCTGCCGACGTCTGGCACCTGTACCAGGAGAGCCAGCGGTACGACAGCGGCAAGGATTGCACCGAGAACGGTGACCCCGAGGACGGTGCGAAAAGTCGTTGCCGACCCCGACGTCCCGACGGTTGCGCCGGGTCCAGGTTCCGTCACGAAAGCGCAGTTTTCACACGGACTGCAATTGCGGCATGACCTGCTTCGTTCACACTGACACCGTCACTTGCGACCATCGATGGATCGAGAACATTCGGTTCGAGCAGACTAACGTACGTGGCGCCGACGCGCGCCGCGGCGGCGCGAACCTCACTGTCCAATTCGGCCGCCCGACTATCGTCCATACCGTTGAGCGCCGCCGGGCCGACTACGACCAGAGTAGCATCGGGCACTCCGACGCGCAGGGCGGCAAGTGCGGCATTGATGGTTGCCACTGCTTCAGGCAGATCCACATTCGTGCCGGCCCGCTCCGCCGCCACCACGACGACGGAGGGATTCAGGCCGACGGTCTTGGCCACCAAGTCCTGGTAGCTCGGACACGGCGAGGGCCCACAGGTTCCGGGTGTGACTCCAAACGCGATGACACCTTCTTTTGTCGCGAGATTGACCTCTTGCCAGCCCTTGTCTGCAGCGAGCCCAGTCGACCAACGGGTGGCCTGGCCGCTGACTCCGGCACCCGAGGTCGATGCCCCACCGAGGAACACGGCCGTAGGAGCACGTGGAACGGCGGTGATGGTGGGGTATGGGTCTTTCGGCGCTCCTGCGTCTTCCGTGCCGACCGGTTGCAGCGCGAGGAGTGCAAGCCCGATGGCACCCACGAAAAGCACGGCGACGACGAGAAATTTCCACCACCGAGGCCGCATGAGACGTCGGGCTATCATGTGCTCATAGTGGCACGCATATGCCCCCCCTACGTGGGTCGCTGTGATAACGAGGTTCTTGATAGAGTCTCAGTATTGGCTGGTCAATCCGGTGCCGCTCGACACGGTGAAGGGCGAACGCGTGGATCAACGTGGATTCTGGAACCTCTTGCGATCTCGATGGGTTGCGCTCGTCACATTCACCATTCTTGGCGTCATCGCCGCTTCGGTCTACGTGCTGACCACCGAGCCTGAGTACTCCGCGGAAGCAGAGTTATTCGTTTCGGCAATCGGTAGCGATAACACCAGTGACCTCGCGCAGGGCAGCAATTATGCACAACAGCAGGCCCGCAATTACAGCATCATGGCGACCCGCCAGATCGTCTTGGACCCTGTGATAACCGCGCTTGGATTGAAAACCACTGTCGGTGAACTTGGTGATCGGGTATCTGCCTCGGTGCCACTGAACACGTCTCTCATTTCGATCGCTGTCACGGATACCTCGCCGGACCGCGCCGCCGCCACTGCCGACGCGGTGGCGACGAGTCTGGTCAATACGGTGATCCGTCTGGTCCCGAAAAGGAGCGACGGCACTACACCACTACGCCTCGAGTCCGTGCAGAGTGCGACGACACCCACCGCGCCTTCCGCCCCCAGCCCGTCGATCGCACTGGCATCCGGATTGCTGGGCGGCTTCGTTGCCGGGCTCGGCTTCATTCTCCTGCGGGAGCTGACGAGCGCAAAAGTGAGAACCGCGGAACAGCTCAGGCAGTTTGGTCTGACACTTCTCGGGACGATTGTGTACGACCGCGGGAGTGTCAACAACCCGCTGGTCCCGCAACGAGGCTTCAGCCCCATTCGGGCCGAGGAATTCAAGCAGGTCAGAACGAACCTGCATTTCCTCCAGGCGAATGAGCGCCACAAGGTGTTCGTCGTCACCTCGTCCATTCCCGGCGAAGGAAAATCCGTCACGGCGGCGAACCTCGCCATCACACTCGCGGCCTCCGGCAGCCTGGTGTGTCTGGTCGAAGCGGACCTGCGGAGACCGTCCCTGGCCGACTATTTCGACCTCGAGGGATCGGTCGGTCTTTCGACTATTCTGGCCCACGACGCCGACGTGGATGATGTCCTCCAATCCTGGGGGCCGGACGGCCTCCAGATCCTGTTGTCAGGGCAGGTTCCCCCGAACCCGAGCGAACTGCTTTCCTCCACACACGCCCAACAGGTTTTCGCCTCGCTGCGCGACCGGTTCAACGTCGTCGTCATCGACTGCCCGCCTCTCCTGCCTGTGACTGACGCAGCTATCCTCGGAAGGTATTTCGGCGGGGCAGTTCTCGTCGTCGGGTCGGGAAAGGTCGAAACGCGGGAACTCCGGAAAGCCGTCGAGAGCCTCAAAACGGCAGGGACTCCGGTGCTCGGCGCGATCCTGAACCTGGCACCCGCTCGGCTTCTCGGTCGAAATCGAGGCAGGTATTACATGCCGCACACGGCGGCGGAGCAGGAGCCGTCACGTCAGGAACAATCCGTCCGCAGCCACGAGGAAGAAGTCGCACTCCGCAAACGGTAGCGATGTCACACGATCTACTCGACGCAAAAGGGTGCTGCCGACCCGCAGGCAGTTCGGCAGCACCCGGCTATGTTCCGATGATCCTGGTTACTGGGTCCTGCTGCTTGCGGCGTAATACTGCAGATCCTGCACGACAGGGCGCGCAACGACTGTGTGAGGAGAGGTGACCGCGGCGATCTGCGCCCCGTTCCGGTCTGCACTCGCACCGACCGTGCCCAGCGCCAGCGGGAACGTCCTGCTTGATTCTCCTGCCGGCGCCTCGAACGATGTCTTTTTTCCTCCGATTGAGACCGTGACCGTCGCCGGTGCCGTGAGGAATGTGAGCACTCCGACGGTATCCCGAGGCTTCATGGCTGTTCCGCTCAACGTGGGCGACATGAGCTGCTGCGGCGTGGTCGGCGTCGCTGCATAGGGCTGAATCCGGTGCGTCAAGTAGATCGAGTCGTTGACGATAGCCGGCGCCGAGCCCTTCTTGAACTGGCTCAGGTAGTACGCGTTGATATCCAGGAAGGCCTCGCCGTGCGCTGCCGAAGGAGCAAACGACGTGCCCTCGGAGTAGTCGTTCCACGTGACCAGTTGCACCAATTCAGAACCGTTCGACAGCGCCCGTTTCCAGGACGCCTTCAGGGTTTCCGTATTGCCGGCTTCGTCGTAGAGGTAGCTTCGGGGCCGGACGTCCTGGACGGCAACGGGAGACATCCACTTCACGCCGAGTGCTCGTGCCTTCGCCGCGTAGTCGGGACCGTTCTCGATGGTCACCGGCGTCCGGGTTCCCCAGTTGCTCAACGAATAACTGATCGGTGCAAAACTCTTCAGGTTCTCGTCACTGGCATTAAGGAATACGGCGATGAACGCCGTCTTGATTCCATACTGCGAAGCCAACGTCGACTTCAGCTGCCCCCACCAGACCGCGTTCTGACGCTCGGCGGCGAAGGAGGAGAGAACGAATTCGCCTGTACTCAGACGATAGGTGGCCGGGGACTTGTATAATTCGGCAAGTTTCGCCGCGATGGTCGCGATGCTGGCCTTTCCGGCGCTGGCCGTCATATCCAGGTTCGGGACAATGGTGAAGTTTCTGCCGGACTGCTCCGCGCCCTGCACCAAATCGAGTGTTCGCTCCCAGTTGAGGCCGGACAGACTCATGATGTCGACGGTGAAGCCATCGATACCGGCATCTGCCGCGTCGGTGACTTCCTCTTTCATATCAGTGAGTTTCCAATCCCCCGAGCGCGGAGCGCGAGCCTCAGGGCGGTCGCGCAGCAATCCGCCGTAGTTGGCGTGGATGCCTCCCTCGCCCTGCGAGGTGAGGTAGTTGATCGCGTAGTAATCGGATGCGGGTGCCTTGTTCTCGATGGAGATGGGGTACGGCGGAAAGTAGTGTGCAAAGACCTTTTTGCCGGTGGTGTTCGGCCCGGGAACCGCGAATGACAGGTTGTCGGATCCGGTGGCCGAGCCGGTCGCCGAGCCGGTCGCCGAGCCGGTCGCCGAGCCGGTCGCCGCGCCGGTCGCCGAGCCGGTTGCCGCGAGGACGAGCTTCAGCGTGGGGCGCGCCTCCCCTTTGCCTACGAACGAGGTGCTGACAAACTTCTGGGCGAAGCGCACCTCGAACGCAGTCGACCCGGACAACGCTGTACCGTTCAGACCCGAGAGCGGCACAGAAATTGTCTGTCCGGTCAGAGCCCGAACCGATGCCCCACTCAGTTCCGTGTCGATGTGGGCCGGGCGGTTCGACTCAGTCAGAGACGACGCGCTCCAGTCCGAGGAGACCGGATAGACCTGCACGCCAGGTGCGGTAGAGGTGGTGCTGGCGACTTTCAAGTCCAATGTCGCCGACACGACGCTCATGCCCGTGTACTGTGCCGTGTCGAATTTGAGGAAGGTCTTGTCAGCCAGCGACGTGGCGCTGACGTACGGCGTGGCGTTCTGGGGTGTGCTGGGTTCGCGGATAGTGGTCCAGGTGGCCTCCCCCGCTTTCACTGCGATCGGGGCAGCGGCGACAGCCTGGGGAGAGGTCACCGCCGACGCGGGCAACGGAACGAAAGCCGATAGGGCCAGCACTGTCGCCGCAAGGACGGCCGTGAGTTGCCATAGCTTGGCGAGACGTGGCTTGCCATTGGGGTGCCGGTTCAGGAATTTGATCGGGGTTTTTTGGGCAGCGTAAAGAGCAGACATACAACATCTCAAGATTGTGCGCGATCGAGAGCGCGAGGGATGTGACCCCCGAAGAGGGGCCACCTGAGCAATATTCGAATGCTATCGAAGGGTAGTGCGATTACCAAATAAAACGAGAGTGTCAAGGGCCTGGACAGACCACCGGCAGGGATTATTTCGACGGGAGCGAGCACATATTCAGGACCGCCGTCCGACCGGTCTGGGCCTGCTGTCGCCGGGATTCTCCCGGCCGGCCTCAGGCCGCGAAGCGGTCCGTGGCCTCGATGATCGCGTCCAGGTTGCCGGGCTCGTCGAAGGAGTGACCGGCATCCGGGATCAGCCTGAAATCGGCCTCCGGCCAGTTCTGGTGCAGCTCCCAGGCTGTGAAGGCGGGGGTGCACATGTCATAGCGGCCCTGCACGATGACGCCGGGGATGTCCTTCAGCCGGTCCGCGTCGCGGATCAGCTGGTTCGGTTCGAACCAGCCGGAGTTGGTGAAGTAGTGGTTCTCGATCCGGGCGAAGGCCACCGCGAACGCCGGCTCGGTGAAGCGCTCGATCGTGTCGGGCTGCTGCAACAGCGTGATTGTGGAGGACTCCCAGGTAGACCAGGCCACGCCGGCCCGCTCGCGCACGTACTGGTCGGGGTCGTGCAGCAGGCGCTTGTAGGCCTTGATCAGGTGGCCGCGCTCCTCCAACGGAACCGGGGCGATGAAGCTCTCCCAGAGGTCCGGGTAGATCGCCGCGGCGCCGCCCTCGTAGAACCAGTCGAGTTCCATCGGGCGCAGCGTGAAAATGCCCCGCAACACGAGTTCGGTGACCCGGTCCGGGTGTGTCTCGGCGTACGCGAGGCTGAGGGTGCTGCCCCAGGACCCGCCGCAGACCAGCCAGCGATCGATCCCCAGATGCTCACGCAGTTTCTCGAGGTCGGACACGAGGTGCCAGGTGGTGTTGGTGGTGAGGTCGGCGTCCGCCGCGCTCGCGTGCGGCGTGCTCTGACCGCAGCCACGCTGGTCAAAAAGGATGATGCGATACTTCTCCGGGTCGAACACGCGGCGCTGCTTCGGGCTCGATCCGCCGCCCGGCCCGCCGTGCAGGTAGACGGCCGGCTTGCCGTCGGGGTTGCCGGATGTCTCCCAGTAGATGGTCTGCCCGTCACCGACCTCGAGAAGTCCGGTTTCGTAGGGTTCGATCTCGGGGTAGAAGGTGCGCATACCCCCGAGCCTATTCGCCGGGTGCGCCGGCGCGGAATCGGGCCGGTCACGGAGTGACGAGGCCGAGCCTGTGGGCGAGGATGACGACCTGCACTCGGTCACGCAGCTCAAGCTTGGCAAGGATGCGTCCGACGTGGCTCTTGACGGTGGACTCGGATAGGAAGAAACGTTCGGCGAGTTCCGGGTTCGACAGACCCTCCGCGACCGCGAGGAACACCTCGTGCTCCCGCTCGGTGAGCAGGCCGAGTCGGCCGGCGTCGGCATCCGCTCCGGTGACGTCGGTCTCCCGCTCTGCCCCCGGAAGCTTTGCTCCGAACAGGTCCAGCATGCGCCGGGTCACCCGCGCCGAAACGGAGGCGTCGCCCGAGGCCACGGCCCGGATAGCCGCGGTGAGTTCAGCGGGCTGGGCGTCTTTCAGCAGGAACCCGCGCGCGCCCGCGCGGAGGCCACCGAAGGCGTACTCGTCGAGGTCGAAAGTGGTGAGAATGATGATCCGGCTGTCGGGGCACGTGGCGGTGATCCGCCGTGTGGCCTCGATACCGTCGATTCCGGGCATCCGCACATCCATCAGAATGACGTCGGGATGCAGGCCGGCGGCGAGTGCGATCGCCGCGGCGCCGTCGCCGGCCTCGGCCACCACGGTGAAATCGTCCTCGGCCTCGAGCACCATCCGGAAGCCCGTGCGCAGCAGCGCCTGGTCGTCGACGAGCAAGATCCGGATCGGCGTCATGCCCGTTCCCCCGTCTCGTCGACCGTCATCGTCGCGCGCACCTGCCAGCCGCCGCCGGGACGGCTCCCGGCCACGAGGGTGCCATCGTAGAGCGCAACGCGCTCACGCAGCCCTATGATGCCCCGCCCGGCAGTCGACGACGGCACTGTGGCCGACGCGTTCCGGCCGTCGTCGGCGATGACCACCTCGAGCCGACCCGGCACCCGGGTCAGTCGCACGGTCACCGCGCTCGGATGCGCCGAATACCGCAGCGCGTTGGTCAGCGATTCCTGCACGATCCGGTAGACCGTCAACTGCAGACTCTGGCTCCCGGGAATGCGCCCGGTGAGTTCCAGCCGGGCGGGCAGCCCGGCGGCGCGGAACGATTCGACCAGGTCGACGAGCTGGTCGGCGCCGGGTTGGGGCCGGAGGGGGACATCCGTCCCCTCGGGGTCTCCCTGCTCCTGAGGACCCTCACTCAGCACGCCGAGCAGCCGGCGCATCTCGGACATCGAGCCACGGCCGGTCCGGGCCACCTCGCGCAGCGCAGCGCGCGAACGTTCCGGGTCTTTGACGAGCAGCGCGTCGGCCCCGTCGGCGAGCGCGACCATGACCGAGAGGCTGTGCGCGATGATGTCGTGCATTTCCCGGGCGATGCGCCCGCGTTCGGTGATGCGGGCGAGCTGGGCCTGCTGGTCGCGCTCCCGAGCCAGCTGTGCGGCCAGTTCGACCAGCGCGGCCACGTAACGCTTGCGATCGCCGACCGTGACGCCGATCAGGGTGGCCGCGAGCATGAGGACCGCGGATTGGGAGGCGACCGCGAGCCAGGATGCGTAGCTGCTCGCGCCCAGAAAAGCACCCAGGGCGCCGATGCCGATCGCCACGGCGAGGCCGAACCATGCGCTTCGCACGCCACGGTAGACCGCGGCGGTGTAAAGCGCGATCAGCACGGGCAGGGTGTCGCCCTGGCCGGGGAAAGCGGCGACCAGTCCGGCGCAGGTCACCCCGAGCACGAGAAGCGGGGCGTGCCGTCGGACCAGCAGTGCGGCCGTGATGACCATCACCACGGCGGCGGTGATGAGGGCCTGCGGCGGCAGTCCGGGCCCGGCCTGCCGTGTCAGGTCGATCAGGAAGCCGACGGCCATCGGCACGAAATAGGCGCCCGCGACCAGCGCGTCGCTGAGCCACGGATGCCGCGCCCAGAACCGTCCGGCCACCCCCGGCGGTGTCGGCAGACGCAGTTCACCCTCGGTCGGCACAAGCTGCCGACCGAGGGTGAGATGTGATTCGGTCATTCAGAGGACTCTACGCGTCCCTCCGCTTCAACACCGCAGCGGCACCGACCAGGCTGACCGCGAGCCAGCCGAGGACCACCAGCAGGTTGACCCACCACTCGATCGGCACCGGGCTGAACGACATCAACCCGAACATGTTGATGCCCGCGTTCGACACCAGATACGGCAGCACCGTGGCGGCCCACGGGGCAGCGATCACCTGGAACACCATCGGCAGCAGCAGCACGATGCCGAGCACGACCGCGATGCCGCCGGCCCCGCTGCGCACGATGGTGCCGATGCCGAGGGCGAAGACCGCGATCAGGGCCAGGTAGAGCGCCCCGCCGAGCACCGGCAGGAACACGGCTGGATCCGCGATGCTGACGCCCAAGCCCTGCCGGGAAAGCACCAGCGACGCCACCAGATAGGAACCAAGGTTGGCGGCCAGCCCAACCACGAAGGTCATGACGAACAGCACGGCGGCCTTCGCCGCGAGGGCGGGCAGCCGGCGCGGCACCGCGGTCAACGTGGACCGAATCATGCCAGTGGAGTATTCGCCGCTGATGGTCAGCGCGCCGAGGACGGCCACGATGAGTTGGCCGAAGAACACCCCGAATGTCGCGGTCTGGGCGATGAAAGTCGCCTGGTCCGCCGCGGGGATCATCGAGGCGTCCGCACCCTGCAGGTCGAGAGTGGAGGACATGACCGCCGCGAGGGCGAGCGAGACCACTACGAGCAGGGCGTACGACCAGGCCGTCGAGCGCACGCTGCGCAGCTTGATCCACTCCGACCGCAGCAACCCCGTCGCGCTCAGGCCGTGCACAGCGGATGCTGCGCCGGGCACGGTGCCGTCCGCGGCCGGGGAGGAGGAAGCAGCGGGTGCGGGCGTCTTGGTCGCGGTTGTCTCGGTCATCGTCCGGCCTCCTGCAGTTGCGCGGAGCCGCTGGCGCGGTACTCCACCTCGTCTTGGGTCAGGGCCAGGTAAGCCTCCTCGAGTGACGCGCTCACGCCGGTCAGCTCGTGCAGCACGATACCCGCGGCGGCGGCCTGTTCGCCGACGTCACCGGCCGAAATGCCGGCTACCTCGAGCAGGTCCTGCTCTCCGGTAGTGACGGTGACGTCGGGCTGGGCGAGCAGGGCCGCGAGCTGGGCGGACTGAGGGGTGCGCACGCGCACCCGGTGCGTGCCGGCCATGCCGATAATCTCGGAGACCGGGGCATTCGCGATCAGCTTTCCCCGGCCCAGCATGATCAGGTGGTCGGCCGTGAGAGCCATTTCGCTCATCATGTGCGAGGACAGCAGCACGGTGCGGCCCTCCGCGGCGAGGTGCCGCATCAGCTGGCGCACCCACTGCACGCCCTCGGGGTCGAGCCCGTTGACGGGCTCGTCGAGAATCAGCACCGCAGGGTCACCGAGCAGCGCCGCTGCGATACCGAGGCGCTGGCCCATGCCGAGGGAGAAGCGGCCGACGCGCGTGCGGGCGACGGCTCCAATCCCGGTGAGCTCGATCACCTCGTCGACCCGGGCGGCCGGGATGCCGTGGGTGGCCGCCAGGGCCAGCAGGTGGTTGCGGGCCGAGCGGCCGGTGTGCACGGCCCTCGCGTCGAGCAGCACGCCCACCTCGCACAGCGGCGCTCGGTGCTCGCTGTAATGCTTGCCGTTGACCGTGACCGATCCGGCGGTCGGCCGGTCGAGTCCGACGATCATGCGCATGATGGTGCTCTTGCCGGCGCCGTTCGGACCCAGCAGCCCGGTCACCTTGCCGGGCTGCACGGTGAAGTCGATCGCGTCGACCGCGGTCTTGCCGCCGTGCCGTTTGGTCAGGGACTGTGCCTGAATCATCCGTCTCCTCGTTGTACATCGGTGGGGCCGGTCTCACCGTGTGAGATCGGCACGTCATCGACGCTACGGGGGGACGGATGCTGCACGCATCGGCCCGGCGGACGCTTGTGCGCCCGCCGGCCTCGTACCTGGGTACGACACGACGGTGCCCGTTCCGGTAGGGAGCGGCCGGCGGAACGGGCACTCTTCACCGGATCGGGGCTACCTCTTGGCGGGAGCCTTCTCGGCGCGGGGAGCGGTGCCGTTGGCACGCTGGGTTTGGTAGTAGTCCCTGGCCTCGTTCTGGCGCTCCTGCTCGGCACCGCTGGCGATTGCCGACCGGAGGTGGTCCTGGCTGTAGCCGAAGGCGTCGACCAGGTCGACGGAGTGGGGACGGAGCCGGGCGATGATGCGGTCGATGTAGGCCGTGACCGACTGTGCCCGCTTGGCCGACAGGCGCCCGTGGATCAGGTACCAGGCCAGGTGCTTCTCTACCAGCCCGAGGCCGAACAGGTCGCGCAGCCAGGTCAGGACCTGCTTCGTGCCGGCGTCTTCGGCGGTCTCGACCGCCCGGGTGAACGCCTCCCACTGCAGCAGCTCGCCGTGCGAACGGGCCGCCTCGATCAGCTGGTCCTGGTTGGCGTTGAAGAGGGCCGCGGCTTCCTTCGGTGCCAGCTTGCCGGCCGAGCGGAGCTTGCCCGCTATCTCGGCGATCATGGTTTCGACCCGGTTGGTGAGCAGCTCCCGCTGCACCGCGGTGTCGCGGAGGTGGCCCACGGAGCGAGCGGTGGAGCCGAAGTCGGAGACCGCCTGGCCCAGGGTGCGGAGCCCGGTACCGTGGTAGGCGCGGCCGGCAGCTTGCTGCACGACGTAGCGGGCGAGCACGCCCGGGCCGGCTGACGCGAACTTGCGGCTGTAGTCGGTGAGCAGACGCTTCGCGACGAGTTGCAGGAGCACGTTGTTGTCGCCCTCGAAGGTGGCGAAAACGTCCAGGTCGGCGCGCAGGCCGACCAGCCGGTTCTCGGCCAGGAATCCGGCGCCGCCGCAGGCTTCGCGGGCCTCCTGCAGGGTGTCGAGAGCGTGCCAGGTCGAGAGCGGCTTGAGGGCGGCGGCAAGAGTTTCGAGGTCCTGCCGGTCGGCATCCGTGTCGGCCTGGCCACTGAAGACCTGATCGAACTTGACCAGGAACTCGTCGTGGGCGAACGTGTGCGCGTAGGTCGTGGCCAGGCGCGGCAGCAGACGGCGCTGGTGGCGCTGGTAGTCGAGGATGACCTCCTCGTCGGTGTCGCTACCGGCGTTGAACTGGCGGCGCTGGCTGCCGTAGGTGATGGCGATCGTGAGGGCCATCGCCGAAGCCTGGGTGGCGGCGCCGTCGAGCGAGACGCGGCCCTGCACGAGGGTGCCGAGCATGGTGAAAAAGCGGCGGCCGGGGCTGGAGATCGGGCTGGTGTAGGTCCCGTCCTGGGCGACGTCGCCATAGCGGTTGAGCAGGTTTTCGCGGGGGATGCGCACCCCGTCGAAGTGGAGCCGCCCGTTGTCGATGCCGTTGAGGCCGCCCTTGAGTCCGTCGTCCTCGCCACCGATGCCGGGGAGGAAATCCCCGGCCTCGTCGCGGATCGGCACCCAGAATGCGTGCACTCCATGGTTGACGCCCGCGGTGATCAGCTGCGCGAAGAGAACGGCGGCGATGCCGTCCTTCGCGGCGTTTCCGAGGTAGTCCTTCCACGCCGCGCGGAACGGGGTGTCGATAACGAATTCCTGCGTGGCAGGGTCGTAGGTCGAAGTCGTGCCAATGGCCGCGACATCCGAGCCGTGGCCGGTTTCGGTCATCGCGAAGACGCCCGGGACCTGCATGGTCATGATGCCCGGCAGGTAGGCGTCGTGGTGCTTCTTGGTGCCGAGGTGCAGCACGGCCGCGCCGAACAGACCCCACTGCACGCCCGCCTTGATCTGCAGGCTGGGGTCGGCGGTGACGAGTTCCTCGAACCCGGCGATGTTTCCGCCGTGGTCGTCGGCGCCGCCCAGGTGCGTCGGGAACGCGCGGTGCACGTGCCCTTTCTCGGCCAGGATCAGGAGCTGGCCCAGCACGCGTTCGCGGTGCTCGGCCATGGATTGGCCCTCGATGCGCTGCAGTTCGGGCTTGGCCGTGAGCTCGCGGGCCAGCAGGCGCACGTCGGCCCAGGTGCCGAGCAGCTGTCGGTGCAGCGACTCGATGTTGACCGTGGGTGCACCGGCCTGGCCGGCGATCATGACCGGGCCGGTGTCGACGCCGGGCGCCACGGGGGGCGTGACGGTGACGGTCGTGGCCAGGGTCGCGTCCGTCTTCTTGTCCGTTTTGGCGGGGGTAGTGCTGTTGGAGCGCTGAGCAGTGTCAACCATCATTGGTCCTTCGTCTTCGCGCGAACTCGAAATTTTCTTACACGCTAGGCGGCTCTCACGAAGCGGGGAAATAGTGCGTGACGGGCCTACAACGAAGCATGCTCCGCCCGGCATTCATCTTGTAGGTTTCCACAGCACTAAAGGGTCTGACGGCACGGTTACCCACAAACGGGGCACCACCTCTGCCGGAGCGAGGGCCCGGCCGCTCCTGACGGCACAGGTCGTCGGGGTGCGGGCGGTGACGTGGAAGAGGTGCCAGTGGCGAGGGCCGAATGCGGACTGGCCGGGGCGGTCGTCTTCGACGAGGCCGACGACGTGCAGCCCGGCCAGGAGCGCCTCGACCTGGCCGCGGTCATGGAAGTTCATGTCTGCGCGGCCGGCCCATTCATCGTGGGGGCCGAAGAATTCTCCGGCAAACCAGGCGCCGGGCGTCAGCGCCGCGCGGATGCCCGCCCACAGGTCGGGGAACACCGCGGGGTCGCAGAAGGGCAGGGAAAACCCCGCATAGACGAGGTCTGCGGCGGGCAGCTCGGGGAGGTCCTCGAAGCGGGACCGGTGAAAGACCAAGCGGGACTGCTCTGCGGCGCGCAGGCCCGTCCGGACCCTGACCTCGGAGCCCGGATCGGCGTCGAACGCGTGTACGGTCCAGCCGGCGGCGAGCAGGTGCCGGGTCTCGGTGCCCGCACCGCAGCCCAAGTCGATCGCAGTGCCGGGTGGGGCGGGTGACGCGTCGGCACGGAGGTCGAGGGCACGGAGCAGCACCGCACGCGGAGGGCGACCGGCCTGAGCGTTGAAGTACTCGGTCCAGTCCATTACCCAGTTCTACCCGGTTTCGCGGGATGCTGCGGGTTGGGGCAGGGACGGGAGGCGTCAGGTTCCGGCGGACACGACCTCGAGGAGGGCGGCACCGTAGGCGTCGAGCTTCTTGGCTCCGACGCCGGAGATGCCGTCGAGGTCGGCCAGAGTGGCCGGCTTCGTCGCGGCGATCGCCAGCAGGGTCGCGTCGCCGAAGATAATGTAGGCCGGCACGCCCTGCTCTTTGGACTGGGCGGAGCGCCAGACCCGCAGCGCCTCGAACAGGGTCTCCTGCTCGGGGCTGAGATCGGCCGCGGCCGCCTTCGCGGCGCTTTTGCGGGCCCCGGCCGCGGGGCGGGCGGCCCGTTCGGGCTCGGTGCGGAGCTCCACTGTGCGGCGACCAGCGAGGACCTCCGCGGCGGCATCCGTCAGCACCAGGGTACCGTATTCGCCGGAGGTGGCCAGGAAACCCTGGGCGAGGAGCTGCCTCACGACGCCGCGCCACTGCTGGTCGCTGAGGTCGGCGCCGATGCCCCAGGTGGCCAGCCGGTCGTGGCCGTGCTGAGTGGTGCGCGGGGTCACCTTGCCGCGCAGGATGTCGATAAGCTGCCCGGCGCCGAAGCGCTGATTACGCTCGCGCAGCAGGCGCACCACGGTGGAGAGCAGTTTCTGTGCGGGGACGGTGCCGTCCCAGCCGACGGGGGGTTCAAGGCAGGTGTCGCAGTTGCCGCACGGCTCGCTGGACTGGCCGAAGTAGCGCAGCAGGTTGACCCGGCGGCAGCTGACGGTCTCGCAGAGCGCGAGCATGGCGTCGAGGTGGGCGGAGAGCTTGCGCCGGTGGCCGAGGTCGCCAGGCGACTCGTCGATCATGCGGCGCTGCTGCACGACGTCTTGCAGGCCATAGGTGAGCCAGCCGGTGGAGGGCAGGCCGTCGCGGCCCGCGCGGCCGGTCTCCTGGTAGTAGCCCTCGACGGACTTGGGCAGGTCGATGTGGGCGACGAAACGCACGTCCGGTTTGTCGATGCCCATGCCGAACGCGATCGTGGCGACGATGATGACGCCCTCCTCACGGAGGAACCGGGACTGGGTGCGGGCGCGCACCCCCTGGTCGAGGCCCGCGTGGTAGGGCAGCGCGTTGAGCCCATTCTGGCGCAGGAAGTCGGCGGTCGCCTCGACGGTCTTGCGACTGAGGGCATAGACAATGCCGGCATCCGTGGGGTGCTCGGCCTTGATGAAGGCCAGAAGCTGCTTGCGCGGCTCGGCCTTGCCGACGATGCGGTATTGGATGTTGGGCCGGTCGAAGCTGGCGACGAAGTGCCGGGCAGCGCCCATCTGTAGCCGGGTGGTGATCTCTTTATGGGTGGCGTCGGTGGCCGTGGCGGTGAGAGCGATGCGCGGAACGTCGGGCCAGCGGTCGGCCAGGTCGGACAGGGCCAGGTAGTCGGGCCGGAAGTCGTGCCCCCACTGCGACACGCAGTGGGCCTCGTCGATGGCGAAGAGGGCGATGGTGCCGCGGTCGAGGAAACGCTTGGTGGCCTCGGAGGAGAGTCGCTCGGGGGCGACGTAAAGCAGGTCGAGGTTGCCGGCGAGATAGTCGCGCTCGACCGTGCCCCGCGCAGCGGAGTCCTGGCTGGAGTTGAGGAACGCGGCGCGCACGCCCACGGCGGTGAGCGCGTCGACCTGGTCTTGCATGAGGGCGATCAGCGGCGAGATGACGATGCCGGTGCCCTCCCGCACGAGCGAGGGGATCTGATAGCACAGGCTCTTACCGCCCCCGGTGGGCATCAGCACGACGGCGTCGTTGCCGTTGATGACCTGGTCGATGATGGCGGCCTGCTCGCCGCGGAAGGAGTCGTAGCCGAAGACCGTGCGCAGGGCCTCGCCAGCCGTCGCGAACTTCGCGGTGGCGCGGCGGGGCGGGGTGGCGGGTACGCGAAGGGCGGATGCGCCGGCACCGGCGCGGCCTGCCGGGCCCGGCCGGTCCGGGGCAGGTTCCCACTCCCTGGCTCCGCCGGCATAGCCGTCGGGCGGTGGCGGGGCGTCGAATTCGTCGGGTGGTTCGAACTCGTCAGGATTCCACGGTATTTCGGCGTTCCAACTCACCCGGCAACTCTACCTTCGCCCTCCGATGGTGCGGGTCGGCTACGCGGGCTGGTCGGGCCGCTCGGGCTGATTCGGTGGGCGAGGCGCGCGTCGGCGGATGGCGAGGAGGGTTCCCGCCACGGCGACGAGGACGGCACCGAGGGCGGCGGCGAACCAGACGGCGACGAGGGGGGCTTCGGCGGGGGCGATGGCGCGTGTGTCCGTGGAATCCGGGGGAGCAGCATCCGCGGCGGCGTCCGCGGTCTCGGCACAGACCGGCTTGGCCGGGGACCCTTCAGCCAATGCCTGGTCGGCGGCCGGTTGCCAGGTGAAGGTGAAGTCGCCGGACACCGGATGCCCGTCGATCGAGACCCCCTGCCAGGTCACCGTGTACTTGCCCGGCTGGCCCAGCTGGGCCTCGGTCTCGACGGTTGGACCGAGCAGGCTGATACAGCCGTCACCGTAGTAGAGAGGCGTGGCCACACCGGAGGGCCCGCTGATGAGCATCCCGCTGCCCGCTCCCCCGTCTCCGAGGTCAAGCAGGGCATCGTTCGTCGTCACTGTGAACAGCGAAGGCTGTTCAGTCACGACGGCGCCCGCGGCCGGGGAGGACCCGCCCACGGAGTTGTGGGCCGATGCCGGGGCGGCGGACCACCCCAGCACCGCGGCGCCCAGCGCGAGCGCTGCCCACTGCCGTGCCCTGTTTCCTCGTTTCACAGCGACCTGTCTCCCCGCCTCACACAGTTGTGGGTTTCAGGATACCGGCCACTCGCTAAGCTCACTTTCTATGCTTACCGCGGTCCTCGGCCTCACCGGCGCACTCATCTTCGGGAGTGCCGACTTCCTTGGCGGGCTCGCCGCCAAGCGCATGAGTTCCCTGCTCGTGACGGCCGTCGCCGCGGCATCCGGGCTCGTGGCCCTGCTGCTCGCCCTACCGTTTGTGGTAGGGGTCTGGTCGCCGTCGGCCGTTCTGTGGGGCGGATTGTCCGGAGTCAGCGGTGCAATCGCGATCTCGCTGCTCTACGCCTGCCTCGCGATCGGGCCGATGAGCATCCTCTCGCCGCTCACGGCCGTGGTGTCGGCGGTCGTGCCGATGACGGTGGGGCTGGCCGGCGGCGACCGCCTCGCCCCGATCGGCTACTGGGCGCTCGGCCTGGCGCTCGTGGCGGTGCTGCTCGTGGGTTTCGTTCCCGAGCGCGGCGCCGTGCGGCCGAGCCTGCTCGGCGTGCTGATGGCCCTCGGCTCCGGCACGATGATCGGCGCCTTCATGGTGATGATCGACCTGACCCCCGCGGACAGCGGGCTCGTGCCGCTGGTGATGAACCGCGCGGTGAATGCGGCGATCATGTTCTCGGTGGTCGGGCTGCTCGCCCTGGTCGCGTTGCGGCGGCGACGTTCACTGGTGACGACCGCGCCGATGACGGGTTCGTTCAGACCGGTGACGGATGCCGCGCCGCAGCCCCGCTCGACGCTCACCATCGGGCTGCGGCTGGCCGTGGCCTGCGGCGTGATCGACGTCGTGGCCAATGTGTTGCTGCTGCTCGGCATGCGCGCCGGGGACCTCAGCGTGATGAGCGTACTCACGGCAATGTACCCGGCCGGCACGATCCTGCTCGCCGCCGTGGTGCTCCGGGAACGGATCGCACCGGTGCAGTGGTTGGGCCTCGCGCTCGCCCTCGGCGCGGCCGGAATGCTCGCGCTGGCCTGACGGACCGGGCGGCGACGGACATCCTGTCACCGCCGACACCGTCACCCACTCGTTACGAACGACTGCCTCGGGACCCTTGCCGCGCGCAGCGATGCCACGGTACTGTCAGGCCCACACCTGAATTAGTGAACGACTGGTCGGTCACTAATTATCTGTTCCTCTGAAGGAGATTCCAATGAAGAAGTCTCGTCTGCGTTTCATCGCGCCGATTGCCGTTATCACAGCCCTTGCGCTGGCCGGATGCAGCACCTCGAACCTGGGGGGAACGGCCAAGGACGACCCTGCAGCGGAGGCCGGCCCGATCAAGATCGGCGCGGTTCTCGACGTCACCGGCGTCGGCGCCAGCCTCGGCGTGCCGGAGCAGAACACGCTCACAATGCTGGCCAAGCAGCTCAACGACGACGGCGGCATCGACGGCCGCGACGTCGAACTCACCATCATCGACAACCAGTCGACCGAGGACGGCGCGGCCAAGGCCACGAGCAAGCTGATCGAGAGCGACAAGGTCGACATCATCATCGGTGCCTCACGCACCGGGCCCAGCCTGGCCATGCGCCCCATCGCGGAAGCCGCGAAGATCCCGATGATCTCCGTCGCGGCCAACGTGGCCATCGTCGAGGGCTCGGAGTGGGTCTTCAAGACCGCGCAGAACGACGTGGTCGTGCTCGAGCGCATCCTCGACGACGCCGAGGCGAAGGGATACACCAAGCTGGCCCTCGTGCGCGACGCGAGCGGTTTCGGCGAAGGGGTCGCGGAGTACATCACGGACCTCGGCGCCGAGCGCGGCATCACCCTGGTCATGACGGAGGCCTTCGAGCCGAGCGCGACCGACTTCACCCCGCAGATGACCAACGTGCGCGGCTCGGACTCCGACGCCGTCATCATCTGGGGCATCAACCCCTCGGCCGGCCTGGCCCAGAAGGCCTATGTGCAACTCAGCGTGAACAAGCCGGTCTACCACTCGCACGGCATCTCGAACCAGGCGTTCTTCGACGCCGCCGGTGACGCCGCTAACGGAGTCATCGCCCCGATGGGCCGCCTGCTCGTCGCCGACCAGCTGGCGGCGGACAACACCCAGCGCGAGGTCATCGAGCAGTTCCAGGCGGACTACAACGCGGCCTACGGCGAGCAGCCGTCCGGTTTCGCGGGCCACGCGTTTGACGCCTGGCACATCGCCGTCAACGCGATCGAGGCCGCCGGCACCGACGCGGATGCCCTGCGCGACGAACTCGAGAGCGCCCAGTGGACCGGGATCTCCGGAGTCTTCCAGATGACCGCTAAGAACCACTCCGGCCTCGACGCCTCCGCCCTCATCCTGGCTGAGGCCGAGGATGGTCGTTGGAACCTCGTCAAGGACTGATCGTGCTTACTGATTTCCTGCAGTTGACGGTGGCAGGGCTTTCACAGGGCTCTGTTTACGCCCTGCTCGCCGTCGGCCTGATCGCCGTCTACACGGTCCGCCACGTCATCAACATCGCCCAGGGTGAGTTCGCGATGCTGGCAGGACTCGGGAGTGCCTGGCTCGCCGCGGCCGGGATGCCGCTCCTTCTCGCGGTCCTGGTCGCCATCCTCTCGGTGACCCTGGTGGCCATTGCGATGGAACGGCTGATCATCGCGCGGGTGAAGAAGCTGACCCCACTCACATCCATCATCCTGACCCTTGGCGTCTCGACTCTGCTGCAGGCGATCATGCTCCTGGCCTGGGGGCCCGAGGCCAAGGGGGTGCCCCTGTTCCCGGGGACCAACATCCTGATCGGCGGGGTGAGCATCCGTTCTCAGGAGTTCTGGATGATCGGCGCCCTCGTCGTGGTCGGCGGCGGAATCGTACTCTTCTACGAGAAGTCGCGCTGGGGCAAGGCCCTGCGGGCGTGTGCGGAGCAGCCCGTTGCGGCGCGCATCGTGGGGATCTCACCGGTCACCGCGTCAGTCCTGGCCTTCGCGATTGCGGGTTTCGTCGGGGGTGTCGCCGGCGTGGTGGCTTCCCCGATCTACCTCTCGCTCTGGTCGGGCGGCGTGCTGCTCGGCCTCAAGGGCTTCGTCGCCGCCGTCCTCGGCGGCTTCGTCTCCTTTCGTGCCGCGATCGTCGGGGCTCTCCTGCTCGGCGTGATCGAGGCCTACGTGGCCGGGTACGTCTCGTCCGGCCTGAGGGACGGCGCCGCCTTCCTCATCCTCATCCTTGTGCTCGTCGTCCGTCCCCAGGGCCTCGTTCTCAAGCCCACAGCGGTCAGGGTGTAGCGAAATGACACATGCAACCACACCTAGCCTCGCCGGGACGCGCCCCCTCCGCGCGCGTTTCTGGGCGAACAACAAGAGCACGCTGATCGGCTGCGGCGTGCTCGTCGCGCTGATGATCGTGGTCCCCTTCACGGCCAGTTCCTCGGTCATGAACATCGTCGTGTTCGCCATGATCTTCGCCCTGCCGGCCATCGGGCTCAACCTGCTGATGGGTCTGGCCGGGCAGGTCAGCCTCGGGCAGGCCGCGTTCTTCGCGATCGGTGCGTACACCCACGCGATCCTGCTGACCAAGCTCGATCTGCCCGGCCCGGTCGCGGCCACCGTCGGTGTTCTCGCCGCGATGCTGGTCGCCCTGCTCGTAGGCCTTCCGCTGATGCGCCTGCGCGGCCACTACCTCGCGCTAGCGACGCTGGGGCTCGGCTTCATCGTGATGATCGGCGTGCGCGAATGGGATGTCACCGGACGAACCACGGGCATCTACGGCATCTCGCGACCCACGGTGCTCGGGATCCCGATCGACAACAGCGGCTTCTTCCTCTGGTTCGTGACGCCGTTCGTGGTGATCGGGCTCATCCTGGCCCTCAACCTCACCCACAGCCGTGCCGGTCGCGCCCTCTCGGCCGTCAACGACTCCGAACTCGCCGCCGAGAGCCTCGGCGTCAACACCTATGCGCTGCGGCTGAAAGTCTTCGTGCTCTCCGCCGGATTCGCGGGTCTCGGCGGCGTGTTCTACGCCTACCAGGTCGCAATCGTGAGCCCCGCCACCGCCGAATTCCACCTGTCGGTCTCGATCCTGCTGATGGTCGTCATCGGAGGCCTGGGATCGGTCTGGGGCGCCGTCGCGGGCGCCTTCCTCGTGCAATTCCTCGGCGAGGGCATGCGCGACGTCATCCCGGCCATCTTCCCCGGCGCCACCGGAGAGGTGCAGTTGCTCGGTTACGGTATCGTCCTGATCCTGGTGATCCTGCTCCTGCCCGGCGGCCTCCACCAGGCGGCGACCACGCTGTGGCAGAAGTTGCCGTTCGGCGGAAAGCGCCCACCCGGCGACGCGCATGCGCACGTACCGGAGGATGCCACGACGATCCCGCAGCTCCCGGCGGTCAGCACCCCTGTCGCGGCCGGTGAGCCGATCCTCGTCCTCGAGGGACTGAGCAAACGATATGGCGGCGTCGTCGCCGTCAACGATGTGAACCTCACCGTGCCGGCCGGCAGCATCCTGGGTCTGATCGGCCCCAACGGTGCCGGCAAGACGACCTGCTTCAACATGATCTCCGGAGCACTGACCCCAAGCGAAGGCACCGTCACGTTCCTCGGCCAGGTCATCTCCGGCCGCAAGCCGCACGTCGCCGCCGCGCACGGGCTGACCCGCACGTTCCAGAACCTGCAGGTTTTCACCTCGACGGATGTCGTCGGCAACGTGTACATGGGCAGGTACCGCAAGGGAAGCGCGGGCGTCCTCCGCGGAATGCTGGGGCTGCAGTCGGGTGAGCAGAGCACCCACCGCGCCGCGTCCTTCGAGATCCTGCAGTCGATGAAACTCTCGGATGCCGCGGACGACTCGGCCTCAGATCTGTCGTTCGGCAAGCAGCGAATCATGGAGGTCTGCCGGGCTCTGGCCGCCGAGCCGGCCCTGCTCCTCCTCGACGAGCCGATGGCCGGCCTATCCGGCGCGGAGCGCGAGGTGATGGCCGAGCTGCTGCGCCGGCTGCGGACCGCCGGGCTCACGATCGTGCTCGTCGAGCACGATGTGGCGCAGGTGATGTCCCTCGCCGACCATGTCGCGGTGCTCGACGACGGTGTGCTCATCGCGCACGGCGACCCGGAGTCGGTGCGCAACGACCCCGCCGTGGTGGTTGCCTACCTGGGCACGGACCTCGACGAGGCCGAAGCGGAACTGAACGAATTGGAGGAGCACGCATGACGCTGATCGTTTCCGGACTGGACGCCGGCTATGGCAAGCTCGCGGTGCTGCACGAGGTCAGCTTCGAGGTGGCGCGCGGGGAGATCGTGGCCGTGGTGGGCTCAAACGGTGCCGGTAAGACGACCCTGCTGCGAGCCGTCAGTGGTCTCATCCGGCCCACCGGGGGCAGCGTGACCCTCGAGGGTCGCACGATCACCGGGAAGCCCACGGAGAAGATGGCCGGATTCGGCCTGACCCATGTGCCCGAGAACCGGCTGTGCTTCCCGACCCTCTCGGTGCGGGACAACCTCATGCTGGGTGCCTGGACGAAGAAGGGCCACGGCGACGTCGACTCGATCCTCGAGCTCTTCCCCCGGCTGCGTACCCGGATGGGTCAGGCCGCCGGAACCCTCTCGGGTGGCGAGCAGCAGATGGTGGCCATCGGGCGCGGCCTGATGGCGGACCCGACGGCGATCATGTTGGACGAGCCGTCCATCGGCCTCGCGCCGAAGGTGGTCGCGGAGATCATGGACGTGCTCTCCCGGCTCTGCGTCGAGAAGCAGCTCGCGGTTCTCCTCGTGGAACAGAATGTGCGCGCCTCGTTCAAGATCGCGCACCGGGCAGTGGTCATGCACCGCGGACGGGTGGCCCTCACGGGAACCCCGGCCGAACTCGTGGAACTCCCCGAGGTGCACAACGCCTACCTGGGTGGCGCGGCCGTCTAGCGGCATCCGTCGCCCGCGCCAAGGGCGGCGCGCGGGTGCTGCGGGCGGACAGGGACGGGACCGGTCAGTCGCGGCCGGTCAGTCGCGGCCGGTCAGTCGCGGCCGGTGAACGCGGGCTTGCGCTTTTGCTGGAAGGCGGCGAAGCCCTCCCGGTAATCAGCGGTGTCGCAGAGGGCCGCCTGCGCCCGGTTCTCGGCGGCGACGCTCTGCCAGAGGCCGAGCCGGTCGTCCCGGAGGGCGCGCACGAGCTCCTTGCTGGCGAGGAACGCCTGAGTTGCCCCCTGTGCGGCCCGTTGGGCGGCCGTCGACGTGGCAGCCGTCACCTCGTCGGCCGGGAAGACCTGGCTGAACAGGCCGGAGGCCACGGCCTCCGCGCCCGACATGAGCCGGCCGGAGTAGATCAGGTCGAGAGTGCGGTGCGCGCCGAGCCGGTCGACGAACAGGGCATGGCCGCCGGAATCCAGCGTGGCACCGAGGTTCGCGAACGGGGACCCGATCTTCGCGGTGTCAGCCACGTAGACGACATCCGTGGCGATCAGCAGGCCGAGGCCTACCCCGAGGCAGGCCCCGGTCGCGGCGGCGAAGGTGGGCGCCGGGAAGGCGCTCATGCGCTGCAGCAACGGCGTGACGAGTCCCCCCAGGAAACCCATCACATCGTCGTCGCTCGGGTCGACGCCCGCGATGTCACGGCCCGCGCAGAATGCGCGGCCCTCGCCGCGCAGCACGAGGGCGCGCACGCCGGCCGCCTCCGCGGTCTCGTATGAGGCCGCGAGCTCGGCGAGGCCTGCCTCGTCGAGCGCGTTCAGCTTGTCGGGGGCGTTCAGGACGACGTAGGCCACGTCGTCCCGGATGGACAGCTCGATCACGGGAACCGCTTTCTGCGCTTGCGCGCCATACCTGATGGGCGAGTGGCGCTACACGTCGTAGTCGACGACGACCCGGTCGGTCGTTGGGTGCGACTGGCAGGTGAGCACGTAGCCGCGGGCCAGTTCGTCCGGTTCGAGGGCGTAGTTCTCGGTCATCGTGACGTCACCGCTGACGAGCTTGGCGCGGCAGGTGCCGCACACTCCCCCGGCGCAGGCAAACGGAACGTCCGGCCGCACACGCAGGGCTGCGTTCAGGATGCTCTCCTTCGCGTTGACGGGCGTGGTCACCGTGGCGCTCTCGCCGTCGAGCGTGAACTCGATCTCGAAGGTCTTGTCGCCGATTTCGACGACCACCGGCCGCCCGGTGTCGCCGGCCGCGTGTGTCGGCTCCCCCGTCGTGAACAGTTCGAACCGGATGTGGCCCGGCTCGACGTCCACGCTCTCCAGCGTGTCGCGGCACAACTGCACCAGTTCGAACGGCCCGCAGAGGAACCACTCGTCGACGGCGGCGGGACGGATGATGCTGGCCAGCATCAGGCGCAGCTTCTCCTCGTCGATCCGGCCGGAGAGCAGGGCGGAGGAGCGGGACTGGCGCGAGAGAACGTGGTGCAGTGCCAGCCGGGCCGGGTACCGGTCTTTCAGGTCGGCGAGTTCGTCGAGAAACATCACGTCGAGCGCGGTGCGGTTCGTGTAGACGAGCGTGAAGCGGGAGGTCTCCGAGCGTTCGAGCACGGTGTGCGCGAGCGACATCAGCGGCGTGATCCCGCTGCCGGCGGCGATTCCGACGATGTGCTTGTCGTCCAGAGTATCCAGCGCAGTGGTGAACGTACCCTGTGGGCTCATCACGTCAAGGCGGGCCCCGGCCCGGAGTTCGGTGTTCGCCCAGCTGGAGAAGACCCCGCCGAGGTCGCGCTTGATCGCGACGCTGACCGAGCCGAGCGCGTGCGGACGACAGATCGAGTAGCTGCGGCGCAACTCCCGGCCGCCGATCGTGGCGCGCAACGCCAGGTGCTGCCCGGGGTCGTAGTCGAACTCCCCCTGCAATTCCTCGGGAACCAGGAAGGTCACCTCGACGCTGTCCTGGGTGAGCTGACGCACCTCGCCGACGGCGAGGGTGTGGAACCGGGCGCGGCGCTTCGTAGGCTCGGCGGCAAGGTCGAGAACGGCTGAATCGGTACTGCCCAGATTGAGTGCGGCCATGGTTACAACACCTTGAAGTAGTCGAACGGTTCGAGGCAGTCCCGGCACTCGTAGAGCGCCTTGCACGACGTCGAACCGAAGCGGGCGAGTTCCCGCGTATTCAGTGAGGAGCAGCGCGGGCACTTGACCGCGAGTTGGAGTCGGACGGCGCCGGTCGGGCGCACGCCGGAGTGGCCGGTCGGGGCGGCGATGCCATAACTGACCAGCTTCGCCTTGCCCTCCTCGCTCATCCAGTCGGTGGTCCAGGCCGGGGCGAGCACGAGTTCCACGGTGACGTTCTGGTAGTGGGCATCGGTGAGGGCCGCCCGGACGTCGTCGCGCATGGCCTCCATCGCGGGGCATCCGCTGTAGGTCGGCGTAAGGATGACGTGGGTTCCGTCGGCCGAAACGGCGACCGACCGGAGCACTCCCAGGTCTTCAATCGTGAGTACGGGGACCTCCGGATCGCAGACCTCGGCGGCGATGTCCCAGGCCTTCTGCGACGCCGCGTCGCCCGGACGCGGACGGGCGAGGGAGGCCGCGGTCACCATTTCGCGCCGGGGTGCGCCCGCGCCAGCACCTGCATCTCGGCGAGCAACGGCCCGAGGTTCTCGGAGTGGTCGCCGCGGCGCCCGCCCCCGGAGGAGATGAAGCCGCGGGGAACCTCGAGCTCGGCTTCGGCGAGCACGGGGAACATGGCGCCCAGGACTGAGGCCTGGAGGGAGGACGGCCGCACGGCGACGCCCTCCAGCCGGTCGATCGACGGCTCGTCGACGAAGAGCTCCTCCACGAACGGCCATAGGTCGGAGAGACCGGTGATCATGCGCCGGCGGGATTCCTCGGTACCCTGAGCGAGACGCAGCACCCACTGGATGGAATGGTCGCGGTGGTAGTCGACCTCCTTGACGGCCTTAGCCGCGATCGCGGCGAGCGTCGCATCCGTCGACCGCGTCAGCGCACTGTAGAGCTCGAACAGGTAGTGTGCCGCGATGAACTGCCGGGCGATCGTGTGCGCGAAGTCGCCGTTGGGCTGCTCGAACAGGTGCGCCGAGCGCCACTGGGGTTCGTCACGCCAGTACGCCAGGTCGTCCTCGGTTCGGCCGGATTCGGCCCCGGCGTAGTGCAGCAGGGAACGGGCGTGCCCGATCAGGTCGAGGGCGATGTTTCCGAGGGCGATGTCCTCTTCCAGCTCCGGGGCGCGGGAGATCCACCAGCCCAGGTTCTGGGCCAGCACGAGCGAGTCGTCGCCGAGCCAAAGCGCGTATTCCGCCACGTCGTGCGAGGCGACGGATGCCGCTTCGACCAGTTCCGCGGAGAGCTGGACCGTGTCGACGTCGACGTGGCCGTGGCCGTCCTGTTCGATGGTGTCGCTCACAGGTGCTTCACCCCTTCGCTCTTCGTGTAATAGCTCGCGTGGCGGTAGTTCTTGCCGGCGGGCGATTCGAAGAAGGCACCCTTCGCATCCGGATCGCTCGTGGTGATCGCGTCGGCAGGCACGACCCAGATCGAGACGCCCTCATTGCGGCGGGTATAGAGGTCACGCGCGTTGCGCACCGCGAGGGTGGCGTCGGGAGCGTGCAGGGAACCCACGTGGGTGTGGCTGATTCCGCGGCTGGAGCGCACGAAAACCTCCCAAAGGGGCCAGATCTCCTTCTCGGATGCACCGGGAGCGCTCATTATGCGACCGCCTTCACGGCCTGCTTGGCGGCGTACGCGGCAGCAGCCTCACGCACCCACTGACCCTCGTCGTGCGCATCGCGGCGGCGCTGGAGACGCCTGGCGTTCGCCGGTCCGCGGCCCGCGAGCACCTCGTGGAATTCGGTCCAGTCGATTTCGCCCATGTCGTACGCGCCCTTGTCTTCGTTCCAGCGCAGGTCCGGGTCCGGCAGCGTCACACCGAGCACCTCGGCCTGCGGCACGAGCATTCCGACGAAGCGCTGGCGCAGGTCGTCGTTGGAGAACCGCTTGATGTTCCAGGCCATCGACTGCGCCGAGTTGGGCGAGTCGTCATCGGGCGGCCCGAACATCTGCAGGGCCGGCCAGTACCAGCGGTTGACCGATTCCTGGGCCATCTCGCGCTGGGCGGTCGTGCCGTTCATCAGCTCGAGCAGGATCTCGAAGCCCTGCCGCTGGTGGAAGGACTCCTCCTTGCAGATGCGCACCATGGCGCGCCCGTACGGACCGTAGGACGCGCGGCAGAGCGGCACCTGGTTGCAGATCGCGGCGCCGTCGACGAGCCAGCCGATGGCGCCCATGTCGGCCCAGGTGGGGCTCGGGTAGTTGAAGATCGACGAGTAGCGCGCCTTGCCGGCGATGAGCTGCTCCGTCATCAGGTCACGGCTGATGCCGAGGGTCTGCGCGGCCGAATAGAGGTAGAGGCCGTGGCCGGCCTCGTCCTGCACCTTGGCCAGCAGGATCGCCTTGCGCTTCAGGCTGGGCGCCCGGGTGATCCAATTGCCCTCCGGCTGCATCCCGATGATCTCGGAGTGCGCGTGCTGGGAAATCTGGCGGATGAGGGTCTTGCGGTAGCCGTCCGGCATCCAATCACGCGGCTCGATTCGCGAATCGGCGGCAATCAGGTCGTTGAACTGCTGCTCCTCGGCCGACACCGTGGCGGCGCTGTCCGGAGCGATAGCGTAGGGAACTGGCGGGATTGTCATCGTTGACTCCTGGGTTTGGCGAACTTTTACCAACCGATCGTTCAGTTAGTATATGGTTTCCCTACGACCCCCACAACCATGCGTTGCGGCCCGCGGAACTCAATGAGGAGAACCACATGACGGAAGTTTTACCGCCCTCCAACGGGGCAATGATGGAGAACGACCGGGCATCGGCCGCACTCGGCATGGTCGTGCACGCCTCAGAGCCCGGCCGCGCGGTCGTCTCCATGCTCCTGCGGGACGACATGATGAACGGCTTCGACGTGACGCACGGCGGGATCGTCTTCGCTCTGGCCGACACCGCGTTTGCGATCGCCTGCAACGACGACCACCACGTCACGCTCGCGTCGGGCGCCGACATCACCTTTCTGAAGCCCACCGCCGCCGGGCAGACCCTCACCGCGACCGCCGTGCTGCGCACCAAGAGCGGTCGCTCCGGACTGTATGACGTGCGCGTTGCCAACGAGCACAGTGTGCCGGTGGCGGAGTTCCGTGGGCGCAGCCGCACCACCAACTTTCCCGTGCCCGGTTCCGTCGCTCCCCTACTTTAGATCCGTATTCCACCAGGAGGCCCCATGTCAACGATGACCAAGACCCGCTTGCACGCCCCGGCCCAGGATGAACTCGATCCCGAGGAGCGGATGTCCCGTGACGAACTGCAGGCGTTACAGCTGACCCGGCTGCAGAAGACCGTACGGCTCGCCTACCAGAACGTACCTCTCTATACCCGCAAGTTCGACGAGGCGGGAGTGCACCCGGACGACATCCGTACCCTGGACGATGTGGCCCTGCTGCCCTTCACGACCAAGGACGACCTGCGCGTCTCCTACCCGTTCGGCATGTTCGCGGTGCCGATGGACCAGGTCGCGCGCATCCACACCTCCTCAGGGACCACCGGGCTGCCGACCGTCGTCGGTTACACGAAGAATGACCTCAGGATGTGGGCGGGCCTGGTGGCGCGCAGCCTTCGCGCCTCCGGCGTGCGGCCCGGCATGCGCGTGCACAACGCGTACGGTTACGGCCTCTTCACCGGCGGCCTCGGCGCGCACGCGGGCATCGAAGCGCTGGGCGCCACCGCCATCCCGATGTCCGGCGGCCAGACCAACAAGCAGGTCAAGATGATCCAGGACTTCGAACCGGACGTCATCATGGCCACGCCCAGCTACCTGCTGACGATCACGGATGCGATGGTTGCGGCCGGCATGGACCCTCGCTCGTCCAGCCTGAAAGCGGGCGTGCTCGGCGCAGAGCCGTGGACCAATCAGATGCGGCTCGAGCTGGAAGACCGCCTCGACTTCGACGCGCTCGATATCTACGGGCTCAGCGAGGTGATGGGCCCGGGCGTGGGCAACGAGTGCATCGAGACGAAGGACGGGCCGCACCTCTGGGAGGACAACTTCCTGCCCGAGATCATCGACGGCGACAGCGGACTCGTGCTGCCTGACGGCACCCAGGGTGAGCTCGTGTTCACGTCACTGACCAAGGAAGCGTTCCCGGTCATCCGTTACCGAACCCGCGACCTGACCCGCCTGCTGCCCGGCTCGGCCCGCCCCGGCATGCGCCGGATGGAGAAGATCACCGGTCGCAACGACGACATGATCATCCTGCGCGGCGTCAACCTGTTCCCGACCCAGATCGAGGAGATCGTGCTCAGCATCCCGAGCCTCTCCCCGCACTTCGTGATCGAGCTGACCCGGCCGAATCGGATGGACGAACTGACCGTTCGGATCGAACGGCACGAGCACGCCAGCGATGCGGCCTCCGACATCGCCTCAGCGCTGCTGATCCATAAGATCAAGGACCTGATCGGGTCCAGCGTCAACGTGTTGATCGTCGAACCCGGTACGCTCGAGCGCAGCACCGGCAAGCACAAGCGTGTCTACGACCTGCGCTGAGTCTGCCGCACAACCCGCGCAGCCACGGGCCGGTCGCTCCTCCGGGAACCCGGCCCGTGACAGACTTCTCGATTATGTCTGAACCAGCCCTGGCCAAACGTGGCCGCCCCGGATACGACCAGCCCGCCATCCTCGAGGTGGCGGTCGCCGCCTTCAACGAGTTCGGTTACGACGCCACCTCGATGGGCGTGCTCGCGACCCGCCTCGGCCTGTCGAAATCGGCGATCTACCACCACTTCACCTCGAAGGAGGAGCTGCTGGAACAGGCTCTCGGCGAGGCCCTCGACGGACTCGAAGGGGTGCTGCTCAAGCAGAGCGCCCAGTGCGGCCCGGCCATCGACCGGCTCGCCGCGGTGCTGCGCGGAGCCGTGGAGGTGCTCACCTCCCGGCTGCCCTACGTGACGCTGCTGCTGCGGGTGCGCGGCAACACGGATGTCGAGCGCGCCGCGCTCGCCCGCCGCCGCGCATTCGACCGGGCCGTGTCCGCCCTCGTGGTGGAGGCCCGCGACGAGGGTTCCCTGCGCGGCGACATCGACCCTCGGATCGTGACCCGGCTGCTGTTCGGCATGGTGAACTCGATCGTGGAGTGGTACCGGCCGGAGGGGCCGGAAGATGCCGGGCAACTCGCCAACGATGTGCTCGCGGTGGCGCTCGACGGGCTGCGGGTGGCGCCGGGCTCGCGGGTCTCGGCGCGCCCGACCACCGGATAGAGGAGAAAAGTGAACGAGAACTGGAAGATCACGCTCGGCGAACTTGACGAGAAGATGGGCGTGACCATTGTCGAGCAGTCCGCGGAGCGGGTCGTCGCGACGATGCCGGTGGAGGGCAACCGGCAGTCCTTCGGGCTGCTGCACGGCGGGGCATCCGTCGCCTTCGCCGAAGCACTCGGCTCGTGGGCTGCCGTGATTCATGCGGGCCCGGGGCGAAGCGCGGTGGGCCTCGACATCAACGCGACCCACCACCTCGCGGCGCGGTCGGGAATCGTGACCGGGGTGGCGACGGCCATCCGGCTCGGGCGTACGATCGCCTGCCACGAGATCGTGATCAGCGACGACCAGGGCCGTCGGCTGTGCACTGCACGCATCACGAACCTGATCGTCGACGCGCCCGACCGACCGCCGTTCGTGCCCCGGGCGCAAGACGGCGCGAGACCGGTGGACTAATCTCACTTACATGAACGCATCGGACCCTGACCAGGAGCCCCGGCCCAACCCCGGGAGCGACGCCCGCTGGACGTTCCTGACCAACCACGCCCACGTGCTCGTCACGATCGCGCGGGATCCACAGTGCCGGATGCGCGAGGTGGCCTCCCGGGTGGGCGTCACCGAGCGCGGCGCCCAGAAGATCATCGCCGATCTCGTGGCGAGCGGGTACATCACGAGAACCCGGGTCGGGCGGCGCAACAGCTACCAGATCGCCCCCGGGCGACCATTCCGGCATCCGGTGTCCGAAGGCCACGAACTCGACGAGCTGCTCGCCGTGCTCGTGCCGGTCCCACCCCCCCCGTTGGACACCTGAACGGCAGTTCGCTAATCTGGGAGTGTTCTGATCGTTTCTGCGTCATTCATCCCCCAGTTCGGAGAGTCCGCCGTGAGCACCGAAGGCACCACCCCCGCAGGTACACCGGAAACCGCCGAGGCATCCACGCCGGCGCCGTCGCCGGCCGGTGGCATCGTCGTCGGCCACGACGGCTCGGCCTTCGCAGACCACGCGCTCACCACGGCGTTCGAGCTCGCCGCACCGTTGCACGCCCCGGTCGTGATCGTGCGCGCCTGGTCAATCGACACCGCACCCAGGCCCGCGAACTGGGAGTTCGGCTACGTGTCGACGTTCGCCGAATACTCGGAGGCGGTTCGGGCCGCACTGATCGAGGACACCGCTGTGCTGGTGCATGCCTTCCCGCACGTGAGCGTCGACTACCGGGCCGTGCATGCGGGGCCTGCCCGCAGCCTGATCGAGGTGTCGCGTGAGGCACGGATGCTCGTGGTCGGTTCCCGCGGGCGCGGCAACCTGGCTGGACTGTTGTTGGGCTCGGTCAGCGACCAGTGCACCCGGCTCTCGGTCTGCCCGGTGCTGGTGACGCGCAAACGGCCGAATCGCTGACCCAGACGGATGCCCACCACCTCTCCCGCAGCGGCGGCCACCGAGCACGCCGCCTGGCACACCCTCTCGGCCGCTGGAACCATGGCGGCGCAGGACGTCGACGCCCGCACCGGGCTCGCCGCATCCGAGGTCGACGACCGCCGTCGGCGATACGGACCGAACCTGCTGCGTAAGCCGAACCGCGTGCCGACCTGGCGCAAGATCGTGCGCCTTCTCGGCGAGAAGATGACGATCGTGCTCCTGGTGGCCGCGGTCGTCAGCGCCGTCGTCTCGCGGGAACTCGAGACGCCGATCGTAATCCTGGTCGTGATCATCCTCAACACCGTTCTGAATTATGTGCAGGAGCGGCGGGCCGAGAGTAGCCTTCAGGCGCTGCAGCAACTGTCGGAAGGCAAGGCCGTCGCTCGGCGGGACGGAACCGAACTCGAGGTGCAATTCTCCGATCTTGTGCCGGGCGACATCGTGCTCCTCGACGCCGGGGACTCCGTTCCGGCGGACGGTCGCATCATCGAGAATGCCGGTTTGCAGGTGGCCGAGGCGACTCTGACCGGGGAATCCGAGCCGGTCGGGAAGACGATTCCCGCTCTGGACGATGCGGAACTGCCGCTCGCAGACCGCACCAACATGCTTTTCATGAACACCCTGGTCACCCGCGGCCGCGCCACCATGGTGGTCACCGACACCGGCATGGGCACGGCCGTCGGCGGCATCGCGGTGCTGTTGAACGAGGTGAAGAACGACAAAACACCGTTGCAGCGGAGGATCGACCAGCTGGCCCAGCTGCTCACCGTTGCGGCGCTGGTCGTGGTGGCGATCGTCTTCGTGCTGGGCCTCCTGCGCGGGGACTCCTGGACCGAGCTGCTGATCACCGCCGTCTCGCTGGCCGTGGCGACCATTCCTGAGGGTCTCACCGCGGTCGTCGCGTTCACCCTGGCGATGGGCGCTTCGCGGCTGGCCGCCCGAGGCGCCATCATCAAGCAGCTCTCGGCGGTGGAAACCCTCGGCAGCGTCAGCCATATCGCCACCGATAAGACCGGCACGCTGACCATGAACGAGATGACGGCCCGCCGACTGCACACCCATGACCGCGATTTCCGCATCACCGGCGAGGGCTACTCCACCGACGGCCGGATCCTCACTGGCGATGACCGTCCCCTACCTGACCTCACCGAGGCGTTCCTGACCATGGCCCTGTGCAATGACGCCGTACTGAACGACGGCATGCTGGTCGGCGACCCCACCGAAGGAGCCCTGGCCGTACTCGCCGAGAAGGGCGGCATCGACGTCGCAGCTGCGAGGCGGACCCACCCCCGGGTAGCCGAAGTGCCCTTCGACTCCGACTACAAATTCATGGCCACATTCCACCGGCCGGCAGAGCCGACGACCGGACTGCCGCGACCGCCCGGACACCGCTGCTTCGCCAAGGGCGCACCGGGCGCACTGCTGCCCCTGACCGACTCGGTGCTCACCGACGACGGCATCCGCCCTCTCGATGCCACCATGCAGCAACGAATCCACGACACCATCCAGGAACTGGCCGGTGAGGGTCTGCGCACGATCATGGTCGCCGGACGCACCCTCGACGCCGGCACCGTTCCGGGCGACGACTCGGGTCGCTCCCTGGTCACCGGGCTGACCCTCTACGCCATCGTCGGAATCGTCGATCCACCCCGGGTTGAGGCGGCCAAGGCCATCGCGGTGGCGCTCGGCGCCGGCATCCGCGTGCACATGATCACGGGCGACCATCTTGTGACGGCCTCGGCCATCGCCCGCAACCTGGGCCTGCCCGGAGAGGCTGCTGCCGGTCCGACGCTGGACGACCTCGACGACCACGCGCTCGCCGCCCGGGCCGCTGACTACGGGGTGCTCGCCCGGGTCACCCCGGCACACAAGATCCGGGTGGTCAGGGCGTTGCAGGCCGGCGGCAATGTCGTTGCAATGACCGGTGATGGCGTCAACGACGCGCCGGCCCTGAAGCAGGCCGACATCGGCATCGCCATGGGTATCACCGGCACGGATGTCTCCAAAGGCGCCGCAAACATGATCCTCACCGACGACAACTTCTCCACGATCGTCGCCGCGGTGCGGGAGGGACGCGGCATCTACGCCAACATCCTGAAGTTCGTCAGGTTCCAGCTGACTACGGCGTGGGGATTCGTGCTCATCTTCCTGATCGCGGGCGTCACCGGGTGGGCCGCGGGCGCGCCGTTCACGGCGCTTCAGATCCTCTGGGTCAACATCATCATGGACGGCCCACCCGCACTGGCGCTCGGCTTGGATCCGGCCGAACCCGGAACGATGAGCCGTCCTCCGCGCCCGTCCGACGAACCTCTGCTCACCCGGGACAGGATGCTGCGTATTCTCGGGCTCGGCCTCGTCATGGCCGCGGGAACCCTGACCGTGTTGATCCAGGCGTCCGCCCTGTTCCCGGACAGTGCGGGCAACGCGGCCTTCGCCACCACCCTCGCGTTCACAACCTTCGTCTTCTACCAGGTGTTCAACCTGCTCAACGTGCGCTCGGACACCCACTCCGTTTTCTCACTCCAGACGTTCACCAACCGCAGCATCTGGCTGGCACTCACCGCCGTGATCATCCTGCAGGTCCTCGTGGTGCAGCTGGACGTGCTCCAGGGACTCTTCGACACGACCTCCCTCACGTCGGCCCAGTGGGGTCTGTGCGTGCTGGTCGGGTCGTCGGTGCTCTGGATCGAGGAGGCCCGAAAAGCCATCGTGCGGGCAGCCGGGCATCGCGCAGCTCGCCGCTGAGGCCTGCCCGCCCCGCAACGCGAGAAGAGGCACCCACCGTGACGGCGGATGCCCATTCTCGCGTTATTTCAGGAGGTGATGGAGTTGCTGCCGACTACATTCCGGCGAGGTCGCGCACCGACGTGTCGCCGGGGGCCGCGTTCGTGAAGGAGGCCTCGATCTCGGCGCGGCCCAGCAGCTCATCCATGCGGCGGCGACGCTGCTTCGGGATGAGCGTGACGACGGTACCGGACTTGCCGGCGCGCCCGGTACGACCGGAGCGGTGCAGGTAGGTCTTGTATTCGTCTGGAGCGTCGGCCTGGATGACCAGGTCGATGTCATCCACGTGGATGCCGCGAGCCGCGACATCCGTCGCCACCAGCACGTTGACGCGACCGCTGGTCAGCATCTGCAGGTTGCGCGTGCGTCGAGCCTGGTTCAGGTCGCCGTGCAGGCTGGTGGCCTTCACGCCGGCGTCTTCGAGCTGCTCGGCGAGCTGTTCGGCGTAGGCACGGGTGCGCGAGAAGATCAGCGTCTTGCCCTGGCGGTCGACGAGCTGGCCGATGATGGCGCTCTTGTCGCGGTGCTCGATGACGAGCACGCGGTGATCGATGGTGGAGGAGGCCTGATCTTCGCCGGCAACCTCGTGCACGGCCGGGTTGATCAGGAATTCCTTGACCAGCTGGGCGACGCCCTTGTCGAGGGTGGCCGAGAAGAGTAGCTTCTGGCCGCCCTTCTTGGTCTGGCGCAGGATGCGCTGAACCGGCTCGAGAAAGCCCAGGTCGCACATGTAGTCGGCCTCGTCAAGGACGGTGACGACGACCTCGCTCAGGTCGAGGCGACCCTGCTCGATGAGGTCTTCGATGCGGCCGGCGGTGCCGATGATGATGTCCACGCCACGCTGGAGGGCGCTGACCTGGCGGTACTGCGGAACGCCGCCGTAGATCTGGGTGGTGAAGAGGCCGACGCTGCGGGCGATGGGCTGGATGGTGCGGTCGATCTGCAGAGCCAGCTCACGGGTCGGGGCCAGAATGAGCGCGCGAGGCTTGCGGGCCATCTTGCGGTCCTTGGCGCCGTTGTTCTCCAGCAGCTTCTCCACGAGGGGAGCGCCGAAGGCGATGGTCTTGCCGGAACCTGTCTTGCCACGGCCCAGCACGTCGCGCCCGGCGAGGACGTCCGGGATGGTCGCGGCCTGGATCGGGAACGGAGTCGCGGCACCGAGGGTAGCGAGCTCGCGCACGATGTTCTCACCGAGGCCCAGGTCGCCGAAGGTCACGCCGACGACTTCGGCGGCCGTGGTCGCGATGGCTTCGAGGCGCTCAAGCACGACGTCGTCACCGGCGGCGAAGTGCGCCTTGGTGTCGCGGTCGGGGTAGAAGTTGCTGGAGTGGCCGCCATCGGATGCCGAGCGGGCCGGACGCGCCGGACGATCGGAGTGCGAACGCTCGGAACGGTCGTAGCCGCCACGCTCGGTGCGGGCCGGACGGTCGCCGTAGGACGGACGGTCGTTGTTATACGCCGGACGGTCGGTGCGCGGGGCGCGGTCGCCGTAGGACGAACGGTCGTTGTTGTACGCCGGACGGTCGGTGCGCGGGGCACGGTCGCCGTAGGACGGACGGTCGTTGTTGTACGCCGGACGATCCGTGCGCGGAGCGCGGTCGCCGTACGACGGACGGTCGTTGTTATACGCCGGACGATCCGTACGCGGACGGTCGTTGTTATAAGACGGACGATCCGTACGCGGACGGTCGTTGTTATAAGACGGACGATCCGTACGCGGGGCGCGGTCGCCGTACGACGGACGATCCGTACGCGGGGCGCGGTCGCCGTACGACGGACGATCCGTACGCGGGGCGCGGTCGCCGTACGACGGACGATCGTTGTTATACGCCGGACGGTCCGTGCGCGGACGGTCGTTGTTGTACGACGGGCGGTCTCCGCGCGGGGCTCCACCGGAAGAGGGACGGTCGCTGCGATTCGGGCGGTCGCCATAGGCGGGGCGCTCGGAGCGCTGGCCGTAGGCCGGGCGGTCGTTGCCGGCAGGGCGGCCGTTGCCGGCAGGGCGGCCGTTGCCGTAGGCGGGACGGTCATTGCCTGCGGGGCGGCCGGCGGCACGGTCGGCACGCTCGCCGGCGTTCCACCGCGCTTTCTTGGGTGCACCCTCGGCGGCGTTGTGGCCGCGGTGTCCGGGACTCTTGCTGCCGCCCTTGGACGGTCCACCCTTGGCGGAGTACTTGGGATCGAAGTTCTTAGGCATGGAAAATGTTCCTGGGTTGTATTGGGTACATGGCAGAACAACGCCGCACACGCGACGCAACCTGAGAACCCGGGCAGTCTATGGCCGGGGCCGTTCACATACAGTGATTTTTCACCAGCGGATTACTGGGAAACCGGCCCATCCTGACTTACAAACCCATCCGCGCACACAAAAAAACGCGGTGTCAAGAGCCGACCTGTCTACGTTACCTGATCGATGCCGCAATGTCACGGTTCACCTTCACCGCTTACTCTGTTCACATGCTGACGTCCATCACCATTGAGTCCCCGCGGCAGCCGGAGATCGCCGAGTTGCTGCGACTGAGCGGCGATTACGCCCACTCGCTGTACCCACCGGAGAGCAACTTTCTGCTCGACGTCGACGAGCTCGAGCAGCCGGGTGTCGCCGTGTACGTCGTGCGGGATGCGAGGGCCCGCGCCCTGGGGATCGCCGCACTGGTGGGTGGGGCCGGCACCGCCAGCGCGGCGGAGCTGAAGCGCATGTTCGTTCACCCCGATGCCCGGGGCCGCGGCGTGGCCGCCCGCCTGCTGGCGGGGATCGAGACGGATGCCGCGGCCCGCGGCATCCGAGAAATCGTGCTGGAGACCGGGCCGGAGAGCCATGCGGCGCTCTCCTTCTATCGGAGCGTCGGCTACCGGGAGGTTCCCCTGTTCGGTCAGTACGTGGGCGAAGCCTTCAGCGTCTGCTTCGCCAAGACGATCCCGGGAACCCGGCCATGACCCGGGAGCGGGCAACCGCCGGCACTTCGGCGCAGGTGAGTGTGCATCGCGCACGGAGGACGGTGTCCTGGCTGGGAGTGGCCGCGACCAGCCCGAGAATCGTGCAGGCGGTCAAGGCCGCCATCGCCGTCGCCATCGCCTGGTCGATCGCGCCGTTGCTGCCTGGTGTGGCCGACGACTACCCCTACTACGCCCCGTTGGGCGCGCTAGTGAGCATGTACCCGACGCTAATGAGTTCGGTGCGGAACGCCCTGCAGACCCTGGGCGGCCTCACCGTCGGAATCCTGCTCGCGGGGGCGGTCATTGTTTTGAGCGAGCCGAACGTTCTCACCATCTCGCTCGCGGTCGGCGTCGGCGCCGCGATCTCGGCCACCGGCTGGTTCGGCGCGAGCCGGGAGTACATCCCGGTGACGGCGCTGTTCGTGCTGATCGTCGGCGGGCCGAATGCCGACGGTTATTCCATCGGGTATCTGGTGCAGATGACGCTGGGAATCGTGATCGGCCTCGCCGTGAACCTCCTCTTCTTTCCGCCGTTGGCCTTCGAAGCCGTCGGCCGGCAGCTGATCCGCTTTCGCCGCACCCTGGCCGACCAGCTCTCGGAGGTGGCCGACGCCCTGGCCGACAGCTGGCCACCTGAACGGGACGGATGGGCCTCCCGCAGTCAGGAGCTCGTGGCGGTCGGCCGTGCGGTGCGCGCGGCGGTCAGCCACGCCGATGACAGTCGCAAGGGCAACCCACGCGCCCACGCGCATCAGCGGGATCTTCGCTCGGACTACGACGAGCTGTCGGCCCTTGAGGACGTGACCTTCCATGTGCGCGACTTGACGGAGGTGCTCGCCGCGGCGGTCTGGGGTCAGCCGGTCCAGCTCGAGTTGCGCCCCGAGTTGCGGCCGGCGCTCGGCCGGACCTTACACGCCGTGGCCGCGGTGCTGCGGGACTGGGACACGGATGATGACGAGCAGGCGGCATTCGCCGAGGCGGATGCCGCCCTGACGGACCTGATGACCGAGCTGGACGAGCGGCGAAACTCTGATCCGGTGACGTCGCTGGGGGTCGCGGCGACGGTCGCGATGGACGTCACCCGCATTCTCACCGCCCTACGGCCGCATATCCTGCCGGAGGCCGACGAGGGCGACCAGGCCGACGCCGCCCCCGACCCGACGCCGACGCGCTGACCCAGGCGAGGATGCCCCACCCCGCCCCCCGAACGGGATTCGGTGAGGCGCGAGAGACGAATTAGTCTCGATGCACTACCCCGCAGCTCGGAGCACACGTGAACACCGGCCCACGCCATCCCCGATTCGGCTCGCATCGCATCCGTTTTCTGACGATTGCCGGCGCGGTGAGCATCGCCATGGCTGCGACGGCCCTCCTCGGCGGCTTCCGCCCCCCGCTGTATTCCGTGACGCCCGACGAACCCGGCGACCAGCGCAGCGAGCTCGTCACGACCCAGATCGTCGGCATCCGAACGTTCGAGCGGCCAGAAGGCATCACGGTCGACGAAAATGTTGAGTACGGCACCCAGGCCGACGGCGCCGTGCTCACCCTCGACGTGTGCTCGCCGACGATCACCCCCACTGCGGAAACGACCCTCGAGGCGGCGCCGCCGGTCGTGCTGTCATCGGAGGGCGCGGCGGCCGCGCTGCGTCCGGCCGTCATCTCCATCCACGGCGGCAGTTGGGCCCGAGGCGACAAGGGCAACAGCGACTGGCGCGCAGTCTGCGCCTGGCTCGCCTCCGAGGGATTCGTCGCCTACTCGGTGAACTACCGGATGGTACCGGATGCCGTGTTCCCCGCCGCGCTCGACGACGTCGCCCTGGCCGTGGAGTGGGCCCGCGACCCCGTCAATGCGCAGACCTACGGCATCGACCCCGACCGGATCGGCGTGTTCGGCGGCTCGGCCGGCGGCAACCTCGCCGCACTGCTCGGCACCCGCGGCTCAGGGTCGCTGACCACGGGGGCCCGGGTCGCCGCGGTCGCCGAACTCTCCGCGCCGCTCGACCTGAGCCACAAGGCGCTGGTCACGGGCCGGGCCCCCGCGGGGCTGCAGAACATTGTGCGCGACTACGTCGGCTGCGAAACCCTGCGCGGCTGCGCCAATGCCACGGCCGCGTCGCCGGCGAGCACCCTCGACCGCAGCGATCCGCCCGTATTCCTCGGCTCGTCGACCGACGAGTACATTCCGCTGTCGCAGGCCACCGGGTATGCGGCGGCACTCGAACGCTCGGGCGTCGCCCACGAGCTCGTGACGGTGCCGGGGACGCTGCACTCGATCGGCATCCTCGACGCCGTCATGCGCGAAAAGGTGGCTGCCTTCCTGCACACGACGCTCGGCGAGTAGCCGCGGGGCCCTCTGGCGGCGGGCCCGCGGTGCGCCGCGTCCTCGCGGCGCAGGGTAGGGAAGCGGGCACATGTCCTAACGTGCGCCCGCTGCCACAGGATGCGCCGCGAGCGTTGTGGAGGCCGCGTGCCCCGGCAGGCAGCGCGCGGGGAGCCGGGGCAGGCGACACATGCGCCGCAGGGCTACGTGCCACGGATGCGCCGGGAGAGCTGCGCGGCGGTGCCGCCGAGCTGCGCGGCGAGCGCCGGCCAGTACTCCTCGGCGATGCGCTCGCGCGGGAAGGTGACGGCGATGCCCGCGGCGGGCCAGCCCGCGTGGTCGCGCACGGCCACGGCGACGGATGCCATCCCCTCCGTGATCTCCCCGTCCTCGAGGGCATACCCGTCCCGGCGCACCTGTTCAAGCAGGGTGCGCAGCTCCGCCCTGGTGCGTGGCCCCCGGCCGTGGCGCGTGACGAAGGCGGCGGCGTTGGGGTACAGCGCCCGCAGCTGGGCTGCCGGCAGCGCGGCGAGGAGCGCACGCCCGCTCGCGGTGAGGTGGCTCGGGAGGCGCACGCCGACATCCGTCACCAGCGACGGGCGCCGGGGGGCACGCTCCTCGACGAGGTAGATCACGTCGCGCCCGTGCAGCACGACGAGGTGGGCGCTCTCACCGAGCCGGTCGACCAGCGCAGCGACGAGCGGACGGCCAAGGCGTGAGAGGGGCTGCTGCCGGGAGAAGCCCGAGCTCAGCTCGAAGGCGGCCAGGCCGAGGCCGTATCGCTGTTCCTCGGGCAGGTGCACCACGAAGCCCTGGTCGGCGAGCACCGCGAGCAGGTCGTAAACGCTCGAGCGGGGCAGCCCGAGGGCCGTGGCGATCTGGGACGCCGGCACCGGGCCACGCTGCGTGGCCAGGTGGGAGAGGATGCGCAGCGTGCTTTGCGCCGCCGGAACCTTCGACGGGGTCATGCGCCTGCCTCCCCGTGAACGGTGTGTGTGAACGGTGTGTGAACGGCACCGAATAAATGTCCGGTATCCCGGACAGTATCAAGCCTAAACCCGTCGTGCGGGCGGCCCGGTTGGTGTCAAATCGGAGGATGAACCTTGCTAGCGCATCTGTCACCGTGGGTACCGGCCCGATCTCGTTCGCCGACGTCACCGCGGTGGCCCGCCACGATGCGCCCGTCCTGCTGCCCGCGGCGGCGCGTGAGGGCGTCGCCTCGACGCGCCGCATCATCGAGGGACTCGCACAGGACGTGCACCCGCACTACGGGATTTCTACCGGCTTCGGGGCTCTTGCGACGACGTTCATCGAGAGCGACCGCCGCGCCCAGCTGCAGGCAAGCCTGGTGCGCTCGCACGCCGCGGGCAGCGGTCCCGAGGTCGAGCGCGAGGTCGTGCGCGCGCTGATGCTGCTCCGCCTGTCGACTCTGATGACCGGGCGCACCGGCGTGCGGCTCGTGGTCGCCGAGACCTACGCGGCCCTGCTCAACGCCGGGATCACCCCCGTCGTACACGAATACGGATCGCTCGGCTGCTCGGGCGACCTCGCACCGCTCGCGCACTGCGCGCTCGCGGTGATGGGCGAGGGTCTGGTGCGGGATGCGTACGGCACCCTGATGGACGGCGGTCTGGCCCTGGCCACGGCCGGCATCACCCCGGTCGTGCTGGCCGAGAAGGAGGGGCTCGCCCTGATCAACGGCACCGACGGCATGCTCGGGATGCTCGTGCTCGCCCTCGCCGACCTGTCCCGCCTGCTCACGACCGCTGACATCGCTGCGGCCATGAGTGTCGAGGCGCTCCTCGGCACGGATGCCGCCTTCGCCGCCGACTTGCAGGCCCTCCGCCCCCAGCTCGGCCAGGCCACGAGCGCGGCCAATCTGCGCGCGCTGCTGGCCGGTTCCCCGCTGCTCGCCAGCCACGCCGGTCCCGACGACCCCACGGTGCAGGACGCCTACTCCCTCCGCTGCGCCCCGCAGGTGCACGGCGCCGCCCGGGACACGATGGACCACGCCGCCCTGATCGCCGGCCGCGAGCTGGCCAGCGCGGTTGACAATCCCGTGGTCACCCTTGACGGCCGGGTGCGGTCCAACGGCAACTTCCACGGCGCCCCGGTGGGCTACGTGCTCGACTTCCTCGCGATCGCCGCGGCGGACGTCGCGAGCATGAGCGAGCGGCGCACCGACCGCCACCTCGACGCGAATCGCAACAAGGGACTGCCGCCGTTCCTGGCGCACGAGGTCGGCGTCGACTCGGGGCTGATGATCGCCCAGTACACCGCCGCCGGGATCGTGTCGGTTTTGAAGCGGCTGGCGGTGCCGGCATCCGTCGACTCGATCCCGTCGTCGGCCATGCAGGAGGACCATGTGTCGATGGGCTGGGCGTCCGCCCGCAAGCTGCGGCACTCGATCGACGGCCTCGGCCGGGTGCTCGCGATCGAGGTGATGACGGCGTCGCGCTCACTCGACCTGCGCGCGCCGCTCGCTCCCGGCGCGGCCACCGGCGCGGTGCGGGCCCTCGTGCGCACGGTGGCCGACGGCCCCGGCCACGACCGGTTCCTCTCCCCCGAGATCGAGGCGATAGTGGGCCTCGTGGCGTCGGGCGCGGTGCGGGATGCCGCGGCGGGCGTGGTCGGGCCGCTGGCCTGAAGCCCGCCAGGCATCGCAGGGCAACACGGACTCCGGGCTGCGTCAATCGCTTGTCGGCCCCACGGGCCCATGTCATGATGTCACCCGCTAACCCGTTGCAACCGCCCCGGAATTGCCCGTCGATGCCCTGAATCGATGCCCTGAAACAGTGGACTGTGGAGACTCATGAACCCCTCCCCCCGATCTCGCCTCCGCCTTTCCCTGCCCCCGGTCCCGGTCCCGCCACGGTACCTGGCGACGCAGCTCGCCGTCTCCGTCATCGTGGCCCTCACGATTTTCGGGACACCCGCACGGTCCCTCGCCGACGACGCCCCTATTGCTGCGACGGAGGATCCGGCTGCCGCGGTGCCCGCTGTCCCTGATGCATGCGCCAGGCTCTTCCCGACGGATGCCCCGGCGGCCGCGGATCCGGCTCAGCCCTCCGGGCCGGCCGACTCGGCTGCCGCGCCCTGCCCCATGGATGCACCGACTCCTTCCTCGGTGCCGACGCTCACCCCGACACCCGTCCCCGAGCCCGAGCCCGAGCCCGAGCCAACAATCGCCCCTGCCCCCACGCTCGAACCGGCACCGGCTCCAGCCCCCACGACGGAGCCGATGGGTGAGCCGTCCCCGACACCAACACCCACACCCACACCCACACCCACACCCACACCCACCACTCCCTCAGTGTTCGGCGAGGAGCCGTCCACGCCCACGGAGCCTGAACCGGCCGCCGAGCCTACTGCACAGGCACCGGCACCGGCAGAGCTGACCGTGGAGGCCGGATCAGCCTCAGCCGATCGAGCTGCAGCAGCAGAAGCGCAGGCCGCCGCCGCCCGCACGGCCGAGGCTCAGGCATCCGCCGCCCGGGCAGCAGCAGCAGCCCGAACGGCCGCCGCCGCCACTCAGGCCGCCTACGACGCCGCGAAACTCGCCTACGCCGGGGCCAAGGCCGACTATGACGCCACTGTCGTGCAGGCCGATCTGGTGCGCGACCACGGCGCCGACGCCGCCGCCAGGGCCGAGGCATCCCGGCGGGCGCTGGCGACGCTCGTTCGCGCCACCCTGCAGCGATCGGGGCCCGAAGCCGTGGACGTGCTGCTCGCGGGCAGCAGCGACGGCAATGATTTGCTCGCCCGGCTCGCCACGCTCGACAGCCTGGACCGGCTCACGAACAGCCTCGACGAGGTGCAGGCCCAGGTCGACGCCGACACGAAGCGTGAGGAAGCACTGCAAGACCAGGACGCCGCACTTCGGGCCGCGATCGAGGCCATCCCGCTCGCCGACACCCGCCTCGCCATGGAGGGCGCCCAGCAGGAGCTCGATGCGGCCTCCGCTGAGGTGACCGATCTCTCGGCGAGCACGCCGGTCGCCCTGGTTCTGACACCGCTGCCCAACCTGGTTCCCGCGGCCGGCACCGACGACTTCGGCGGCCGGCTCGGAGGCCAACCGAGCGATGCGGGCTGGGCCGCGCCGGCGGTCGGCTCCCTGACGGATGCCTTCGGTCCCCGGCACGATAAACCGCTGCCTGAGGTGAACGACGTCCACGGCGGCACCGACATCGGCGCGGCGTGCGGGGCGGCCGTCTATGCGGCGAGCGCGGGGGTCGTGGTCACGGCAGCACCCCTCGGGACCTACGGCAACTGGATCCTGATCAACCACGGCAACGGTATTGCCACCGGCTATGCGCATCTCGCCGAGGGCCAGACCCTCGTGAGCGTCGGCGAGACGGTCATCGCCGGGCAGGTCATCGCGAGCATCGGCAGCACCGGGGCCTCCACCGGCTGCCACCTGCACTTCGAGGTGCGAACGGACGGCACCGCCGTCGACCCGCGGCCGTTCCTGGTGCAGCGCGGTGTGCCGTTCGGCTGAGTGCCTCGTGAGCGCGCCAAGCTGGGGTCGTTCACGCCCAACGCGGCCGCGCATGCCGTGCAGATAATCGCCGACCCAAACCGCTACATGACCAACTACGACGCAGCTCGTGCTGTCGTGGCCGCACGGACGACTGGGGATGCAGCGCGACCCGTCATGGTGGACACCGTCCCCCGGTCCCGCGACACAACCCTCACCACCACCATCAACCGCGCCACGACCAGGACACCGACCCCCGCGCCGGCACCGACGTCGATGCCGCCTAGGCGTGGAACTCTAGCGGAACGCCCCGCAGCGACAGTCTCGATACTCCGGTTGTTGCATCCCTGAGATTGCGGGTCAAGTTCCCGATCAGTTGTCGACGAGGGTGATTTCGAAGCTATAGCAGTCGGGCGCTTGGCAGTGCTGCCCGAATTGGGCAGGGAAAGGAGTGAGCTCTCGGATGCGTTCGCTGCGCTGCTTCGCGACTGACATAGTCACGCCGCGCGAGTCCGGGCGAATGCCTGGCCGACCCGTCCAGGTCCCGCAGGGAGCCGCGGTCGTGGCTCGTGCGCCAGCGACCGGAAGGCCTGCGAGCTAATGGCCCCATCGATCCTTCGCGCAAGCACCCCGGGCCGTGGAATCAAATTCAGGGGCATCGGTTCCCCCCGCACTGGCATCTGCCATGTAAGTCGTAACCCCTTAGGATTCATGCAGAACACAGATGTGCACAGCACCCGCACCACCGATCAGAGACGAACTATGAAACTCCTTGCTCCGTCACTTCGCCTGGCCATCGTGCTCCTCGGCATAGCGGCGATCGTGTCGACATTCTTCGACACAGCCACCCGCGCCACGATCAACCCCTTCAACTTTTTCGGTTTTTTCACAATGCAGAGCAACATCATTGTGGTCATCGTGCTGGCAGTCTCCGCCTTCGTTTCTTTCCTCGGGAGACACCAATCCCCACGTTTGGTGTTGGCGAGGGGGTGTGCCACTACCTACATAGTGATTACCGGATTCGTTTACAACTTGCTGCTCGCCGGGCTCGAAGGAGGCGTCTCTCTGGCCTGGGCCAACACCGTGTTGCACGTCGTCCTGCCCCTCGCCGCAGCACTCGATTGGCTGATCTTCAACGACCGCAGCCCCCTCCGATGGAACGAAATATGGATCGCCCTCATTTACCCGATCGTGTGGATCATGGTCGTGCTCGTCCGCGGGGCAACCGACGGATGGGTGCCTTACCCCTTCTTGAACCCGGCCCAGGGCTACAGCATCGTCGCGCTCTACGCTCTTGCTATCGCTGTTGCCACCGTCATTTTCGCCGCCGTCATCTGGACCGTAAGTCGGTCGAACCCCCTTCGCAGCCCCGCGCTGGCAGAGATGCGCTAGCTAAACCCCCTAAAGTGTTCGGGACCGAGGCGTCCGGTTGCACGACTGGAGAGCCGTGCGTCGTAGGCCCCCAGCCGGGAAACCCAATAGCTGAACCGGTCGCTCATGTCTCCTGGTCCCACGATGGGGCGCACCCGCCGAACCCGCCCCCTTGTAGAACAGGCGCTCCCCCAACACGGCGTGCGCGGTGAACTTTGCACCGACCTCCTACGTCATGCCTTCTTCAGTGGATCATTTCCCCAGTTCATCAGCGAGTATCGCCATCGTGAGTGCTCGACATCGGAATCCGGTCCCTGTGCCCTGTGCCGCTTCACGTAGCTGACGACCTTATGCATATGTTCGACATCGGACGCAGTCAGATCGGCTTTCTTCGTTTCAAGAATTGTCACGATCCTGCGACCGGACTTGTGCCCGATGGACTCTCCGCTGCCATCGTTTTTTTGTCCGACTTCCTTGGATTCATCCGTGTCGAGCCACAATTTGAGCTCACTGACGGTCATCGTGATCGCGTCTTTCCAGTCATCCCAGATCTCATCGACATCGTTCTGCTTATCTGCCATGAATCAATCATTGCTGTGATGATGCGCGGCAACAAGGGTCTTTCAGGCTCCGCGTAAAAAGTCCTCCGAGGTGGGAGTGAGATGTTCTCGGGCGAGCCGAATCCGCCAGCAGGAACCGTCCCTGTAACGCTCCGCATCGGAGTCCCCCCACTCCGATGATCAGCCCTGGTTCTCTTGCTCGTCTTTCCCTGGGCGACACAACCGGGGCCTTTTCGTTCGATAACGGCGACGCTTTTGCAACCCCGTCGACAGCTGTCTCCTCGGCCCCTACTCGAGGCCCTAACCTTCGATCATGACTTCTACTGTTGCGCTCTGCAAGATATGCCCGTAGACCGGAAAAAAATGCAGTCGGAGGCACAGTCGGCGTGGCTAGGAGCCACTGTGAAGGCTCTTTCCACATTGTGACGCCCCCGTGTGTTATGGGCCCCGCTCTGGGTGCGTGTTCGCGCAGCTTGATGCGGGCGGTTAGCGCCAACACGCCATTTCGTGAGCGAGAGTATGACGAGATCGAGCGAGTAGTCCTCGCACCGTTGATACTGGAACCCCGAGTTCGCCCGCGATCACCGAGTAACTAGAGCCCGAGCACGACCCGCATCAACCAAGACTTCAAACACCTACCGTCATGCAATGTCGATAGCTTTTGCCATGCGGTAACACACGACTCCTGCACGACGTCGTCGGCTTCCGCACCCGAGCCGATTAACCGCAGAGCGCAACAGCGCATCAGCGGTCGATGCCGGCGCACCAGAATCGCAAAGGCAGCGTCGATTCCCGCGACGGCGTAGGTGACAAGGACACCATCAGTGTTGTCCTCAAATTGCGGCGTGCCAACGTCGTGAAGTGGCATCACGTCCTCGCGGGCCGGGCCGCCCGTGGCAGCGTGCGGCAGCGCCGGCCGGTGATCGAAACCATTCATTTGGTCTCGCACATGACTGATCGCGGTCATGCGCTCACCACCCAGATGGATCCGGATTCTGCGCTTGATGTCAAGTGCGTAATCACATCGCGAAACGCTGTGAAGATTGTCCAGCGAATAACGTCGCCGATTTCCATTTCTTCGAAACTCTCGTTCTGTTGCGACACACAGCCGAGGAGTCCCCCAGAATTGCCTTCTCGAGGCTCGCGACGCACCAGCCAACCGTGAGCGACAACCTGAGTGATTGACCTGCCGTGACTGCGGAATTTGTCAAGGTGAATGAGGCCAGCGTGAGTTTAGGCGGCTAGTTTCGGCTCTTTTTCTTGAGCGGCGGGTTTGTTGATCCAGGCCGCGTCGGGGGTGGCGAGGATCTTCGGGTCGCAGCTGGTGCTGCAGCGCTCGGGGTTTCGGGCGCGCGCGGTGGCGAGGGTCGCCGCCCGCTCGACGGCCTTGCCGGCGGCGAGGCCGTAGTGGACGTCGGCGTCTTCTCTCGCCCCGACGCGGCTTCCCAAATCGGTCCTGCGGTCGATAACTGCCGTGGCCACGGTGGTGAGTTTGAGGCGATGCGATGCGATGCGATGCGATGCGATGCGATGCGACAACGTAAATTCTGATGCGCAGGCCTTGGCCGATCGAGCAAGCCACGGGCGTCGGAACGCTCGATGTCGCCGACGATGGCCCCCTCTAACTTTTAACTCTATGCAGGGCCTCCTCCTGGGAGCTTTGGTGCGACTGAGACACGGTAAACATTGCCCAAGAGGATACTCCCGCCGTTTAAGCGGTCGGATCCAGAAAAGGAATCGGGCTGATCTCATGGCCACCAACGGGCACTCTTCCTGGCCGTCATCGGACAATTATGCCCGACCTCGAGGAAGCCTGGGTCGCCGCCCAAGACACATCCGGCGGGCCCGGGAGGTTCCTCCGCAAAGACACCGCGTTCACGTTGTTCGTCATTGACAAGTGGTTGCTGGACCGATCCACGGAATCGGTGCGGGGCATGCTGCTGGGGCGCCGTTACGCTGAGAACGGGCGCATTCAAGGGTCTTTTGGTCACCGAGCGAGCGCATCTGCCTCAGTTCCCGGCGGGTGCGGTCGACAGGACCGAATCGTCGATCGGCGGGGTTTTTCCCGCAATGGCGGAAGCGCGTCGACGTCAGTGTCCGCCTCAGCGAAACGCGTGAGCGCTCACCGTCCAGGCGTACGACAGAGGGCAAAACCAAATTTCTGGCAGGGGTGTGACGGGCAGTTAGGCATACCGATCGCGTGCTTCGTGCGGGACCGATTTGTGCCGGTCCGGCAGGTATGCCTGTGCGGGTGGAGGTTGTTCTGCGGGATTGGTAGCGACGCCCCGCCTCAATGCCAGGGGGGAACCGCACCGCCCGGTTCATGTGACCTTCGCGTCCGAACGCGGGTCGGCTTGCGGGCGAGACGCCTCAACCTAGACCGATCTGGTCGGGCCCGGTGGACTCGTGCCTCTCGCTACACTCAACGTGTCGCTCGAACGGGCCTCATCACTATGCGCGGCCGGAGGTGCTGTCATGTTGAGCACTCCCCCCGTCGTGCTGCGATTTCCGTTCCAGGGCCGGTGGACCGCAGAGAACAGTCCGGCGAACCGTGTTCCCAGCCATGGCACCCATCTGCTCGGCACGACCTTCGCAATCGACTTCATCGCCGTCGACGAACGAGGCCGTTCGGCGAAGCACGGTTGGCGCTCCGTGCTAGCGACGGAGCCCCCCGAGCTCTTTGCCGGATTCGGCGCCCCGATCCTTGCGCCAGCATCGGGCACAGTCGTTGCCGCGGTCGACGGTGAGCTTGATCACGAGGCCCGGCGCTCACAATTGGCGTTGATTCCCTACGCGCTCTCCCAAGCGCGCCGAATTCGAGAGGGCGTGCGCGCGATCGCGGGCAATCACGTGGTCATCGCACTGGAGCCGGCCGGGCCTTTTGTGCTCATCGCCCATCTCCAGCGAGGATCGGTGAGCGTCGCAGTTGGATCGGTGGTCATGGTCGGCGAGAACATCGGATCATGCGGGAACTCGGGCAACAGCACGCAGCCTCACGTGCACGTGCAAGTCACGGACTCAACGAACTGGCCGACGGCGCGGGGCGGGCCGATCGTCTTTGAGCGCCCTCAGGTCAACGGTGGCAACTGGCTGCCGAGGAACGGGGAGGCCTTCACGGCCGAATGAATGGCGCAGGCAGCCACCCGCCATGCCGCCTCTCAGCTTTTCGCGCACTAACAGTTCGGCTTCAGTGATCACGGCATCACGCATGTTGACGCGGACCCAAAACAGGGCCCTTGCTGGCGACATTGTTGGATGTTGGACAGCAAGCCTGAGCCGCATCGATCCGGCGTCGAGTCGACCCTACGTTGGCAAGTGTGTGCGGATCGAAGCGGGCGTCCCCAATGACCCAGGGCACGTCATCCATGATCGCCGACGCACATAATCCGGGTTCACGGTCCGTCTCGTTTATCTCTGTCCCGTGGTGGGTCGAGGCGTGCGCTTCGCGCGACGGCGTGGCGGTCGCCGGAGTAGCTGACCGGGCTCGACGAAAGTTCGACCGCGCAGAATACTGGATCCTGGCCGAGGATGTCGCCGGCCTCCAAGGTCTCCTCACCGTGTTTCCGGAACTGAACGACGATGCGGCCGGGGCTAAGAATGCGATCGCGATGACCGAGGCACGCCCACGACCGAGTACCCCATGTCGATGAGGCGCGATGTGACTTCCCTGTTGCGCACACTCTGATTCGACCGGCGGCTCCGACTCGCGGCGGTCGTCAGGGCGACCGCGGGTCACACTACTCAGGGTCCCGTGAATTCGCAGAAGTGAGCTGTTCCCAACCCTCAGCCATCTGAGTCCACCGCAGGGCACTCGCTCACTGCTGGCGCAGGAGAGCAAGGAATTCGTCGGCCATTGCGAGCTGATCCCGCAGCCCCTGGCGCCGCTCCTCGGCCTGTGCAATAAAGGACTCCAGGTCCGACCTCACGGCGGCGATGTCGGCGCCCTCGATGGCGCCGTCCAGTGTGTCGATGGTCTTGAGGAGCGACATCATTTCTTCAAGCGAGAAGCCCAGCGGCTTCATGCGCCGGATCAGGATCAGCCGGGCCTGGTCTTCGTCCGTGTAGAGGCGGAAGCCGCCATCGGTCCGGCCTGAGGCCCTGAGCAAACCGATTTCGTCGTAGTGGCGGATGGTTCGTAGTGACAGTCCGGTGCGTTCGGCCAGCTCGCCGATATGCATCGTTGCCGTGGACTCAGTCGGTGACATGGCGGTACCTCTCACGCGTCAACTCAAACATAACCCTAACGTTAGGGTAGAGTTGTGATCGTCGGCTGACAATGAATGCCAGTCCACCATCCATCCTCGCCGTTCCGGCGCATGGTTGTGCGCATCGGGCGCACCCCTTTCCCTTCGCCCCATTCTGGCCCGCCACCGCGAGCCCTCGTCCCTGGAGGCCCCATGGCTCTCGTTCAGAAATCCCTCGCACCCGACCGTTACAAAGCCGAACCATCGATGATGACAGCGCTGCGCACCCCGCGGCTCCTCACTCGGGAAGTCCTCGCCGGCCTTGTCGTGGCGATGGCGCTGATCCCGGAGGCGATCTCGTTCTCCATCATCGCTGGAGTCGACCCACGGGTTGGGTTGTTCTCGTCCTTCGTGATGGCTGTACCCATTGCGTTCCTCGGCGGCCGCCCCGCGATGATCACCGCCGCAACGGGAGCCATCGCCCTGGTGATCGCCCCCGTAGCACGCGAGTACGGCATGGATTATTTCATCGCCACGGTCATCCTGGCCGGGCTCCTTCAGGTGATCCTGGGCGTGCTGGGTGTGGCCAAGCTCATGCGTTTCATCCCCCGCAGCGTCATGGTCGGCTTCGTGAACGCCCTGGCCATCCTCATCTTCATCGCACAGTTGCCGCAACTGCTTGGCGTACCGTTCATGGTGTACCCGCTGGTGGCCATCGGAATCATCATCATGGTCGTCATGCCCCGGTTCACCAAGATCATCCCCGCCCCGTTGGTCGCCATCGTGGTGCTGACCATCGCAACCGTCACCATCGCAATCAACGTGCCCACCGTCGGCGACCAGGGCAAATTGCCCAAGAGCCTCCCCGAACTCTTCATTCCGAACGTCCCCCTCAACTTCGAGACGCTCACGATCATCGCCCCCTACGCGCTGGCCATGGCCATGGTCGGCATCCTCGAGTCCCTGATGACGGCCAAACTCGTCGACGAGGTCACCGACACCCACTCCCACAAGACCCGCGAGACTTGGGGTCAGGGCGTCTCCAACATGCTCTCCGGCTTCTTCGGCGGCATGGGCGGGTGCGCCATGATCGGCCAGACCATGATCAACGTGAAGGCCTCCGGCGCCCGAACCCGCATCTCCACGTTCCTTGCCGGCGTATTCCTGCTGATCCTGGTCGTCGCTCTCGGCGATGTCGTCGCCATCATCCCCATGGCCGCCCTGGTGGCCGTGATGATCATCGTCTCGGTGCTGACCTTCGACTGGCACAGCATCCGTCCGTCCACACTTCAGAGGATGCCCAAGAGCGAAACCACGGTCATGGTCGCCACAGTCGCTGTGGTCGTGATCACCCACAACCTCGCCATCGGCGTAGTCGTCGGGGTTCTCGTGGCAATGGTCGCCTTCGCCCGCCGGGTCGCCCACCTCGTCGACGTGGAACGCACCGTCTCAACCGATGAAACCGTGCCGACCGCGTACTACACCGTGACCGGCGCGCTCTTTTTCGCATCAAGCAACGACCTCACCACCCAGTTCGAGTATGCAGAAGACCCGGACCGCATCGTCATCGACATGGCCGCCTCCCACATCTGGGACGCCTCTACCGTCGCAGCCCTCGACTCCATCACGAACAAATATGAACGTCTCGGCAAACGCGCTGTGATCGTGGGTATGAACGATGCCAGCACCAATATCCACGCCCGTCTCGCCGGCAACCTCGGCGGGGGTCACTGACCCCACCGGCCGAGCAGCATCCGTCGCCGACTCCCCGCCGCGGCGTAGACAGGTTCGCGGGAGGTGGAGAAGTCGGCGAGGACGTGGGCGATGTCCGCGGTCATGCCCTGGACCCGGTGAATGGGAACGGGTCCCCCAGCCGCCTCTTGCCATACAGTGGCACTTGAGTTTTACTGGATGACATCAGCATCCGCATGAGAACCGGGAGAGCACCCATGGCCGAGTCGTCCACCCGCACCGTGGAACGAGCCCTCGACCTGCTCGCCGTGATCTGCGACGCCGACGGGCTCACGCTCTCGGAGAGCTCACGCGCCGTCGCCCTCGCACCGAGCACCGCCCTGCGCCTGCTGCGCACGCTCGAGACCCGCGGCTTCGTGCACAAGACCGACGACGGCGCCTACCTGCCGGGCAGCCGCATCATCCAGCTCGGCGCGCAGTCGCTCAGCAGCGAGTCGCTGGTCACCCTCTCCCGCCCGGCCATGGAGCGGCTCGTCGCCGAGACCGGCGAGTCCGTCTACCTCAGCGTCGAGGGCCACGACGCCACCGGGCTCTACATCGCCATCGTCGAGGGCACCCACTCGGTGCGGCACTCGAGCTGGGTCGGCCGCACCGTGCCGCTCGAACGCTCCGCGGCCGGGCAGGTGCTCACCGGGCACACCCCGGAGACCGGCTACGTGGTCGTCGAACGCGGCGTCGAAACGGATGTCACGGCCCTGGCCGCGCCGATCCGTTCGGAAGCCAGAACAATCGCCGCCCTGAGCCTGGTCATCCCGAGCTACCGGGTGGAGCCCGCGGACATCCGTCGCTACGGCCCGCTGCTGGCCCAGGCTGCCGGGCACGTGTCCGCCGGTCTCAGCCGCGCCGTCCCCAACCTCCCCATGGACTGATCGACCCCGAACCCCCGAACCCTCAAGGAGACAGTGATGTCCGAATCCCGCCCCGTGCGCGCCGCCCGCGGCACCGAGTTGACCGCGAAAAGCTGGCAGACCGAGGGCCCGCTGCGGATGCTGATGAACAATCTCGACCCTGACGTGGCCGAGCACCCGGAGAACCTGGTGGTCTACGGCGGCACGGGCAAGGCCGCCCGCAACTGGGAAGCCTACGACGCCATCGTGCGTACACTCACCACGCTGGAAAAGGACGAAACGCTGCTGGTGCAGTCCGGCAAGCCGGTCGGCGTGTTCCGCACGCACGAGTGGGCGCCGCGGGTGCTGATCGCCAACTCCAACCTGGTCGGCGATTGGGCGACCTGGCCGGAGTTCCGCCGCCTCGAGGCCCTCGGCCTGACAATGTACGGCCAGATGACGGCCGGTTCGTGGATCTACATCGGCACTCAGGGTATCCTGCAGGGCACCTATGAGACCTTTGCCGCCGTGGCCGCGAAGATCGCCGCCCGTGAGGGCGGGCCTCACACACACAGTGGCGGCACCCTGGCCGGCACGCTCACCCTCACCGGCGGGGCCGGCGGCATGGGCGGCGCGCAACCGCTGGCCGTGACCATGAACGGCGGCGCCGTGCTGATCGTCGACGTGGACGAGTCCCGGCTGCTGCGTCGGGTCGAGCATGGCTATCTCGACGAACTGGCACCCACCCTGGACGACGCCGTCGCCCGGGTGCTCGCGGCGAAGAACGAGAAGCGCGCCCTCTCGGTGGGCGTGGTCGGCAACGCGGCGACCGTGTTCGCCGAGCTGCTGGAGCGGCGGGTGCCGATCGACATCGTCACCGACCAGACCAGCGCGCACGACCCGCTGGCCTACCTGCCAGAGGGCGTGACTGCGGAGGAGTGGCATGACTACGCGGCCGCGAAGCCCGAGGAATTCACCGAGCGCGCCCGGGCATCCATGGCGAAGCAGGTCACCGCGATGGTGGGCTTCCAGGATGCCGGTGCCGAGGTCTTCGACTACGGCAACTCGATCCGGGCGGAGGCGGAGCTCGGCGGCTGCGCGCGGGCGTTCGACTTTCCCGGGTTCGTGCCCGCCTACATCCGCCCGCTGTTCGCCGAGGGCAAAGGCCCGTTCCGCTGGGTGGCGCTCTCGGGCGACCCGGCCGACATCGCGGCCACCGACCGGGCCATCGTGGAGCTGTTCCCCGAGGACGAGCACCTGCGCCGCTGGATCACGAAGGCGCAGGACACCGTGCACTTCGAGGGTCTGCCGGCCCGGATCTGCTGGCTCGGCTACCAGGAACGGCACCGGGCCGGCCTGAAGTTCAACGAGATGGTGGCGTCGGGCGAGCTGAGCGCGCCGATCGTGATCGGCCGCGACCACCTCGACTCCGGCTCGGTGGCCTCGCCCTACCGGGAGACCGAGGCCATGCTGGACGGGTCGGATGCGATCGCCGACTGGCCGCTGCTGAACGCGCTGCTGAACACGGCATCGGGTGCCACCTGGGTGTCGATCCACCACGGCGGCGGCGTCGGGATCGGCCGCAGCATCCACGCCGGCCAGGTGATCGTGGCCGACGGCACCCCCCTGGCCGCCGAGAAGATCGCCCGCGTGCTCACCAACGACCCCGGCACTGGCGTGATGCGGCACGTCGACGCCGGGTATCAGCGGGCCGAAGAGGTGGCCCGGGAGCGCGGCCTGCGCGTGCCGATGTGGGAGTCGGAGTGAGCGGGGTGTGCGCATGAGCGAGCTCGCCCACGGGATGCTCGCCGGACTCGCCGAGATCGCCGACACCGGGCGGGACTCCCGCCGCGGCGGCTACTCCCGGCACCTCTGGCAGGGTGCCGACCTCGAGCTGCGGGCCTGGTTCGCCCTGCGCGCCGAGCGCCTCGGGCTCAGCGTCGAGACCGACCGTAACGGCAACCTCTGGGCCTGGTGGGGAGAGCCGGGGCCGGATGCCGTGGTCACGGGCAGCCACCTGGATTCCGTTCCCGGCGGCGGCGCCTACGACGGCCCCCTCGGCGTGGTCAGTGCGCTCGAGGCCGTGGCGCGGCTGCGGGCATCCGGGTTCACGCCGTCCCGCCCCTGCGCTGTGCTCGTCTGCGCCGAGGAGGAGGGCTCCCGATTCGGGATCGCCTGCCTGGGCTCCCGGCTACTGACCGGCGGTATCGACGCCGACCGGGCCCGCGCGCTCATCGACGCCGACGGGATCACCTTGGCCCAGGCTGCCCGCCGCGCCGGGCTCGACCCTGCGCACCTCGGCGCCGACCGGGACGCCCTGGCCCGAATCGGCCTCTTCATCGAGCTGCACGTGGAGCAGGGCCGCGGCCTGGTCGACCTCGGCCGGCCCGTGGCGGTGGCGTCGTCGATCCTCGCGCACGGGCGCTGGCGCCTCACCGTGACCGGCCAGGGCAACCACGCCGGCGCCACCCCGATGGAAGACCGCCGCGACCCGCTCGTGGCCGCTGCCCGCGCGATCGTCGCCGTGCAGGATGCCACCGGGGGACACCCCGGCGCGCGCGCCACGGTCGGCCGCCTGGAGGTGGTGCCGGGCGGGACCAACGTGATCGCGTCATCCGTGCACGCCTGGCTCGACGCCCGCGCGCCCACCGACGCCGAGACCCGCGATCTGGTCGCCGCAATCGCGGCGGCCGTCGGCGAGGCCGCCCAGGTGAACGGATGCTCCGTGGCCGTCACCGAGGAGTCCTGGACCGGAACGGTGACGTTCGACCCCGAGCTCGTGGGACGATTCCGGTCGGTGCTCGGCGCTGACGCCCTCGTTCCGGCCCTGCCGACGGGTGCCGGGCACGATGCCGGCGTGCTCGCAGCGAGCGTGCCGAGCGCCATGCTCTTCGTGCGCAATCCCACCGGCGTCTCGCACTCCCCCGAAGAATTCGCCGAGGTGGGCGACTGCGTCGCCGGGATCGACGCCCTCGAGACCCTGCTGCGGAGCCTGCTGTGAGCGCGCGCGGGGTCGGGGCTGGGGTCGGGACTGGGGCTGGGGCTGGACAGTCGGGGCCACCGGTGGCCGCCTACTGGTGCGAGCTGGCGCTGGTCGACGGGGCTGCCCTGCCCGGCGTGCGGCTGGAGGTGGGCACGGACGGGCGCCTTCAGGCCGTCACACCGCGCTCCGAGCCGCGGCCCGGCGACGTGCGGCTCGGCACCGTGCTGCCGGGGCTGGCGAACGCGCACTCGCACGCCTTCCACCGGGCGTTGCGGGGCCGCACCCACGACGCCGGCGGCGACTTCTGGCAGTGGCGGGAGGCCATGTACCAGGTGGCCGCCGGCCTCGACCCCAAGCGGTACTTCCTGCTGGCACGGGCCGTGTTCGCCGAGATGCTGGCCTCCGGTTTCACGGCAGTCGGCGAGTTCCACTATCTGCATCACCGGCCGGGCGGCTCCCGCTACCCCGCCGAACACGCCATGGAACTGGCGTTGGCGGCCGCGGCACGGGAGGTGGGCATCCGGCTGGTGCTGCTCGACACGCTCTACCTCGACGGCGGAATCGGAATGCCACTCACCCCCGCGCAGCGCGCCTTCGGCGACGGATCGGCCGCCGCCTGGCTGGCCCGGTGGCACTCGCTGCGCGAGGCGCTCGGCCGTGCTGCCACGGCAGATGACGGCGACGGCGACGGCTCCCAGGCTGACCGCCAGGCCGACGCCCAGTCAGGCACCCAGGCCGGCACGGATACCCGCATCACCCTGGGCGCGGCGATCCATTCGGTGCGGGCGGTGTCCCCGACCGCGATCCGGGAGGCGCTCGCCGGGCTGCCCGATGCCGTTCCACTGCACATCCACCTGTCGGAGCAGCCTCAGGAGAACGCGGACTGCCGGGCCGCCTACGGCCGGACCCCAACCGAGGTGCTGGCCGGGATCGGGGCGCTCGCTCCGCGGCTGAGCGTCGTGCACGCCACGCACCTCACCGACGAGGATGTGGCGCTGATCGGGACATCCGGGGCCTCGGTTGTGATGTGCCCGACCACGGAAGCCGACCTCGGCGACGGGATCGGGCCGGCCCTGGCGTTGCAGCGGGCCGGCGCCCGGATAGCCCTCGGCTCGGACCAGAACGCCGTCATCGACCCGCTGCTCGAGATGCGCGGCCTGGAGGCCGGCGAGCGTCTGGTATCGGGCCGGCGCGGCCGGTTCACGCCCGCCGAACTGCTCGTGGCCGCTTCGGACCACGGCTATGCCGCGCTCGGACTCGGCCGGCAGCGCCTCATCCCCGGTGACCTGTGCGACCTCGTGGAGGTGGCGAGCGACAGCATCCGCACAGCCGGGTCGCTGCCGGAGCAGCTGCCGCTGACCGCGACGGCCGCCGACGTGCGCCGGGTGATCGTGGGCGGACGCGTCGTCGCCGACTTCGGGGTGCTGGTGGGTGGCGCGGGCGGGCCTGACGGGCGGGCGTCGGGCACGCTGCGACCCGAGATCCTGCTGCGCGACGCCCTCGCCGCGCTCGACGGCACCGCCGCGCTCGCGTCAGGAGAACGACCGTGACCCCCGAACCGACCGAGCTGATCACCGGTATCCGGGAACTGACCACGCAGGCGGACGGCGCCCCGCGCCTCGCCGATGCTGCCCTCGTGATCGAGGGCGGCCGCATCGCGTGGATCGGCGCGGCGTCCGCGGCACCGGCGGCCGACGTCCGCACGGATGCCGGCGGCCGGGCCGCTCTGCCCGGCTGGGTCGACAGCCACACCCACCTGGTGTTCGCGGGCGACCGGGCCGCGGAATTCGTGGCCCGGATGGGCGGTCAGCCCTACGCGGCGGGAGGAATCCTGACCACCGTGGCTGCCACTCGCGCCGCGACCGAGGCGCAGCTCACGGCCGCGGCGGCACGGCTGCGGCGCGAGGCGGAGGCGCAGGGCACCACGTTCCTCGAGAGCAAGACCGGCTACGGCCTCGACCTGGCGAGCGAGGCGCGGTCGGCTCGGGTGGCGGCATCCGTCGCTGATGTCGTCACATTCCTCGGCGCGCATATCGTGCCGCCGGGCATCGACCGGCGCGACTACCTGGACCTGGTCACCGGACCGATGCTCGCCGTGGTGGCTCCGCACGCACAGTTCGTCGACGTGTTCTGCGAGGTCGGGGCGTTCGATGTGGCGGAGAGCCGGGAGGTGCTACTGGCCGGCCGTGCCGCCGGCCTCGGCCTGCGCCTGCACGGCAACCAGCTGGGATTCAGCGGCGGGGTGCGCCTCGCGGTGGAGCTCGGCGCGGCGAGTGTCGACCACTGCAACCACCTCGAGCCGGCGGACCTCGACGCCCTCGCCGCCTCAGCCACCGTGGCCACCCTGCTGCCGGCCTGCGACCTCTCCACCCGGCAGCCGTTCCCGCCGGCCCGGCGGCTGCTCGACGCCGGCGCGAGCATCGCCCTGGCCACCAACTGCAATCCGGGCAGCTCCTACACGACGTCGATGGCGTTCTGCGTGGCCACCGCGGTGCTGCAAATGGGTCTGACGATCGAGGAGGCGGTGTGGGCGGCGACCCGCGGCGGAGCCCGGGCTCTCGGCCGCGACACAGGAACGGACGCGGTCGGAGCCCTGCGCGTGGGCGGGCGGGCCGACCTGCAGGTGCTTGACGCGCCATCCGTCGCTCATCTCGCCTACCGCCCCGGCGTGCCGCTGACCTGGGCGGTCTGGCGGCAGGGTGTGCGGACCGGCCGCCGCGGCCCATCACCGCTCCCGGCCTGACCGAGGGATTTGCGCCTCGCGCCCTCACTGTCCCCTCTCCCTTGCCGCCCCCTTCCAGCCCACCCCACCCCGTCGTGCATGACTCCTGCACATTGCTCAATCACTTATCGGGCACCCCCGGAATTCCGCGGATGTCCGGCGCGGTCTCGAAAAATCCCAGGAGTTATGCACCCGAGGCACCGAAGAGCACCTCCCGGGCCAAGTCGCGCCGTCACCGACCAGCCAGCCAGCCGACGTCCGGGCAGGTCGCCGGCCGGCCAGGAGCCCGCCCGCCCGCCCGTGGCTAACTCAGGAGAATGGCCGGCTTCGTCACTGCACCCTCTGCATTTCCGCGGCACCGCCACCCGATCGGCAGCCGACTCGCCGGATCTCCTGAGTTAGCCACACGCAGGAGGAGTCGAAGCAGCGGCGCGGCCCGGGTGGAGTCCTCGAACGGCTTTATAATGACCGGCATGGACGTTTATACCTGGCTCAACCTGGCGCTCGTGCTGCTGTTCGTGCTCATCGGCGGCGTGTTCGCAGCGACCGAGTTGGCGTTGGTGTCCCTGCGCGAGAGCCAGCTGCACGCGCTGGAACGCGAAAGCACGCGTGGCAAAACGGTCGCCCACCTGGCCCGGGACCCGAACCGGTTTCTGGCGGCCGTGCAGATCGGCGTCACCGTCGCCGGGTTCCTGTCCGCCGCCTACGGTGCCTCCACGCTGGCGCCCGACCTCGCCCCGCTGCTGGTGGTACTCGGGCTGTCGAAAGGGGCCGCGGACACGCTTGCCCTGGTCGGTCTGACGCTCCTCGTCGCCTACCTCTCCCTGGTGTTGGGGGAACTCGTGCCGAAGCGATTCGCACTGCAGAAGGCCAGCAGCTTCGCGCTCGCGCTCGCGCCGCCACTCCAGGTCTTCGCGACCCTGATGCGCCCCGTGATCTGGCTGCTGTCCGTCTCGACGAACGCCGTTGTGCGGCTCCTGGGCGGAGACCCGCACGCCCGGAGCGAGCTCGTGTCTGATGAGGAATTGCGCGACCTCGTCGCCGCACACGAGGGCCTCGAGGTCGAGGAACGGCACATCCTGAGTGAAGTGCTCGACGCCACCAACAGGCTGGTCAAGGAGGTGATGCGCCATCGCGGAGACGTCGACTTCCTGGTCGGCACGCAGACGATTCCCGCCGCCCTGGAGGAGATCCGGTCGCTGCCGCACTCGCGCTATCCGGTGATCGGCCGCTCAATCGACGAGGTGCTGGGCTTCGTACACGTGCGCGATCTCCTGGACCCCGACGCCCACCCCGGCGCGACGACCGTAGCCGAGGTGGTGCGGGCCATCGTCTTCCTTCCCGGCACCAATCGCATCCTGCCGGCCATGACCCAGCTGCGCCGTGCCGGCGTGCACATCGCGATCGTCGTCGACGAATACGGCGGCACCGACGGTATCGTGACTCTCGAGGATCTCGTTGAGGAGCTCGTGGGTGAGATCCACGACGAGTACGACCTGCCCGTGCCCGAGGGACACTCCGACGAGAACGGCCAGGCCCGGCTGGCGGATGGCGGCCTGAATATCGAAGACTTCACGGATGCCACAGGAGTCGAACTCGAGGACGGCCCCTACGAGACCGCGGCCGGCTTCGTGACCTACCGGCTCGGACGCATGCCCCAGGTGGGTGACACCGTCTCGGCCGGGGACTACCAGTTGCGGGTCGCCGCTCTCGACGGGCTGCGCGTCAGCGTCATCGAGGTCGGTGCCGGCTGAGCGAGGACTCCGCGTGACCACTGCGCCTGGCCACACCGCCTGATCACGCCACGGGGCCGCTTCCCTTCAGGAAAGAGCAGCGCGCCGGCTTTCCAGCCGCAGTTCGAGTTCGCTCATCACCAGGGCGGCAAGGTCGGTGAGAGTTCGGAGCTCGGGCGTGGTGATGGCGCGCGGTCGGAAGTCGATAACGCACAGGGTACCGAGGTTGTAACCGTTCCGGGTCGTCAGGGGCACTCCGGCATAAAACTGCAAGCCGAATTCCTCGGCCACGAGTGGGTTTGCGAGCGCGCGCGGGTCGGTGCGGGCATCCTCTACCACCCAGGGTCCCTCGGACATGATGGCCGAGGCACAGAGGCCCGGATCGCGGGGGATCTCCTCGAGGTCGAGGCCGTGATGCGATTTGAACCAGATACGGTCGGTGTCGACGATACTGACGATCGCGATCGGCACATCGTACAACCGGGCGGCGAGCGCGGCAATCCGGTCGAAGGCGCCGTCGGCGGGAGTGTCGAGAATGTCGAGGCGCGCGACCTCGTGCAGCCGTGCGGATTCGTCGCTGACGAGGTTGTGATCCACGGCACTACGATGGCGGCCGGTTTCCGCGATAACAGCTTGGTGCAGAGCGAGCACCACCTCCGCGGTCGGCGGGCGCTGCTCCGGCTTGCGGGCCAGCATGGTCGACAGAAGGTGCCGCCACTCCGGGGCGAGTGCCTGCGGGATGGCAGGGTCGCGCTGGAGTCTGGCTAGGGCCGACGGGATCGGCTCCCCGGGGAACGCCGTCTCACCGGTGAAGCATTCCAGGAGCACGAGCCCCAACGCATAGATGTCGCTCGCCGGTCCGAGGTTCTCTCCCCGGGCCTGCTCCGGACTGAGATAGGCGGCCGTGCCCGTCGTCATCCCCTGGGTGGTCACCCGCGCGCTGTCCGGGAACAGGGCGATGCCGAAATCGGTCAGCCGCGCGCGCGCTCGGGAATCCGAGCTGTATTCCGCGAGGAGGATGTTCGCCGGTTTGATATCACGGTGGATGACGCCGCGCCCGTGAATGTAGTCGAGCCCCTCCGCCAGGTCGTAACCGATCTGGGCGATGTGCCGCGTCGACATCGGATCCCGGTCGAGTCGCTGACGCAGGTTGACGCCGTCCACGAGCTCCATCACAAGGAAGATCTGCGGGTGGTCCGCCTCGGTCCGGTCCACACCGACGTCGAACAGGGTGACAATGCTGTGGTGGTTCAGACTTGCCAGCACGTTGATCTCGGCTTGCTGGCGCTGAATATTGGGCACGTCGGTGGCGCGAAGTTCGAAGATCTTGATCGCCACGTCCCGACCCAGACGCTCGTCGGTGGCCCGGTAGACCGAGGCCATTCCGCCGCGGCCGATCAGGTCCTTAACCCGGTAGCGTGCGTCCAGGAACTTCGGAAATTGCGTGGTCATCAGACCCCCCCCCCTTTGGAAATGAGTCTAGGTCAGCTTCGCGGGGGATGTTACACATCTTTGGCCCGCGCCCGTGTCCCTGGGCGACAACGCCCAGGCAGTGTGAAACTGGGGTTATGACGGTGATGCGGGGTCGAGGGCGGTCAATGGCAGTTGGACTGGGGTGCGCGGCGGCGTTGGTGCTGGCCGGATGCGCGGGGCCGGGTTCACCCCCGACAGGCGGTGTCTCGTCGCCCGGTTCGACCCCGACGGTAACTTCGACCCCGACCTCCCCAGCACCGCTGTCCTCGACGCCCGCTCCCGCCGATTCGGCCTCCGCCGGCACCTGCGGCCCGAACCAACTGTCGCTGTCGCTGCAGTCGCGGCCTCAGGACAGCGGCATGGGCAACTTCTACTGGGACCTGCGTCTCACGAACACCGGCCCGGCGGCGTGCACGGTCGAGGGCTACCCGGTGACGACTCTGGTCGGCACGGCCCTGAATGTGCCGGTCGGATCCGTTTCCGACACCGAGCCGGGACGCTGGTACCCGGTGGCGGTCCTCGCGTTGGCGCCCGGGACATCCGCGTACAGCCTGCTGCACCTCGGCCAAGCCGGCGCGTACGATTGTCCCCTCGTGCCGGTCGGCGCCCTCGACGTGACGCTGCCCGGCTGGGACACCGCGAGCCGGGTGGCCACGCCGAACCCGATCGAGGGCTGTGACGACGACAGCACCGTGCTCGTGCGCACCGGCCCGCTGGCCCCGGCCCCGGTCAGCTTCTAGAGCCGGGCCGGCTTCGGCCGCACGGTGGCCAACTCAGGAGATCCGGGCGAGGCCGCGGCATCCGTTGCCTGATCCCGGGGGCAGGGGCTTCAGCCGGCACCGGTTTTCCTGAGTTAGCCGCAGCGTTGCGTGCATAACCCCGGCGGATGCGCGCAGCTCGGCCCGGCGGATGCGCGCCGCTCGGCCCGGCGCTCCCGGCCGCCCTCGACCAGGAAGTACAGCACGGGCAGCACCACCAGGGTCAGCACGGTCGAGGAGACCAGCCCGCCGATGACAACGAGGGCCAGCGGCTGCGAGATGAAACCGCCCGTTCCGGTGAGGCCGACCGCCATCGGCAGCAGCGCGAATATCGTGGCGAGCGCGGTCATCAGGATCGGGCGCAGACGACGGGACGCACCGTTGACCAGCGCCTCCCGCACCGACTGCCCGCGACGCCGGTACTGGTTGACCAGGTCGATCAGCACGATGGCGTTGGTCACGACGATGCCGATCAGCATCAGCACGCCGATCAGCGAGGGCACACCCAGCGGGATGCCGGTGATCACCTGCAGGGCGATCGCGCCGGTCGCCGCGAACGGCACCGACACCAGCAGCAGCAGTGGCTGCAGCAGCGACCGGAAGGTCGCCACCATCACGATGTAGACGATCAGGATGGCGATCAGCAGCGCGAGCCCGAGCTGCGCGAACGCCTCGGTCTGGTCGGCGGTGACCCCGCCGAGCGTCGCCGTCGCGCCCTCCGGCAAAGCGGTGTCGGCCAGGGCTGCCGTCATCTGCGCGTTGGCCGCACCCAGGTCGTCGATGCTGGGGGTGGCGGACACGGTCGCCGTGCGCAGCCCCTTCGTCGTGGTGAGGGTGGACGGACCCTCGACCTGCTCGACCGTGGCCAGGGTGTCCAGGGCAACCGGTCCGGCCAGGGTCGGGATACTCAGGGCCGCGAGCTCGGCCGTCGTCGTCGGCGGCGCCTCGGACTGCAGGTAGACCGACAGGGTCGTCTCGTCGATCACGATGGATCCGATCACGCTCGGCTGCATGGCCTGCGACACCAGTGCGCCCAGGGCGAGCTCGCTCAGGCCCACGGCACCCGCGGCATCCCGGTCGACGGTCACCGCGATGTAGGGGCGTGAGGCCGCCAGATTGCTTGAGCTCTCCTTGATCGCGTCGAGGTCCTCCACGGAGGCGAGCACCGCGTCGGTGGCCCTCTGCAGGTCGGCGTTCGTGGCCGCGGTCACATCCACAGCGATATCGGATGTCCCGCCGAACCCTCCGCCGGACGAGATCGAGAATTCTCCGCTTCCGTTCAGGGCCGTGAGCTGGTCTCGCACGACATCCTGAACCTCGTCGGGGTTGGCCTCCCCGTCGGTGGTGATCGAGTAGGTCACGGTGTTTGACGACACGCCGCCGCCGAATGCGGCCAGGGCGTTGCCGCCACCGATGGAGACCTGCACGATTTCGACGCCGTCGGTGCCGCGAAGGGACTTCTCGGCGGCCGTGGAGGCGTCGTCCTGAGCTGCGAGGCTGGTGCCCACCGGCAGTGTCTGGGTGACTTGGAAGGTGGTCTGCCCGGTCGAGCCGAGGAAGTTGATCTTCATATAGGGAACCAGGGCCACCGTGCCGCCCAGAACGAGCACCGCGACCAGGAGTGTCGCGACGGCGTGGTTCAGGGTCCAGCGGATGACCGGGAGGTAGCCGGTCTGAAGGCGGCTCGGGCGCTCCTCGGGTGGGGCGTCCGCGCTGCCGTTGTGGCGGGTGCGGCGCGAGGTGGCGGGCTCGACGCTCACGGTGGGCGAGCCTGTCGAGATCGGCGAGGCGGTCGAGACCTCCGCAGTAAGGGCCAGGGGGGTTTCGACGAGCTCAACCACCGGGGCGGGCGCGACCGCCCTGGCCGGCCGCAGGAACCAGAATGCGAGCACGGGCACGATGGTCAGAGAAACCAGCAGCGACGCGAGCAGGGCGATCGAGACGGTTAGCGCGAACGGCCGGAACAGTTCCCCGGTCGAGCCGCCGACGAACGCGATCGGCAGGAACACGGTGACGGTGGTGATGGTGGATGCCGTGATCGCCCCGGCCACCTCGCGCACCGCGCGCACGATGGTCGCGGCGCGGTCGGCGCCCTCGACCAGGTTGCGGGTGATGTTCTCGATCACCACGATGGAGTCGTCTACGACGCGCCCGATCGCGATGGTGAGGGCGCCGAGGGTGAGGATGTTCAGCGAATAGCCCACGCCCTGCAGGCCGATGAAGGTGATCAGCACCGAGGTCGGGATCGAGATCGCCGTGACCAGGGTCGCCCGCACCGAGAGCAGGAACACGAGGATCACGAGAACGGCGAAGATCAGTCCGAGCAAGCCCTCTTCGGTGAGCGCGTCGATCGATTCCTGGATGAACGGCGCCTGGTCGAAGACGACCGTGAAGGTCGCGCCGGGGACCGCCGCCTCCAGCTGGGGCAGGATCGCGCGCACGGCCTCGGACACGTCGACCGTGTTCGCTGCGGGCACCTTGGTGACCGCGATGGTCAGTGCCGGCCGGCCGTCGACACGGGAGATGCTCGCGACCGGGTTCTCGCCGAGGGAGACGTTGGCGACGTCGCCGATGGTGGTCAGACCCGCGCCGGGCACCGGGGCGAGGATCGGAAGCGCCGCGATGTCCTCGGCCTCGCCGAGCTTCGATCCTGTCTGCACCGAGAGGGTGGTGTCGTCTTCGGTCAGCGAACCGGCCGGGATCAGCGACCCGTTCTGCTCCAGCGCACTGCGGATGCCCTGGCTGGTCAGGCCGCGTTCGGCCAGCTTCGCGGCATCCGGCGTGATGGTCACGCGGCGGCCGACGTCGCCGACCAGGGCTGCCTCGCGCACGCCCTGCACATCACGGATGTCGCCCAGTACGCTGCGCTTGAGGTCGTCGGCGAGGGTGTCGCGGTCGCCGCCGGACACGGCGAGGGAGAGCACCGGGAAGTCGTCGATGCTGCCAGAGAGCACCTGCGGGTCGAGGTTCTCCGGCATGGTCGACTTGATACGGTTGATGGCCTGACTGATGCGCGATTCGGCCTTGACCAGGTCGGTGCCGTAGGTGAACGTGGCGCTGACCAGCGACGCGTCGGTGCTGCTGGTCGTCGAGGTGGATTCGAGCCCGGGGATGCCCTGGATCGCCGTCTCGATCGGCGTCGACACGTCGTCGTTGACGACCTCGGGCGAGGCGCCCGGGTAACTCGTCGAGACCACCAGTTGCGGCAGCTGCAGGGAAGGGATCAGCTCCTGCTTGAGGCTGGTCAGGGCGAGGCTGCCGAAAACGGCGACGACGATGGTGATCAGCGCGATCAGCGCCCGGTTCTTCATGCTCAAGACAGCGAGAAAATGCACCCGTTCAGTATCTCATTGCAGGGTGTGCAGACTTCCCTGCCCGGGGCATCCGTCGGGCCGAGGCAGACGGAGGGGCGTACCCTCGGCCGCAAGACGCACCATCAACCCGAACGACAAGGAGCAATTATGACTGTGGCACGCGTAACAACACTCAGCATCCGGTCCGACAGATCCTTCGAGGATGCCGTCGCCGTCGGCATCGCCCGGGCGAGCAAGACCCTGCGCGGGGTCTCCGGCGCCTGGGTCAAGGAACAGAAGGTGGAGGTGACAGACGGTGAGATCACCTCGTACGACGTCGTGATCGAAGTCACCTTCGTTCTCGACGACTAGGCACGGGCTGCAGACGAGGGACCGGCCCGACAGGTCGCCGGCGGCGTGGAAGGCGGCATCCGCGCCGCTGGGCCGGGTCGGCCTGGCAACTTGATAACGGGCCGATAGTGCAATTGGATGGACTTCCATGACCCGTCGCCTCGCCCAGCTCCTCATCGGCCTCTTCCTCTACGGCTTGGGGATCGCGCTGATTGTGCGCGGCGAGATCGGCGTGGCCCCGTGGGACGTACTCACCCAGGGCATCTCCGGCCTCACCGGCCTCGGTTTTGGGTTGGTCACCATCCTGATCAGCGGCGTCGTGCTGCTGCTCTGGATCCCGCTGCGCCAGAAGCCGGGCGTGGGAACCGTGCTGAACGCCCTGCTCGTCGGGCCGGCGGCGGATGTCGGCCTCTGGCTGATCCCGACGGGGCAGGATTTGTGGGTGCGCATCCTGCTGTTCGCGGCCGGGCTTCTGGTGCTGGCGATCGCCACCGGCCTCTATATCGGCGCGCATTTCGGCCCCGGCCCGCGCGACGGGCTGATGACGGGCCTGCACCAGCGCACCGGCTGGCGCATCTGGATCGTGCGCACGGGCATCGAGGTGACCGTGCTCAGCATCGGCTGGGCGCTCGGCGGCAACGTGGGCATCGGCACGGTTCTCTTCGCCGTGCTCGTCGGCCCGCTCTGCCACTGGACGATCCCGTTCTTCGCGATCACCCTGCCCCAGAACGACGACGCCCGGCTCGAGGAGACCCTCGAAGGTTCCGTGCCGCCCTCCGAGCCCTCCCTCGACAGCCCCGCGAACTGACTCCGGCGCCGAATCGGGCTTCCACCCGCCAATACATTGTTGAACAATCTGCGGAAGTGGTGCATCCTTAACCAAACTTCCACGGACGGAGACCCGGATGTCCAGCATCGATTCAGACAGCATCGATCTAAACAGTGATGTCGGGGAATCCTTCGGCAACTGGTCCTTCGGCGACGACGCCGCGATCATCTCCTCCGTCTCCAGCGTGAACGTGGCCTGCGCCTTCCACGCCGGGGATCCGAGCACGATCCGCGCCACCTGCACGGCCGCCGCCGCAGCCGGCGTGACGGTCGGCGCGCACCCGGGCTACCGGGACCTGGCCGGCTTCGGCCGCCGGTTCATCGACATGGAGCCCGGTCACCTCACCGACGAGGTGATCTACCAGATCGGCGCGCTGCAGGCCCTGGCCGCGGTCGCCGGAACCCGGGTCAGCTACGTCAAACCGCACGGTGCCCTCTACAACACCATCGCGCACGACGAGGTGCAGGCGCAGGCCGTCGTCGACGCGATCCGCGCCGTCGACCCGAGCCTGCCCGTGATGGTGCTGCCCGATTCCGAGATCCAGCGCCTCGCCGACCGGGCCGGGCTCCGCACAGTCGTGGAGGCCTTCGCCGACCGTGCCTATAACCCGGACGGCTCCCTGGTGTCCCGATCGCGGCCCGGCGCCGTGCTGCTCGACCCTGCCGCCGTCACCGAGCAGGTGCTCCGCCTGGCCGGCGACCGCCAGGTGCGTTCCGTCGACGGCAGCCTCCTCACGGTGACGGCCGAAAGCATCTGCCTGCACGGCGACACCCCCGGCGCCGTCGCGCTGGCCGGTGCGGTGCGCTCCGCGCTGCAGGATGCCGGCATCCCCATTCGAAGCTTCGTCTAGCCCCGTGGCCGGTCCCGTTCGCATCATTCGAGCCGTCGGCGACCGCGCCGTGCTGGTCGAACTGGCCGGCCTGGCCGACGTGCTCGACCTGCAGGCACACCTGCAGCGGCATCCGTTGGCCGGGCAGCTCGACGTGCTCGCCGCCGCGGAAACCGTGCTGATCACCGGCGTCTCCGCCTCCGCCGCACGGGGATTCGCCGACGCCCTGCGGCAGCTGCAGGTTCTGCCGGCCGCCCCCGCAGACGCCGCGCTCGTGCAGATCGACACCGTCTACGACGGGGAAGACCTCGCCGACGTCGCCGCGCACACCGGCCTCAGCATCGAGGGCGTCATCGCCGCGCACACCGGCCAGGACTGGACCGCCGCGTTCGGCGGCTTCGTCCCCGGTTTCCTCTACCTCACCGGCGCGAGCGCCGTGCTGACCGTGCCCCGGCGCAGCTCGCCGCGCAGCTCGGTGCCCACCGGCTCCGTGGCCGTGGCCGGCGACTACTCCGCCGTCTACCCCCGCACCTCCCCCGGCGGCTGGCAGCTGCTCGGCCGCACGGACGCCCGGCTCTGGGACCTGAAGCGTTCGCAGCCGGCCCTGATCCGCCCGGGTGACCGGGTGCGGTTCCGCGCGGTGCGCGAGCAGGTCGCCGCCGCGGGGGTCCTCGGGCCGGAGACCGCAGTCGCGGTGGGAACTCCGGCTGCGACGGCCACTCCCGATGTCGCGGCAACCGCGGTCCCCACCCCCGCCACCGGCATCCGCGTGCTCTCCCCCGGCGCGCAGACGACCGTGCAGGACCTCGGCCGCCCCGGCTACGCCGACCAGGGCGTGACCGCGTCCGGTGCACTCGACCGTGGCGCCCTGCGGCGCGCCAACCGGGTCGTTGGAAATCCGGCCACGGCCGCCGTGCTCGAGAACGCCCTCGGCGGCCTGTCCCTGACCGCGCTGGCAGACCAGGTGCTCGCCGTCACCGGTGCCGTTCTCCCGCTCACGGTGACGGATGCCGTCGGCCGCCACCGCGAGCTGCCGATGGATTCCGCCGTCTCCCTCCTCGCCGGGCAGACCCTGTCGCTCGGAGCCCCCCGCTCGGGCGTGCGCAGCTACCTGGCCTTCCGCGGCGGCATCGACGTGGACCCGGTGCTCGGCAGCCGGTCCACCGACACCCTCAGCGGCATCGGTCCGGCCCCGCTGACCTCGGGAACCGTGCTCCGGATGCTGCCGCCCGCCCCCGGCAGCGCCGTGCACCACCCCGAGACCCCGCCGCCGGCCCCGGCCGAGGTCACCGTGCTGCGCTTCGTGCCGGGACCCCGCGCGGACTGGTTCGAGCCGGCATCCGTCGACCGGTTCGGCGACGCGGAGTGGACCGTCACCCATCAGTCGAACCGGATCGGCCTGCGGCTGGCCGGTGAGCCGCTCGCCCGGTCGCGGCCGGGCGAGCTGGCCAGCGAGGGTACGGCCCGCGGGGCCATCCAGGTGCCGCCGTCGGGCCTGCCGGTTTTGTTCCTCGCGGACCACCCGGTCACCGGCGGCTACCCGGTGATCGGCGTCGTGCTCGCCGAGGACCTCGACCTCGCGGCACAGTTGCCGACGGGAGCGCGCATCCGTTTCACGCCCGTGCCTGCCGAGCCCGTCCCCGCCTCCCCCTAATGCCCGCCCTCACGCGCTACGCGGGTGCTGCGCCGCTGCGCTGCCGGCACGCCACGCGCGGAGCGGCGCAGCCCCCCGCGCGTGCCGCAAACACCCCCCCGAACTCACACGCCGCGACCGAGAGCTGAACCATGCAGAAAGTCCTGATCGCCAACCGCGGTGAGATCGCCGTGCGCATCGCTCGCGCCTGCGACGATGCCGGCCTCGACTCCGTGGCCGTCTACGCGGACGTCGACGCCGACGGCCTGCACGTCTCGGCCGCCACGGAGGCCTGGGCACTCGGCGGCGACAGCCCGGCCGACAGCTACCTCAACGTGGCCAAGCTGCTCCGCATCGCCCGGGACTCCGGCGCCGACGCCGTGCACCCGGGCTACGGCTTCCTTTCGGAGAACGCCGACTTTGCTCAGGCCGTGATCGACGCGGGACTGCTCTGGATCGGTCCGACGCCCGCCGCGATCCGGGTGCTGGGCAACAAAGTCTTCGCCCGTGAGATCGCCATCCGGGTGGGAGCTCCCCTGGTCGCCGGGTCCGAGGGCACCGTGGAGACCGCCGCCGAGGTGCGCGCCTTCGCCCTGGAGCACGGCTTGCCGGTGGCCATCAAGGCGGCGTTCGGCGGCGGCGGCCGCGGCCTCAAGGTCGTCTGGGACATGGATGCGATCGAGGAGTCCTTCGATTCGGCCGTGCGCGAGTCGACGGCCGCCTTCGGCCGCGGCGAGTGCTTCGTCGAGAGGTTCCTGCACAAGCCCCGCCACGTGGAGGCGCAGATCCTCGCCGACACCCACGGCAACGTGATCGTCGTGGGCACCCGCGACTGCTCGCTGCAGCGCCGCAACCAGAAGCTCGTCGAAGAGGCGCCAGCGCCCTTCCTCACCCCTGCGCAGAACAGCCAGATCTATTCCTCGGCCAAGGCCATCTGCCGGGCCGCCGGCTACACCGGCGCGGGCACCGTGGAGTACCTGCTCGCGCAGGACGGCACCATCTCGTTCCTCGAGGTGAACACCCGGCTGCAGGTCGAGCATCCGATCACCGAGGAGACCAGCGGCATCGATCTGGTACTGGCGCAACTGCAGATCGCATCCGGCGGGACCGTTCCCATCTTCACCGACCCCGAACCGCGCGGGCACTCGTTCGAGTTCCGCATCAACGCCGAAGACGTGGGGCGCGGGTTCCTGCCGTGCCCCGGGACCGTGGCGACCTTTACCGTGCCGACCGGGCCGGGCATCCGGGTCGATTCCGGGGTCAGGGCTGGCGGCATCGTACCGGACCGGTTCGACTCCCTGCTCGCCAAGCTGATCGTCACCGGCGCCGACCGGCAGCAGGCCCTGCGCCGCGCCCGCCGAGCCCTGGCCGAGTTCGAGATCACCGGCCTGCCCACCGTTCTGCCGTTCCACCGTGCCGTGGTCACTTCGACGGCATTCACCGCGCCCGACCACCTCGGCGTGCACACCGGCTGGATCCAGGCCGACTTCGCCGAAGAACTGCCCAGCGACCCCCAGTTCAATCCCGTGCCGCCGGAGGCCGCCCGGCACACCATCAGCATCGAGGTCGACGGGCGACGGATGGCGCTCGGCCTACCTGCCGCCCTGCTCGACAGTCTCCTTCGCGGGCTGGGCGGCGCAGTCGGTTCGGCCGCTACGGGAAACGGAGCGGGGAGCGGTGCGGCCGCTGTCACCACTGCCTACGAGCTCCCCACCGGGGGCGACTCGGCCCCCGCCGCAGACCCGGACACCCTCCGGGCCAGCATGGGCGGCTCGGTCGTGAAGTGGATGGCCCCATCCGGAGCGTTCGTGGCCGCAGGCGACCCGGTGCTCGTACTCGAGGCCATGAAGATGGAGTCGATCGTGGTGGCGCACCGCAGCGGAACCCTGCGGGACCAGCTGGTGCAGCCCGGCGACACGGTGGCGGTGGACAGCGCGGTCGCCTCGATCGGGGACTGAGCACATCCGTCACCCGGTTCCAACGGCCCGCCGGAACACCCCGCCCGTCCTCGGGCCGCCGCTCCGACCGGGCGGTATCGTGGGCACCATGACCCTCGCCGAGACCCTCGCCGACCTGCGTCACCGCACCGCGTCGGCGCGTCACGCCGAGACCGGCCAGTGGGTGTCGGGGATGCTGCGCGAGCGGATCGCGGCCGGCCACCTGCCGCCCGGCACAAAGCTCCCCGAGGAGTCGCTCTGCGACGCGCTCGGCGTCTCACGCAACACCCTCCGCGAGGCCTTCGCGACGCTCAGCGCCGAACGGGTGGTCACCCGCATCCCGAACAGGGGCGTCTTCGTCGCCCGGCCCACGGCAGACGACATCCGGGAGATCTACCGGGTGCGGCGCTTCCTCGAGCCGGGTGCCCTGGCATTCACACCGGCCGAGGAGCTCACCCCGGCGAAGCTGGACGGACTGCGTCAGGCCGTGGCGAGCGCGCGGAAGGCCCGCGAGGCCGGTTCGGTCCCCGGCATGGCCGGTGCCAACCAGGAGTTCCACGCCGGCGTCGTGGCCCTGGCCGGCAGCGACCGCCTCGATTTGCTGATGGCGCAGGTGCTCGCCGAGATGCGCCTGGTCTTCCATTCGATGGGCGAGGAGGCCACCTTCCACGCGCCCTACGTCGACGACAACGCCCGCATCGTCGAGCTGCTGGCGGCCGGCCGGTCGACGGATGCCGCGGCACTGCTCACCGGCTACCTGCAGCGCGCCGAGGCCCAGCTTTTGTCGATCGTGGCCGAGCCCGTCCGCTAGCCGGCGGTATCCGGCATGGCTGCCCGGCCCCGCTCCCCTCAGCTGCCTGCATGCGTCTGTGCTGTACCTCCGCGCTGTACCCCCGCGCTGCGCCCCCGCGCTGCGCTGGTTTGTGGCTAACTCAGGAGATCCCGCCGGGCTGCGCACCGAAGCCGCGGACCAGTGCGGTGGCCAGCACCAGCCGGTGACCACGCAAACAAAACTCCTGAGTTAGCCACAGAGGCGGACGATGAAGCAGGCAGCGGGGGTAGATGTCGGCGACGGAGAAAGGGGGCGCCGGGTCGGCGGACGGCGACGGAGAAAGGGGGCGCCGGGGCGTCGGACAGCGGCGGGAAACGGGGGCGCCGGGACGGCGGCGCGCGGCGGACCATGCAGGGTGGGGGTCAGGGACATCCGTCAGCCCCAAAGCGTCGCGAGTCCGCCGAGGGACTGATAGCCGAGGAACAGCGTCAGCAGCCAGGCCAGCACGCCGATGCCCAGCAGCCACTTCGGGTAGACGTAGCCGCCGAGCAGGTCGCGGCGGCGCCAGGCCACCCAGAGGATGACAGCGAAACCGAACGGGAGGATCAGCCCGTTGACCGCGCCGGCCATGATCAGAAGCGTGGCCGGGGCCTGGCCGAGCAGCGTGTAGACCAGCGTTGACACGGCGATGAAGACGACTGTGGCGATGCTGCGGGTGCGGAGCGAGGTTTGTGAAGTGGTCACAAACGAGATCGAGGTGTACGCCGCTCCGATCACCGAGGTGATGGCCGCGGCCCAGAGCACGATGCCGAAAAGTTTGAACCCGATCTCGCCGGCCGCGGCCTGGAAGGCCTCCGCCGGCTGATTGTCGCTGGTCAGGGCCACGCCCCCGGCGACCACGCCGAGGATGGCAAGGAACAGGAGCACCCGGATCACGCCGGTAATGATGATGCCCAGCACCGAACTGCGGGTGATCTCGGTGATGTGGGCCCGTCCGGTCACGCCGGCGTCAATCATCCGGTGCGCGCCGGCGTAGGTGATGTAGCCGCCGATCGTGCCGCCGATCAGGGTGGTGATGATGAGGACGTCGATGTCGTCGGGCAGCACCGCGTTCTCGACCGCGAGGCCGAGGGGCGGATTCGACACGATCGCCACGTAGGCGATCAGCAGGATCATCACGGCCCCGAGCACGACGACGATCTTGTCCAGTGCGAGCCCGGCCCGTTTGCTGAGGAAGATCGCGATCGCGACGGCCGCCGAGAGGATGCCGCCGAGCTTGGCGTCCAGGCCGAAGAGCACGTTGACACCCAGGCCGGAACCCGCGATGTTGCCGATGTTGAACACAAGCCCGCCGAGGCAGATCAAGGTGTTGGCCAGTTCCTGCGCTCGCTTACCGCTGACGCCGATCACCCGCCAGACGTTGAGCTGCACCGCGATGTCGACCAGGATCGAGACCAGGATGGCGAAGGCGAAGGCCGCGCCGAGCTGCACCGTGAAGCTTGTGGTCTGCACGATGAAGCCGGGTCCGACGGCGCTGGTCGCCATCAGGAACATGGCGCCGAGGAGCGCACTGCGCTGCGCCCGGCGCGGGCCGCGCAGCTTCGTCTTCACGCCGGCGGTTTTCGCTCGAATCTTGGCGCGGACGACGTTGAAAACCATGGGGCGCTCACTTCTCGGAAGGTCAGCACCGGCGGTCACTGATGTCGAGCCAGCCTACATATTGTTCAACAATGAAGACAACCATGAGGCCTACATGGACTCCCCCCAGCCGGCGGGGTGCGGCGGGGCAGGGACGGCGATGGGGCCGAGGCAGGGTTCGGACGGGATCGCCGGGCGCGCGGACTACCCGCAGAAATCGGCGATCGTGCGGGTCAGAATCTCGGTGAGAGCGTCGACGGATGCCGCGTCCGCCCACTCCGCGTCGGCGTGCGCTCCGCCACCGTCCACGCCCACGACCAGGCAGGGGATGCCGGCCTCGTGCAGCAGCCCGGCGTCGGTCCAGAACGGCTCGCCGCGGACAGCCGGCCGGCGTCCGAGCACCTCCGTCGCCCGTTCGGTCACCAGACGCACGATCGGCCACTCCGGATCGGCCTCGAACGCCGCACGCGCCACGAGCCGGGTCAGCCGGAAGCGGAACCCGACGACGACGACGGCGAGCCGCTCCAGCAGCGCCCGGAGCTCGGCCTCGACCCGGTCGGGGCTCTGGCCGGGCAGCATGCGCCGCTCGATCGTGAGCGTGCAGGCGGCGGCGACGGTGGCGGCATCCGAACCCCCGGCGATGGTCGACACGCGCACGGTACCGTGGCCGAGCAGCGGATGCGCCGGCGCCGCCTCGATGTCGGCCCGGAGCTCATCGAGGGCGCGCAGCACCAGCCCGGCGTGCACGATGGCGTCGATGCCGCGCTCCGGCTGGGATCCGTGGGCGGCCAGCCCGGTGAGTTCCACCTCGAACCAGGCGAAACCACGATGGGCGAGCGTGAGGCACAGCTCGCTCGGCTCGGCGACGATCGCCGCGTCAGCTCGGAAGCTGCGCAGTACCTCCATGGTGCCGAGGCTGCCAAACTCCTCGTCCGCCACGAGGGTGACGATGACGTCTCCGGCGAGAACGGATTCCCCGGCCGGCCCGGCCGCATAGGCCCCGGTTCCCCTGACTCCCGTCGCGCGCGCCGCCGCGACCAGGATCGCCGCGACGCCGCCCTTCATATCGAAGGCTCCCCGGCCGATGACGCGCCCGTCCCGGAGCTCGCCCGCGAACGGATCCCCGGCGAAACCGCCGACGCCGACGGTGTCGAGGTGCCCGTTGAGCATCAGGGAGCGTCCTCCCCCGGTGCCGCGCCGGATGCCGACGATCGTAGGCCGCCCAGGATGCTCCTCGAGGCGGTGCACCTCGAACCCGCGTGCGGTGAGCCAGTCTGCACACCAGGCTGCGATCATCCGTTCGCCTACCGCCTGCGGCACCAGGTCGGAGTTGACGGAATCAATGCCGATGAGCCTCTGCAGCACGTCCACCGGTTTGCTTTCTGAATTCACACCCTCAACCTAGCGGCGCCGCAGACCGCGAGAGCGAATGCAACGTCGGTTTCAGGGCGGCACAGCGACGATTCACCCGCTCTCGCGGCCGGGCAGCCGGCGAGGCAGCCGGCGACAGCTCCCGCACGCACTCCTCGAGCGAATACGACGGGAGATTTTGTCCGAAACGCCCCTTCAACATCTGGGAGACCTTCATTGCTCCCAAAACCCCGTCGAATTGGTTCATCGCCGGGCCTCGATGCCCGGTCGCGAGGCGAGACGAACCGGCCGTTCCCCGCACGGGTTGGGTACCATATCTCATGGGCGATGGCGCGGCAGGGTCAGCGAAACGGGCAGCGGGCACGAGTGGGAGCACGGGCAGCCCAGTCACAGGCGGCACGCGCGGCGGCACGAGCGCCGGCGCCGGACCGGCAACGTCGAGCGCACGGGTTCGCCCGCGCGCCTCCTGGGGACTTGTCCCCGCCACGCTGCTCTCCGCCTCCGCCGTGCTGTTGTTCGGGGCGCGCGAGCCGCTGCCCGGCTACGCGCTACTCGCCGCGGCCATCGGGCTCGCCTTCGCCATCGACCGTGCCCTGTTCAAGGATCTGCTCCTGATCGCGATCGGACTGCTGATCATCAGCACCATCTCGGTCGAGGCCGACATCAGCTACCCGAATATGGCGCTGATGGGGACCGTGCTGACCGTCGCCGTGCTCGTGCCCTACCTGCTCTCCCGCTACGCGTTCGGCGACCACGCGATCCGGTTCCCGATCCGCACCGGCCAGCGCTGGACCTCTCTGGAACGCTGGTATCTGCCGCTTGTGTTGCTGCTCGGCTACCTGATTCTGCCGACCTATTTCATCCGTTCCGGCGCCTACCAGAACTGGCCGGCCGTGACCGCCCCCGACGAGATCGCCCGCCTGTTCGTGGGCGTCGGCTTCGTCGGCATCTGGGACGAACTTTTCTTCATCTGCACGGCGTTCGCCCTGCTCAGGCGTCATTTCCCCGACTGGCAGGCCAATCTCCTGCAGGCCGTGATCTTCACCTCGTTCCTGTGGGAACTGGGCTATCAGAGCTGGGGGCCGCTGATGACGTTCCCCTTCGCGCTGTTGCAGGGCTACACCTTCGCGCTCACCAAATCACTGACCTACGTGGTGATCGTGCACCTGCTCTTCGACGCGGTCGTCTTCCTCGTGATCGTGCACGCCCACACCCGCGACTGGCTGCCGATCTTCCTGTACTGAGGCTCAGGCGGCGAGCCGGTCGACGGATGCCCCGGCCGCCGGACCTCGCCCCCTTGCAAGTTCGGCGCGGGCCGCCAATGCTGAGGGCATGTGGGCAGAAGGCGTCTGGGTGACACCGCTTCTGGTGGCGGCCGGCTGGGTCCTGGTGGGACTTGCGTCGGCGTTCGTGATGATCCGCCGCGGCCACGATGCCCCGATCTGGGTGGTTCTCGGTCTGGCTGCCGGCCCCTTCGCCATCGCGCTGGCCGGGCTGGCCGTCTACCTCGAGCGGGAGGAATTGGCCGAGGCGGCCGTGATTCCCGGGGAATCCCTCGAGGGAGACGTGCGGGTGCTCGTCTGCATCGACGGTTCCGAGGCCGCGGACCACGCCGCCGTCACGGTCGTGCTCCTCCTCGGGGCGAGGCTGCAGACCGTGACGCTGCTGACGGTCCTCGACTACGACGTCGCGCTCGACGTTTCCCCCGACAGGCTTGACCGCATCGCCGCCGGCATCCAGTCCGCCGCCGTCGGCCAGCTGGCCGACCTTGCGGTGCACCCGTTCAGCACCCGGGCCACCGGGGGCGCCGCCGATCAGATCCTGCGTCGGGCGGGCTCCGGCGCCTACGACCTCTTCGCCCTCGGCTCCCACCGGCAGCGCCGCTCGCGTTTCCTTGGCAGCGTGGCCCGGGAGATCGCCAACAAAGCCCCGATCCCGCTGCTGACTGTGCGAGCCGCCCCGGTCGAATCGATCGAATCGGCCGAGCGCGCCGCCCGCCTCGGCCCGACCATCGAGCCGGAGAGTTGACCGCCCTACCGGAAAGCCGGTCCGGAAGGCTGAACGGAAGGCTGAACCGAGAGCTGAAACCCGGCTGAGAGTTCGCGCCGGCGCTTGTCAGCTCGCCACTCGCGATATATCGTGAGTTTCAACAAACGCGATATATCGTGAACAGGTGGTGAGCATCCGCTGCGCGGACGCCGCCCCGAAAAGGAGAATTCCATGGCTTTGGAAAAATGGCTGGTCAGCCCCGGGCAGACCACGGTGATCGACATCGAGGTCGTTCGGGCGCTCAAGGTGGGCATGATCGGCGGCAAGATCGACGTGATCGGCCACGACGAGCCGGGCACTCGCATCGAGGTGCACAGCGTGACCGGCAAGGACCTCAAGATCTCGGTCGACGGAGACACTCTCGAGATCGACCATCCGCAGTTGCGCTGGGACAACTTCATCGAGGTCTTCGCATCGTTCCGCGGCACCGCGAAGGCAGACGTCAGTATCCTGGTCCCCCGCGACGTGGCCCTGAAGCTCGGCGTGATCTCGGCCGAGGCCCTGATCTCGGGCCTCACGAACGGCGCCCGGCTGAGCACGGTGTCGGGCGACATCGTGGTTGACGGCGTCACCGGGAACCTGGAGCTCAACGCCGTGAACGGCGAGCTGTCGGTGCGCGGCCTCGAGGGCAGCATCGTCGCCCACACGGTCTCCGGCGATTGCACGGCGAGCGGGGCCATCCGTCGCTTCAGTCTCGACGGGGTTAACAGCGAGGTGTTCCTCGACATCGAGGGCACGCCCGATTCCATCAACACGAACACGATCAGCGGCAGCCTCACCGTGCGCCTCGGCGCCGATGTGGCGACGCGCTACCGGCTGAACACCGTCTCGGGCACGCTGCAGCTGGACGACCAGACGATTCGCGGCACCTTTGGAAAGGGCTTCGAGTCCAGCACCGGCACACTCCAGGGCAGCTGGCTCGAGCTGCAGGCCAACTCGGTGTCGGGCGACATCACGGTGGTGCGTCGCAGCACCGAGGCTGCGCCCGCGGGCCCGGCCGGCGAACGAGCAAACACCGAACCGGGCGACGCCCGCGCCAACGGGGAGGTCTGAGAATGACCCCCGTCTTCGCCCACGGCAGCCTTCGCCTCTACCTGCTCAGCCTGCTCGCCGATCAGCCGAGGCACGGCTACGAACTGATCCAGGCGCTCAGCGACCGCTTCGGCGGAACGTACATCCCGAGCGCCGGCACGATCTACCCGCGCCTGGCCAAGCTTGAAGAGGAAGGACTCGTGACCAAATCGACGGATGGCCGCAAGACCGTCTACGAGATCACCGACGCCGGCCGCGCCGAACTCCAGGCCCGTCAGGGTGACCTGCACGACCTCGAGACCGAGGTCGCCGACTCCGTACGGCGACTGGCCGATGACGTGCGGTCGGGAGTCAGCGCGGCGATGCGCAGTCTGCGCCTCGACCTGGCCTCCGCCAAGCGCCAGGCGGGGGATGCCCGCAGCGCACGCAAGGCGGGCACCACCGCGGGCACCGCCGCCGGTCATGCCGCGCGCACCGCGGCCGGGGCCGCCGCCGGCGCGGCAGCC